>JANOYE010000215.1:0-9319 GCA_031428695.1 Rhodoferax sp. | reverse complement strand
ACCAAGAACACACCGCCATCCTGGCGGCGCTGACGATCAAAAAACCAAGCCTGAACACCCAGTTGACCCTCTTGTAGTGGCACGCTTGACTTGCGGCGCTATATGAATCAATGACTTACGCGCTCAACTGTCGAACTCGGGGGCGCTTGGCTGGCGGCAGAGCCCCGCGAGCAATCCTGCGGGTGGAGGGCCAACGCCCCCTTCGGCAGTTGGAACAAACTCGCCACAGACTCAAACACACTGAAGAAAACCGCAAGGCAGGATCAGGGATCAAGTCTTTCATCATCGCATCGCCGCAAGGGACGGCAGAAAAAACTAGGGCCAGCTACTGCCTGGACAGTCAAGACGGTATATCACCCTAGTTTTCCTAGTTTTCTGCTTGGCTGTACCTGATGAACGACCTCGGGCAGGCGGGGATGTTGGCGTCGTTGGGCTAAACTGAAACGCACTAACTGTGGAGCCCCTATGAATTTTCATATC
This sequence comes from Rhodoferax sp., assembly GCA_031428695.1. Classification (GTDB taxonomy): domain Bacteria; phylum Pseudomonadota; class Gammaproteobacteria; order Burkholderiales; family Burkholderiaceae_C; genus JANYCG01. The sequence goes on along the minus strand of JANOYE010000215.1, from coordinate 8,839 downwards.
GAATTTGAGCGAGAGGATGACGGGCGCTGGATTGCCGAAGTGCCGGAGATTCCTGGGGTACTTAGCTACGGTGCCACAGCGCAAGAGGCCATGGGAAAAGCGGAAGCGCTTGCACTTCGAGCGCTCGCTGAGCGCATTGAAACCGGTGACAACCTGGCAATGCCTATCAATATCATGCTTGCAGCGGCATGAGTCAGTGGCCGTCTTCCAAAGCCAAGCGGGTTTTAGCGTCGCTGCAGAGACTGGGCTGGCAAATCAAGCGCCAAACAGGCTCCCACCGAACTTTGGCTCGTGTCGGCTGGAGTGACGTGGTTTTCGCTTTCCACGAGGGTGAGGAAATTGGCCCCAAAATGCTGGCCCGCCTTGCAAAACATACAGGGCTAAAGCCTGAGGATTTGTGAATGTTCAAGCCTTGATGTTCAAACGCAGGGACAGCGTTTTTTGACGCCAACCATACCCAAATTAGGGTTGATTGACCGCTTTTCCGCCGTTGAATACACGATTTAAATATAAATCGGACTATAAGTCACGTGTTTATTGATAAGTATGCTATCAATATAAACTACTTCACGAGGTGAAACTGAGTCGAAATGACCCACTACAGCCCGTCATTTCGCCTTGGCGATTTACCGAAAACCCGCCAGGGTCACCTGTCGTCCGGCGTTACCTCAATCGGCATAGTGCCTGCGGCAGGCAACCATGTCAAAGTCCGTGAGTAGCCAGGGTCACGTGAGTAGCCAGGGTCAGGTCTTTCATGATCGCATCGACTAAAGCAAAGACTGCAATTCCTGCCTTTTGCCCCACCACGCCAAACCTTATTACAGCTAGCCGAGCGCCCCTGCGTCCCGACGACTTTAGGCGCCAGTGTCGCGGATAGCGACACGCTTGCGACGTATGGAGGAGCGGCGCAGGGGCGTTTGGCTGGCGGCTGACAGCCTGCGCGCATTCACACACGTGGTTGGCCAGTGACCCCTTCGGCAGTTGAAACAGCCTCGCCCTACCTCGAAAGTCAAAACGCTCCCGGCAGGCAACCACGTCAAAGTCCGCATCGTCTGCCGCATACACCAGCCTGTGAGTGTCATCAATGCGCCATGACCAATACCCAGACAAGGTGCCCAGCGCTTCAGGTTTTCCTTCCCACAAAACGCAAAGATGCTATTTATTTAGTAGCTTTTTATGCACGTAATTCGAGACCCGGGGGCTGATTTTTCATAACTTTTCCAAGATTTACATGCAAATGCCATCGTGCCGGATCTTTGATTGCACTGTTCGAGTTTGAAAGTGACCTCCCCTGACCCCATGACTGCTGCAAAAAGAATGGTGATTTTCAGCTGGGGGGTAGTTTTGGAGGTTTGGAGGTTTGATGCGATGATGAAAACCTTAACCCCAAAAGACTCCCAAAGACTCCCAAAGACTCTTGTCCAGTCGGGTGTGAAGGCGACCATGAACCCAAAAGAAGACTACGACCTGCTGATCATCGGCGGCGGGATTGGCGGCATCATCAGCCTGTATTACGCAAAAAAGCCGGGCTGCGCGCGCTGGTGCTGGAAAGGCAGGCCGAAGTCGGCGGCCTGTGGGCGCGATTGCCTGCCTGGCAAGACATCCAAAACAACCCCATCGACTGGACTCTGGGCGACTTGCCCATCGGCGGCGCAGACCAGGCCAGCATTTTGAAAAACATCCGATCTTGGGTGGATCGATTTGAGTTGGCGCCTTTCATTCGGCTCAACACGCCGGTGCTGCGGGCCGAACCTGCCGAGGGCGGCTGGCGCCTCAGCACGCCGCAGTGCACCTTGACGGCGCGGCACCTGATCGCGGCCACGGGCGGCCACAACCGCCTGTTCACGCCAGCCATCGAACGCGTCGACTCGAAGGTTCGCGAGTTCCATTCGTCCGCCCTGCGCGAGCCTGCCGAGATTCGCGGCAAACGGGTGGTGGTGGTGGGCGGCGGCGCGTCGGCTTTCGACCTGTTGGAGCTGTGTTTTGCAAACCAGGCGCAAAAAATCATCTGGGTCTACCGGGGTTTGAAGTGGATGTCCCCCACCCGCAAATCAAAACACCTGGCCAGCGACGTGCGCACGATGGGCCGCCAGCAGATGCTCGACGTGCCCCTGGCCGACATCAACCGCGGCATCGGCGACGACTTGCGCGGGCGTTACGCCAAGTTTGGCATCGACGCCATCCGCCCAGAGCGCGAATTCGACATCAGCCAAGACCAGCTCATTCCGGGGCGGCGCGACATGATCGAACATTTTCAGCAGATTGAGCGCCATGCTGGCGAGATCGTGCAGCTCAAGCAGAACCATGCCGAACTCGCCAACGGCCAGAAAATCGAGGCTGACATGCTGCTGTGGGGCACCGGGTACGAGCTGGACGTGAGTTACCTCGCCCTGCCTGCGCTGGCCGGCATCACGCGGCCCGAGCAATTGGCTCGACGTTGCGGCTCGCTGTTTCGCGCGCTGGATGCGCCAAATCTGTTCTTTCTTGCGCCGGGCTTGCTCGAAAGCACCAGTGTGACGCCCTGGGCCTATTCCCACGCCGCCCGAAGCATTGTGGCGCACATCCAGGGCAAAGCGGCGCTGGGCACCGAGCCGGTGAACCACAAGCTCAACTATTTTGACCTGGCTAAATTCCTGGCCACCCAAGACGCGACGAATTTCCCCCCGGACACCTGGGTCAAAACCTACACTGCCATGGTGGTAGACCATCTGCCAGAGCAAGCCATGCCGATTCCCTGAAATCTTCGATTTCTGCCATTCCCCAACAATCCAACCCTTCCGCAGCCAGTCAAGCGCCCCTGCGTTCCGACGACTTTAGACGCCAGTGCCGCAATTAGCGACACGCCTGCCGCGTATGGAGGAGCGGCGGCGGGGCGCTTGGGTGGCGGCTAGCGGCCTGCGAGCGTTCACACACGTGGCTTGCCGGTGACCCCTTAGGCAGTTGAAACACTCTCACCCCAGGCTCAAACACACTGACGCAGTCTCAGATAAGTATATTTTTTTGATAGCAAACTATCCATATAATACGTGACTTATCAGCCAAAAACCCCTAAGAACTCAGATTTCAGCCGAAAAATGGACTAATAATTTACATGGGTGTTAATATTTAACGCCATCCAAATTCTTACGACGAGGCATCCAACTCAATGCCAAGAGCAACGTCAAAAATCTCGCTCCAGATAAGCAGGCACCACCCGCCCGCTTTCCCTTAAAAATTCAACCATCGGGCCGACCACGGCGGCTACAGCGGGCCGCTGGGTCATGCGGGCGCGCCATTGCAGCAAGGTGGGTGTCGCAGTTGTCGTCGGGGCGCCCAGCCGCGCGCCAAAAAACTGCGCCATGTAGAAGGCAATGTCCGCATACGAATACGCGCCGGCCAGGTAGTCGCGGCCCTTGAGTTGGGCATCCACTTCCCCGTAGAACCGCTGCGCCGCCGTCTGCGCCGCCAGGGCCACAGGTGAATCAAGCTGTAGCTGCAAACCCATTAGTTTGACGATGTGGGGGAAATATACCTCGTCGGATTTCATCTCCCACTGGCGCGCCAGGGCACGCGCCGCGCCGGGTGCTGGCCACAGCGCAGGCGTAGGTTGCACGTCCTCAAAATACTCAAATATCTGTGTGGAATCAAAAATCTCCACCGCGCCGTGCAGCAGCACCGGCACCTGCTGCCTGGGGTTGACGCGCACCACCTCGGGGTGTTTGGGCTCGTAAGCCTGGTCAAAAGGCACCATCACAACGTCGCAGTCGAGGCCTTTTTCCAGCGCGGCAATCTGCACCTTGGCGCCAAACATGCTCAATCGCCCGCTGTAGAGGCGCATGCGGGCGGGTGGTGTTTTCCCACCTGCGGGCGAGCCCGCATTCGTATCCCGAGAAGTCATCGTTTTACCTCCATAAAAACCTTGTCACGGTACCTGGCTTGCCCCTGCAAGTAAAGGCAGGCGGCCCGCGCGACCGCGTGGAACGGGACGGCACCACGGTTTGGCTCAAGGAGTTTGATTTTGCTCACTACACTTTAAATAGCTGCCAACGCATATTTGTCGTGACTTACAGGTTGGTTATTCATATATTTTTCCGAAAATCAGCTTTATGCGCAATTAATTAATACCCAAGTTAATCGTTGCGACTTGTCACACGCTTGCCGCTCGTTTCATCCATTTGAGGTACGACAAGTTGCCCGGTTGCTGCTCAAATGGCTGACTGCCCCCGCCCCCGCCCTCGTATTCGCACCCGCATTCAAAGGAGCTTCCCATGTCCAGCCTGGTGATTTACAGCAATGAGTTTGACGGCCACCGCGAAAACGGCCTCTTGCCGCAGCGCTTCAAATACCGCTTCCTGGCCGAGGGCGACTCGTGGATGGACCGAAGCAGCATGTTTGAAACCTCGCTGCTGCAGCAACTGGCGCAATCGATGGACGCTGGGGGCGACGAGGTGCTGATCATCAACCTGGCAATGTTTGGCGACACGATGCGCCGCATTGGCGACTGCGCCGGGGGCGATTTCGCGATGTGGCTGCGCACCCAGTTCAACTGGGATTTCGACGCCGTTTTGTTGAGCGCTGGCGGCAATGACTTCATCGACGCCGCGCGCGACCCTGGCCCTGGGCAGGGCATTCTCAAAGACCTCGCCATCTTGCCCGTGCCCGCAACCGGCCACGAATGCATCCGGCAAGACGCGGTGGCCACACTCGTCGCGACCTACCTCGACCCGAATTTCTCGCGCATTCATGACGTGGTGCAAGGCACCCGGCATGCCGATGTGCCCATCTTCCTGAACAACTACGACACCCCCACCGCCCGCAACGCGCCGGCTTTTCCGGGCGGGCGCTCTTGGCTCTTCGACGCCTACACCAAGAACAGCATTCCCACGGCGCTGTGGCCCGATCTCACCGACAGCATCTTCACCGACGTGCAGACCACGATTGCCGGCTGGGCCACTGGTCGCCCGAACGTGTTCACCGTGCCCACTGACGGCAATTTGATCCCAGCCCGGCCGCTTGACCCGGCCAGCAGCAACGACTGGCTCAACGAGATTCACCCCAACCAGTCAGGGTGGAAAAAGTTGGCTGTCGTCTGGCGCGAGGCGATTCTTGGCCAACTGCGCCCTTAATCACGACCTTAGTCACGCCCTTAATCACGACCTTAAACGCGTCCTTAGCCGCGCCCCTAACCGCGTTGGAAAGGCGCATACTGCGCGTCTTGAGTTAACCAGGAACCCAGCATGACCCTCTGCCCCATCGCCATCGTGACAGGCTGCCAAAAGTGCCCAGCTTTCAAAATTTGCCCGCTCAAAGGCGTGATTGGCGACGCCAAGCCCGCTGACGACCGCAAAAACGCCAAACCAGCTGCCTCCGCAGCGCCCAAGAAGTAAATCGACGGGCGCAGGCAGGATAATTGGGGGCAATGAACCCCCTCCTTCGCGACCTGCAGCCCTACCCGTTTGAGCGGCTGCGCCAACTTTTCCACGGCATCACCCCCAACCCCGCCTTTCGGCCCATCAGTTTGGGCATTGGCGAGCCGAAACACGCCACGCCGCCCTTCATCCTTGACGCGCTCGACGCTGCAGGGCGCGCCGTGCCCAGCGGCCTGGCCTCGTACCCGGCCACCGCTGGCGACTTGAAGCTGCGCCAGGCTTTCTCCGGCTGGCTGGAGCGCCGTTACGGCCTGAGGTTGGACGCCGCCACGCAAACCCTGCCCGTCAACGGCACCCGCGAGGCCCTGTTTGCCTTGGCGCAAACCGTGGTGGATCCATCACAGCATCTCCAGGCAAGCGCACCGCCGCCGCCGGGCCGCCCCAAGGCGGGCGACGCCCCCTCGGGGGGCAGCGCAGCACACGCAGTGGCAAGCGTGGGGGCACCATTTGTGGTGTGCCCGAACCCGTTTTATCAAATCTACGAAGGCGCGGCGATTCTCTCGGGTGCGCGGCCTTGGTTCGTGCCCGCCGTGCCCGCCAAAAATTTCGCGCCCGATTGGGACGGTGTGCCCGAAGCGGTGTGGGCCAACACGCAGCTGGTTTTCGTCTGTTCGCCCGGCAACCCCACGGGCGCGGTGATGCCGCTGGACGAATGGAAGAAGCTGTTTGATCTGAGCGCCCAACACGGTTTTGTCATCGCCTCAGACGAGTGTTACAGCGAAATCTATTTTCGCGACGAGCCGCCCTTAAGCGGCCTGGAAGCCGCCGCCAAGCTAGGCGTGAAGGACTTCAAAAACCTCATCGCCTTGACCAGCCTCTCCAAACGCAGCAATGTGCCGGGCCTGCGCAGCGGTTTTGTCGCGGGGGATGCGGCCATCATCCAGCAGTTTTTGCTCTACCGCACCTACCACGGCAGCGCCATGAGCCCGGTGGTGCAACAGGCCAGCATCGCCGCTTGGGGCGATGAGGCGCACGTGGTGGCCAACCGCCAGATGTACCGGCAGAAGTTCGCGGAGGTCACGCCGGTGCTGGCCGGCGTGCTGGATGTCGCGCTGCCTGATGCGGCGTTCTACCTCTGGGCTAGGGTGAAGGGCGGGGACGACATCGCCTTCGCCCGCGAGCTCTACGCAAATTACAATGTAACGGTACTGCCGGGCTCCTACCTTGCACGCAACGGAAGTTCAATTGACGCAAGCGTCAAAGGCGACAACCCTGGCGCCGGCCGCATCCGCATGGCACTGGTGGCCGAAACGGCCGAATGCCTGGAAGCGGCGCAAAGAATCGTCCAATTTTGCCAATCTCGAACCTGAATCCATCCTATCCATCGACATGACCCAACAACTCCAATCCATCATCGACGCAGCGTGGGACAACCGCGCCAACATCTCCATCGCCTCCGCCCCCAAAGAATTGACCGACGCCGTTGAACACGTCATCAGCGAGCTCAACAAAGGCCGCCTGCGTGTGGCCACGCGCGAAAGTGTGGGCCAGTGGACGGTGCACCAGTGGATCAAAAAAGCCGTGTTGCTGTCGTTCCGCCTCAAAGACAACGTGGTGATGCGCGCGGGGGACCTGGGTTTCTTTGACAAAGTGCAGACCAAATTCGCCCACCTGGACGCCGACGCGATGAAGGCCACCGGCGTGCGTGTGGTGCCGCCGGCTGTGGCGCGGCGTGGCAGCTACATCGCCAAAGGCGCGATCTTGATGCCTTCTTATGTCAATATCGGCGCCTACGTGGACGAAGGCACCATGGTGGACGCCTGGGCCACCGTGGGCAGCTGCGCGCAGATTGGCAAAAACGTGCATTTGAGCGGCGGCGTCGGCATTGGCGGCGTGTTGGAGCCGGTGCAGGCCGGGCCCACCATCATTGAAGACAACTGCTTCATCGGCGCGCGCTCCGAGGTGGTGGAAGGTGTCATCGTCGAAGAAAACTCGGTGTTGTCGATGGGTGTGTACATCGGGCAAAGCACACCGATCTACGACCGCGCCACTGACACCGTGAGTTATGGCCGCGTTCCGGCGGGCTCGGTCGTGGTGTCCGGAAACCTGCCCAAACCTGGCGGCAAATACAGCACGTATTGCGCGGTGATCATGAAAAAAGTCGACGCCCAAACCCGCGCCAAAACCAGTTTGAACGACCTTCTGCGGGATTGAAGCCCGCAACTGACCAGCGCGACGCAAGCACAGGAACCGGCAAGAATTAAAGTCAAACGGAGCAACACCATGTCAGCCCAACTCGCACCCATGGCTTCTTCAGGCGCCCCAAACCCGGCCACGGCCCAACCGCCCGGCACGATGGAGCGCATCCTGCGCCTGATGAGCGACAAGAAGGCGTCTGACGTCTATTTGTCAGCCCACTCGCCCGCGCTGATCAAAATCAACGGCCAGTGCCTGCCCATCAACACGCAGCTGCTGCCGCCAGAGGCCCCGCGCAATCTGCTGGCCGAGGTGCTGCCCGCCGACAAAATGGCCGAGCTGGAAGAAACCGGCGAGTTGAACATGGGTTTCTCCATGGCCGGCATTGGCCGCTTCCGTTTCAGCGGCATGCGCCAGCGCGGCTCCATTGCGGCGGTGATCCGCTTCATTCCGAACCAGATCCCGGCGCTTGACTCACTGGGCGTGCCGATGTCACTGGCTAATTTGATCCAGGAGAAACGCGGCTTGCTGCTGATGGTGGGGGCCACGGGCGCTGGCAAAAGCACCACGCTGGCCTCGATGATCGACCTGCGCAACGAGTCGCAATCGGGCCACATTCTCACGATTGAAGACCCGGTCGAGTTTTTGTTCAAAAACAAAAAATCAGTGGTGAACCAGCGCGAAATCGGCGTAGACACGCAAAACCTGCAAGTGGCGCTGAAAAACGCCCTGCGCCAAGCGCCCGATGTGATTTTGATCGGCGAGATCCGCGACCGCGAAACCATGTCCGCCGCCATCGCCTACGCTCAGTCAGGCCACTTGTGCCTGGCCACCATGCACGCCAACAACAGCTACCAGGCGCTGAACCGCATTTTGAGCTTCTACCCGGTCGAAGTGCGCCAGACCATGTTGGGCGACCTGTCTGCAGCGCTTAAAGCCATCGTGTCGCAGCGTTTGCTGCGTTCGGTCACCGGCAACCGGGTGCCGGCCGTTGAGATTTTGCTCAATTCAAAACTGATTTCCGAGCTGATCGAAAAAGGCGACTTCTCGGGCGTGAAAGAAGCCATGGAGAAATCCATGTCGGAAGGCTCGCAAAGTTTTGAAGCCGACATTGCCCGCATGATTGTCGATGGCACCGTCGAGCGCAAAGAAGGCCTGGCCAACTCCGATTCGCCCACCAACCTGATGTGGCGCATGCAGAACGACTTCACCAGCAAAGTGGCGGCTGCGCCTGAGGAGGATGTGGACGACGAACCGTCGTTCACGGAGATCACCTTGGATGTCAAACACTAATG
>JANOYE010000214.1:0-20513 GCA_031428695.1 Rhodoferax sp. | reverse complement strand
CGCGTTCGGCTTCGCCCGCGCCGGGTTTGAGGCGGTAGTCGCGGCTGCGGCGGTAATACAGGTTGGGCAAGATCACGTAATAACCCGCCGTGGCGAGGCGCCGCGCCATGTCGTGAAGCTCTTCGCGTTTGCCCGGCGCGTCCATGAAGAAGATGACGGCCGGGTGCGGGCCGCCTTCTTCGGGATGGGTGATGAAGGTGTTCATGGCGCCGTCGGGCGTCTTGATGTCTAGGTCGCGGTCGATCATGGGGGCCTTTGGAATCTGTGGGGAAGGTTTACCTTTTGACACGGCAAACCGGGCGCTGAACCGGGTCTTGTGCAAGTTATCATAGCGCCTCAACTGCTGGCCGGGTCGGGTCGAAGTTTTCCATACAAATCAACAAGTTAGCTTTAGTTCAGCTTTTTTCTGTGCGTCTCAATTCCATCAAGTTGTCCGGGTTCAAGTCGTTTGTGGAGCCCACCACGTTTCAGTTGCCGGGCCAGTTGGTCGGCGTCGTCGGGCCCAATGGTTGCGGCAAGTCCAACATCATGGACGCGGTGCGCTGGGTGCTGGGCGAGTCAAAGGCCAGCGAGTTGCGCGGCGAGTCGATGCAAGACGTTATCTTCAACGGCACGAATTTGCGCAAACCGGCCAGCCGCGCCAGCGTCGAGCTGGTGTTTGACAACGCTGACGCCCGCGCCGGCGGCCAGTGGAGCCAGTTTGGCGAGATCGCTGTGCGCCGGGTGCTCACGCGCGACGGCACGAGCAGTTATTACATCAACAACCAGCCGGTGCGCAGGCGCGACGTGCAGGATGTGTTTTTGGGCACGGGCCTCGGGCCACGTGCCTACGCCATCATTGGCCAGGGCACCATCAGCCGCATCATCGAAAGCAAACCTGAAGAGCTGCGCCTGTTTTTGGAAGAAGCCGCTGGCGTTTCGAAATACAAAGAGCGCAGGCGCGAGACCGAAAACCGCCTGCACGACACGCGCGAAAATCTCACCCGTGTGAGCGACATCTTGCGCGAGTTGGATGCGAACCTCGACAAGCTGGAGAAACAGGCTGAAGTCGCGCAAAAGTTCAACGCGCTCAATGCCGATGTCACGCTCAAGCAGCAGCAACAGTGGTTTTTGAAACGCGCCGACGCGCTGGCCGACCAAGACAAGGTGAAGGTAGAGGCCGAGCGCGCCCGCACGGCGCTGGAAGGCCGCGTGGCTGATTTGCGGGCCATCGAGTCTGAGCTGGAAACCGTGCGCCAGGCGCATTACGCGGCGGGCGACCACGTGAACCAGGCGCAGGGTTTGCTCTATGAAGCCAGAACTGATGTGGGCCGGCTGGAGGCCGAAATCCGCTTCGTGGTGGAAGGCCGCCAACGCGTGGTGCAACGCCTGGCCACGCTGAAGGAGCAGGCCACGCAGTGGGACACCCGCAAAACCGACGCCGAGGCTGAAATCAGCCGCATGGCCGATCTTGCGTCACAAGGCGAAGAGCAAACCACGCTGCTGGCGGCGCAAGTCGAAGAGCAGTCGATGGCGCTGCCTGATCTGGAAGACGCGCTGCGGCTGGCACAGAAAAACGCCAACGAACAACGCGCTGGCGTGGTGCAGGTGCAGCAGCAGATTCAGGTGCTGGCCACCGAGCAGCGGCACATTGAAGAACAATCGCGCGCGCTGAACCTGCGGCGCGACAAACAAAGCGCCGGACACACCGCCTTGGCCGTGCCCGACGAGGCGCGCCTGGCCGACTTGCAAAACCAGCTTGCCGTGGCGCAAGAGGCAGCCGAAGTGGCCGACGCCCGCCTGCACGAGCTGCAAGACGCCGTGCCGCTGCTGGACGACGCGCGCCGTATCGCGCAACAAGCGGCGCTGGGCGAATCGGCCAAAAAGGCCGATCTCAAAGCGCGGCTCGAAGCGCAAAAGGCCTTGCAGGAGCGTGTCAAGACCGACGGCAAATTGCAGTCTTGGCTGGCGCGCCACGGGCTCGAAGGCATGGCTGGCCTGTGGAGCCGCATCCACATCGAACAAGGCTGGGAAAACGCGCTGGAAGGCGCCTTGCGCGAGCGATTGGGTGCGCTGGAAGTTTCGCGGCTCGACAGCGTGCGCGGCTTTTTGGGCACTACCGCTAAAGACGCACCACCGGCCAAGCTGGCGTTTTTCAGCCCACCGGTGTCTGGGGCTTTAGTTGGATCTTCAGCTCGACCTTCAACTGCTACAAGCAATCCGGCGCTTGGCCTGAAAACACTGGCTGACCTTCTGCGCCTCAACGATGCCGGGCAAACGGCGGTGTTGGGTGACTGGTTGCACGGCTGTTATGCCGCGTCAAGCATGGAAGAGGCGCTGCAAAAACGCGAGCATTTGAGAAGCGGCGAAATCATTTTTGTGCAGGCCGGGCATGCCGTAAGCGCGCACAGCGTGAGTTTTTACGCGCAAGATTCCGAGCAAGCGGGGTTGCTCGCCCGCGCGCAGGAGATTGAAAACCTGGAGAAACAACTGCGGGCGCAGAGCCTCATCAGCGAAGAAGCGCAATCGGCTTTGGTTCGCGCAGAGGCCGCTTACGGCGAAAGTGCGCAGCGCCTGGTCTCCGCTCGGCGTGACGCGGCCAGTACGCAAACCCGCGCCCACGAGCTGCAAGTAGAGACCTTGCGCCTCTCGCAAATCGCCGACCAAGCGCGCGCCCGTGGCCAGCAGATCGCCGACGACCTGGCCGATATCGACGCCCAGTTGGGTGAGTTGCAAGAGCGCCGTGTCACTTCAGAAGCGCGTTTTGAAGAGTTGGACATGCAGTTGGCAGACACGCAAGAGCGCCACGCCCAGCTCGATGAACGCGTGATCGGCGCCGAGCGCAAGCTGGCCGCCTGCCGTGAGCAACAACGCAGCCTGGAGCGCCAGGCGCAAGAGGCCACCTTCGCCGTGCGCAGCCTGGACGCGCGCCGCTCGGAACTTGAACGCACGATTGCCACCGCATCGGCGCAGGCGCAGTCCACCCAGGCAGAAGAAGAGTCCGCCAACCACGAATTGACCCGCCTGACCGACGCGGCAGCCCAAGCCGGTTTGCAGTCGGCTCTGGCCCTCAAAGTCGAACGCGAGCAGGTTCTGGGCGCCAAACGCAGCGACTACGACGACCTCACCGGCAAACTGCGCGGCAGCGACGAGCGGCGTTTGCAGATCGAACGCGAGCTGGAGCCGATGCGCAGCCGCATCACCGAGTCGCAACTCAAAGAGCAGGCCGCGCGCCTGGGCTTCGAGCAATACGAGCAGTTGCTGGTGGATGCGCAGGCCAATCTGGAAGCCGTGGCCGCGTCTATCACCAGCGGCAACGTGAAGCTCGGCGGCCTGCAAAGCGAGATCGACCGGCTGCATCGCGAGGTGGCCGCGTTGGGCGCGGTGAATTTGGCGGCGCTTGACGAACTCACCACCGCGCGCGAGCGCAAGCAATTCTTGGATGCGCAAACGGCTGATTTGACGGAAGCCATGACCACGCTGGAAGACGCCATCAAGAAAATCGATGGCGAAACGCGCGAGCTGCTTTCAGGCACCTTCAACACCGTGAACGCGCATTTTGGCAAGATGTTCCCTGAGCTGTTCGGCGGCGGCAACGCGCGCCTGGAGATGACGGGCGCGGAGATTCTTGATTCTGGTGTGCAGGTCATCGCCCAGCCGCCAGGCAAGAAAAACCAAACCATTCACCTGCTCTCGGGCGGTGAAAAAGCGCTGACCGCCATCGCCCTGGTGTTTGCCATTTTTCAGCTCAATCCGGCGCCGTTTTGCCTGCTGGATGAGGTCGATGCCCCGCTGGACGACGCCAACACCGAGCGTTATGCGAAACTGGTCACCAGCATGAGCAAAGAGACCCAATTCCTCTTCATTAGCCACAACAAGATCGCCATGGAAATGGCCGGCCAGTTGATCGGCGTGACCATGCAGGAGCAGGGCGTGAGCCGGATCGTGGCTGTCGATATGGAACAGGCTTCGACATTTGCGCAAGCCGCTTGATCAATGGATATCAGCAACTTCACCTTGGGTTTGGCCATCACTGGCGGCTTGGTGTTGGCAGGCGTGGTGGCCCACGGCGCCTGGGTGTCGCGTCGCAACACGCCGCGTCAAGCCCGCCCTGGCTTGGATCAACCGCCTTTAGACCCTATTCGGCCGCGTGAATTGATCGAACCGGCGCTTGACGCAGATGCGTTGCCTGCCTATGGCGGAGTTTCAGCCTCGTCAAGCGCTGAGAAAAAGGCCAGTCTTGACCCCTTGATCGACGTCATTGCCCCCATTGCGCTGGACGACGCGGTTTCTGGCGAAGCCGCGTTGAACGCCTTGCCGCCGACCCGTCGCGTTGGAAGCAAGCCATTTGCTATTGAAGGCCTGAACGCGGCGCATCGGCAATGGGAAGCGCCCATGCAAAGCCAGCGTTACGACGCGTTTCAGGCGGGCGTGCAATTGGCCAACCGCTCGGGCGCTCTGAACGACATCGAATATTCAGAATTTGTCATCAAAACCCAGGCATTTGCCGACGCCATGAATGGCGCGCCCGAGTTCCCGGAAATGCGCGACGAGGTCGCCCGCGCCCGCGAGCTAGACAGCTTTGCCGGCGACCACGATGCGCAATTGAGCTTCACCCTGCGCGCGCGCCACACCGCCTGGAGCCCTGGCTTCATCGCGCAAAATGCAGCACGGCTGGGCTTTGTTGCAGGGGTGATTCCAGGGCGAATGGTGTTGCCTGCGAGTATTTCAGGCATGCCGCCGATTTTGGGTTTGGAGTTTGACGCGCAGGCCGCTTTGGCCGACGACCCAACACAAGCCGCCGTGCGCGAAGTTACCCTGAGCCTGGACGTGCCGCAGGTGGAGCGCTCAGAGCGGCCGTTTGTGCGCATGCGTGAATCGGCCGCTGCGTTGGCGCTTTCCATGGATGGCGTGGTGACCGACGACAACGGCCAGCCGCTGGCCACAGACGCGATGGATGTGATCGGCTCCGAGCTGGAAAAACTCTACGATTCGCTTGAAGAGCACGACATCGCAGCCGGCTCGGTGTTGGCGCGGCGATTGTTTTCGTAACCATGCCGTGAACACTAAAGACTTGTTTGCGGGCGCTGCCAGCAGCGCAGACCCGGATGAAGAGCGGGCCCGCCAATTGCAGGATCAGCTTCGCCAGTATGACTATGCGTATTACAACCTTGACAGTCCCCTCGTAACCGACGGTGAATACGACCTTCTGTTTGGTGAGCTTAAAGAGCTGGAGGAAAAACATCCTCACCTAGTCTTGCCGGACTCGCCGACGCAAAGAGTCGGTGGAGCCCCTTTGAACGAGTTTGCGAAGGTTTCTCATTCGGTTCCGATGTTGTCAATTCTTTCCGACACCTCCTACCAGAAGGAGGCGGCGCAAATATTTGACGAATCTGTTCGCAAAGAGCTGGGGCTTGGTGAAAGCAAGCCCGTTGAGTACTGCGCGGAGTTGAAGTTTGATGGACTTGCGATAAATCTTCGGTACGAACACGGGGTGCTGGTTCAGGCGGCTACGCGGGGAGACGGCCAAATTGGAGAAGAGGTCACAGAAAACGTAAAAACGATTAGAGGTGTGCCGCTTCGGCTTGTCGGCGTTGCTCCAAAATTGTTGGAAATTCGTGGTGAGGTATACATCAATGCCGCCGACTTTGACGAGTACAACGCCAAGCAGCGCGAGCAAGGATTGGTTCCGCTGATCAATCCGCGAAATGGTGCGGCAGGGAGCATTCGTCAACTAGACCCTGGCGTATCGAAATCGCGGCCACTCTCCTTTTTTGCCTATGGTGTTGGTGCAGTGGATGGTTGGCGCATTCCTGGCAATCATTCTGACTTGCTGGGTCAAATCGCGGCAATGTCTGTGCCCGTCTGCGAGCTTCGAAAAGTTGTCGTCGGCGCAAGCGGCTTAGTCGCTTTCTATGAGGAATACCTTGGGAAAAGAGACAGTCTCCCGTTTGGCATTGATGGCTTGGTCTATAAAGTAAATGATCGCTCGCTTCAGGAGAAACTTGGATTTCGTTTGACCACACCGCGCTGGGCATTTGCTCATAAGTTTCCTCCAGAAGAAAAGGAGACCACGGTAGTTGGAATAGCCGTGCAAGTCGGGCGTACCGGCAAATTAACGCCAGTTGCAAAGCTCGCTCCAGTGTTTGTCGGTGGCGTCACTGTGACGAATGCTACGTTGCACAACGATCTCGAGGCCCGCAGAAAGGACGTGCGGGTTGGCGATGTGGTGATTGTGCGGCGAGCGGGTGACGTGATTCCTGAGGTCGTAAGCGTTGTATTGGCTAAGCGCCCGGTCGGACTGATGGCAGGTGAAGCATTCGATCTTTACAAACTCCTCAATGGAAAGTGTCCAACCTGCAAAAACCCGATTTCGCGTGCAACGGGGCAGGTTGATTGGCGCTGCACTGGTGGACTCAATTGCCCAGATCAACGAAAGCAAGCGATCACCCATTTCGCTCAACGAACGGCGATGGACGTCGATGGGCTAGGGACTGAAATTGTTGATGCTTTGGTTGACCAAGGGAAAATCAAGAGTCCGGCGAACTTGTACGAGCTCGAGGCCGCTGACCTCATGGGCATGCGGCTAGCAGGCGGAAACTCCCTGCAAACGCTGTCTGTTGAAAAATTGCTGTTGGCAATCGCCAAGTCCAAAAACCCTCCTCTTAATAAATTCATATTTGGATTGGGAATCCAGCACGTTGGCGAGAGCACTGCAAAGTCTCTGGCTTCTTTTTTCGGCAGCTTGGAAAACCTGAAAAAAACGTCGCGGTGGACGGTTTTCTTAATTCCAGATATTGGCATTGAAGTAGCCATTGCCATTTACGAATTTTTCTCCACGCCCGATAGTTATGCTGTTGTGGACGAACTGATCAGAAGCGGCGTGAAGCCGAGCGGCTTGAAGCCAATCGCCGCCGACGTTATGACCTTCGAAAAGATTCTTCTTGCTGTGAAAGCTGTGGATCTCGCCATGTCGCCAAAGAAACAAGGGGCTCTTTACGGAGTTGGCGACGTGCCAATTAGGGCCATTGCCTCCAAACTAAAGACTCCCGGTGATTTGTTGCATCCGAAAATCCCCCTGAGTAGCGTGGAAGAGGGTGCTCGATTGAAGTTGAGTCAATTGTTGTCATCGGGCGACTGGCTGCGAACGATAAATGAGCTTGAATCCCTGGGCGTTTCATGGGGCTTTACCCCGAAAGACAACGAAAGGCGCATGAGCGCAAAGCTCAGGAAAATTTTATTGTCGAAGAGCGATTTCTCGGACGAGCAACTCAATCTGATGTCCGACGCTGAAGGTTGGGCATGGGTGTACGCCAATCAATCACCGAGTCAACGCCGAATAAAGTCACCTGAAATTTGCTTTACTGGTTTCGGTGTCACTGAGCGTCAAGAGCTTGAATCTCAGGCCACCTCCGTTGGACTTCACGTTGTCACATCGGTCACAAAGGGATTGATGCTTTTGGTTGCCGGTTCCAACGCAGGCCCGGCAAAATTGGAAAAGGCTAAGGCTACAGGCATTACGGTTGTCGACCGATCAGGATTTGAGCGCTTCATAGACACCGGAAAAATACCGCAGTAAATTTTCGGGAGCTTCCTAATTTGAATCGCACGCACGCTTGCGAGCCCCTCAATTTTTAGTCACAATGCCAGCATGTCCACTGCTGAATTAATTGAATCTGCCCGCAAGCTCCGTCCGGTTGAGCGCCTCAAACTGATCGATGCTTTGATGGAATCACTGGATGAGCCTGATCCTGCGATTGAGGCGGCTTGGGCTGTTGAGGCGCAAGATCGGCTGGCTGCGCTGAAGCGTGGCGAGCTGCCAATGGGAGACCTCGCGCCCGTGCTGGCAAAGTACCGTTGAAAATGGGGTTTGAGTTTGCGGCGGCGGCGATTGAAGAAATTGATGAAGCACTGGCCTACTACCGGGCTGTTGATCCGAGCTTGAGTTCGCGCATGGTGGTTGAAATTGAAGATGCGCTGCAATTGATTGAACGCTTCCCGCTGGGATGGCACCCAATTGATCTTGAACTTCGTCAGCGTCGATTGAAGTCTTTCCCCTATGTTTTTGTCTACGGTGTTGCCGCCGACTCGATTCAGGTGATCGCCTTTGCCAACACACACCGCCGCCCAGGCTACTGGCGCGACAGAATTCCAAAAAAATGACCGTTCGTGAGATCTTGAAAATGGGCGACGCCCGCTTGCTGCGCGTGGCCGCTGCGGTCACCCAATTCGACACCGACGAGCTGCACCTGCTCATCACCGACATGCTCGACACCATGCGCGCGGCCAATGGCGCGGGTCTGGCAGCGCCGCAAATTGGTGTCGATTTGCAGTTGGTGATCTTTGGCAGCGGCGAGCTGAACCCGCGTTACCCAGACGCGCCGCCGGTGCCGCGCACTGTGTTGATCAATCCGGTGATCACACCCATCGGCGACGTAGAAATTAGCGACTGGGAGGGGTGCCTCTCTGTGCCGGGCCTGCGCGCCGTGGTGCCGCGCTGGGCGCGGATTCGTTACACCGGTTGTGACCAGTATGGCGACCCGATCACGCGGGAAGTGGAGGGCTTTCACGCGCGCGTGGTGCAACACGAGTGTGACCACCTGGAGGGCAAGTTGTACCCGATGCGGGTGCGCGACTTCAGCCAGTTTGGCTTCACGGAGGTTTTGTTCCCAGGGATTTCAGACG
Source organism: Rhodoferax sp. (assembly GCA_031428695.1). GTDB lineage: Bacteria > Pseudomonadota > Gammaproteobacteria > Burkholderiales > Burkholderiaceae_C > JANYCG01. The sequence continues at coordinate 11,849 of JANOYE010000214.1, read as the reverse complement.
CCGCAGACGATTGAGCAATTTGCGAGGGCGCCGGTTCGCATAAATCCTGCTTTTGCGGTATCGTTCACGTCAAAGTTACTGAAAAACCAGGAGTTAGGCATGGCATTCGCTCGCTTATTGAAAACCGTTTGCGTCGGCACATTGCTTTTCGGAGTTGCTGCTGCACAGGCCCAATTGAATCCTGAAATCGCGGAAAAACTTAAATCTATCGGTCGTGTCGTCAACCCGGTCGCCACCGCACCCCTGTATATGCCGCGTATGCTCGAAAAAGAGCCTTACGCTGGCGTGGTGGTGAAACGCGACATCAAATACGGGGACAACGAGCGCCATGTGCTGGACGTGTTCAGCCTCGAGGCGGCATCGCCTGCGCCTAAGCCTGTGTTCCTGTTTGTGCATGGCGGCGCTTTCGTGGCCGGCAACAAGCGTGGCCCGAATGCAAGCCCGTTCTACGACAACATGATGTTGTGGGCGGTGCGCAATGGCATGGTCGGGGTGAACATGACCTACCGGCTGGCGCCGCAAAACAAATGGCCGGCAGGTCCGGAGGATCTGGGCGCTGCGGTGAAGTGGGTCAACCAGGAGGTTGCGAAACATGGCGGCGACCCGGCCAAGGTCTACATGATGGGCCACTCGGCCGGCGCTGCCCATGTGGCGGGCTACATTGCCAATGAGAAGTTTCACCAGGTGGCCGGTGGCGGCCTGGCTGGCGCTCTGTTGTTGTCAGGCCTGTACGACCTGGTGACTGTGCCCAACCCGACCGTGAACAATTATTACGGCGATGATTTGTCGAAGCGCCCCGAGCAGTCGCCACTTTCCGGCATGCTCAAGTCAACCGTGCCGATGTGGATTGCCCACGCTGAGCTGGATCCACCTTATTTTGTGGGTCAAGCCATTTTGGCCAAAGACGGCCTGTGCAAAGTAGGCCGCTGCCCCACTTTTGCCAGTTTTCCGGGCCACAGCCACATGTCCGAGGTTTACGCGGTTCATACCGATGACAAATCAGTTGGAGACGCGTTGTTGGCGTTCATCAAGGCTCGTTGACGCCGCGCAGGAGGCCGTCAACGGAATCGGTCTCAAGCCGCCAGCGCCTCCAGCAATTCCGTTTCAATCTCGATCTGCGCCCGGTTCTGCTGCAACTCGGGGCCGTCGATTAAAAAGGTGTCGTCCACGCGCTCGCCCAGCGTGGCCACTTTGGCCAATTGCAGGTTGATGCGGTGTTTGGCCAACACGCGCGCTACGCTGTAGAGCAGGCCCACGCGGTCGCTGGCCGTGATGTTGAGCAGCCAACGCTGCCCCTTTTCATCGGGTCGAAGGCTCACACGCGGCGCAATCGGGAAGCTCTTCACGCGGCGTGAGACACGGCCTTTGCCCGGCACGGGCAGCGGGCCGCCACGGCTAATGGCTTGGCTGAGCCCATGTTCCAGCAGCGCCGTCAACTCGCGAAATTCGGCGTCGCTGGCGGCGGTGTCGATCTGAAACGTGTCCAGTGCGTGGCCGTCTTTCGCGGTGTGCACGCGCGCGTCTTGAATGCTGAAACCCTGCTGGTCAAAATAACCGCAGATGCGTGCGAACAAATCGGTTTGATCGGGCGTATAAACCACCACCTGCAGGCCTTCGCCAATGGGCGAGCGCCGCGCTCGCACGACGGGTGCCTGCGTTCCCACATGGCGCGAAAGCTGGCGCGTGTGCCAGGCAATGTCGCTCGCATCATGGCGCATGAAGTAGCCGACATCCAGCGTGTCCCACAGCGGCTTGTGCGCCTCAAAAGGCAGGGCGGCCAGCGAGATCATCACCAGTGCTTCGCGTTTGCGCGCTTCTACCTCAGCGTGTGCGTCAGGTGCGCGCCCGCCCAGCACACGCAGCGCCAGGCGGTAAAGGTCTTCAAGCAACTTGCCCTTCCAGGCGTTCCAAACTTTCGGGCTGGTGCCGCGAATGTCGGCCACGGTGAACAGGTACAACGCCGTCAAATAGCGCTCGTTGCCCACGCGTTTGGCGAACGCGGCAATCACATCAGGGTCGCTCAGGTCAGACTTTTGCGCCACATGGCTCATGGTGAGGTGTTCGCGCACCAGAAATTCGATGAGTTTGGCGTCATCGGCATCGATTTGGTGTGCCTTGCAAAAACGTTTGGCGTCTGCTGTGCCAAGCACCGAATGGTCGCCGCCACGGCCTTTGGCAATGTCGTGAAAGAGCGCTGCGATGTAGAGGACGTAGGGCTTGTCCCAGCCGGCCGCCAGTTGCGAGCAAAACGGGTATTCGTGCGCGTGTTCGGCCATGAAGAAGCGCCGCGCGTTGCGCAGCACCATCAGGATGTGTTGATCCACCGTGTAAACGTGGAACAGGTCGTGCTGCATCTGGCCCACGATGCGGCGGAACACCCACAGGTAGCGGCCCAGCACCGAGGTTTGGTTCATCAGCCGCATGGCGTGGGTGATTCCCTCCTGCTGCATCAGGATGTTGCGAAAGGTCTCTCGGTTCACCGGGTCATTGCGGAACTTGCCGTTCATCACCGTGCGCGCGTTGTAAAGCGCCCGCAGCGTACGGGCGGAAAGCCCCTTGATGCCAACCGTGGTCTCGTAGAGCAAAAACGTTTCGAGAATGGCGTGCGGCATCTTTTGGTAAAGGTCGTCGCTGGCCACTTCGATCATGCCGGCTTTGTCAAAAAAACGTTCGTTCAGCGGCCGAGGCGTGTGGGTTTGCGGCTGCAAACGCTCCTCAATGTTCATCAGCAGGATTTGGCTCAACTGCGTCACTGCTTTGGCGGCCCAATAGTAGCGACGCATCAGCGCTTCGCTGGCTCGAACCGGAAGCCGCTTTCCATCCGGAGACTCAGATGGGTATCCGAATGACTGGGCCACCGCCGTCTGCAAGTCGAACACCAACCGGTCTTCACGGCGGTGGGCGATTTGGTGCAGGCGCAGGCGGATCAAATGCAGCAATGCCTCGTTGCGTTTGATCTGTTTGATTTCAAACGCGGTGGCCAAACCGTTGCGGGCCAGGTCATCCCAGTGTTTGCCGTAACCCGCCGCGCGCGCCACCCACAAGATGATTTGCAGATCACGCAGTCCACCGGGCGATTCTTTGCAATTGGGTTCAAGTGAATAAGGCGTGTTTTCGAACTTGTTGTGGCGCTGGCGCAGCTCCAGATTTTTGGCGACAAAGTAGGCCTGCGGGTCGATGCTGGCCATGAACTTTTGTTGGAAATCGGCGAACAGGGCGGCGTTGCCGGCGATGAGCCGCGCCTCCAGCAGCGAGGTTTGCACCGTCACATCTTTGGCGGCTTCGGCCAGGCACTCCGAAAGTGTCCGCACGCTGGAGCCAATCTCAAGGCCTGCGTCCCAACAACTGCCGATAAAGCGCTCTATTTGCGCTTTCAGCACTGCGTCGGCGTCTGCGCAGCGGTCATCTGGCAGCAGCAGCAAAACGTCAACATCTGAATGGGGAAAAAGCTCCCTGCGGCCAAAACCACCCACGGCGACCAGGCAAAAGGGGGCGTCAAGACCAGCCTGAACCCATAAGTTGAGAAGCGCCGCGTCGGCCAGATTGGACAGGCCGGACAAGGCAGGCCGCACGCCTCGAATGGAGGCGCCGCCCGCCGCCACGGTTTGCATCACTGCCGCCTTTTGCGCGCGGTAGGTGTCGCGCAAAACCGGCGGCTTGGTCATGTCGGGGGTGTCAATGGCGGGCTGCTGGCGTTACCGTGGCGACCCAGGCGCATGCGCGGCGGCCTCGACAAAGGCCGGCGTCGCCGGGCTTCCTTCAGACAAGGTCAACACTTCATAACTGTCTTCGGTCACCAGAACCGTGTGCTCCCACTGGGCCGAAAGGGAATGGTCTTTGGTGACGATGGTCCAGCCGTCTTTTTCCGGGCCTTCCTTGATTTCTTTGCGCCCCGCGTTGATCATCGGCTCGATGGTGAAGGTCATGCCGGGTTTGAGCACTTCCAGCGTGCCCGGTTTGCCGTAGTGCAGCACTTGCGGCTCTTCGTGGAAGATGCGGCCAATGCCGTGGCCGCAAAACTCTCGCACCACGCTGAAGCCCTGGCCTTCGGCGAATTTCTGAATAGCCCAACCGATGTCGCCCAAACGTGCGCCGGGTTTGACCATCTTGATGCCGTGCCACATGGCCTCATAGGTGACGTGGCACAGGCGTTTGGCGGCGATGGAAGATTCACCGACGACGAACATGCGGCTGGTGTCGCCGTGCCAGCCGTCTTTGATCACCGTCACGTCAACATTCAAGATGTCGCCCTTTTTCAGCGCCTTTTCATTGGGTATGCCGTGGCAGACTTGGTGGTTCACCGAGGTGCAAATCGATTTTGGGTAGGGCACATTGCCGCTGCCCCGGTAGTTCAGCGGCGCGGGGATGCCGCCTTGCACCTGGGTGATGTAGTCGTGGGCGAGTTTGTCCAAGGCGTTGGTGGTGATGCCGGGCAACAGGTGCGCACTGAGGTAGTCCAGCACCTCGGCGGCCAGGCGGCCCGCAACGCGCATGCCTTGAACGCCTTCTGCGTCTTTGTAGGTAATCGTCATGGCGGTGATTATCCCAGAGGGCAAAGCAATGCATCGACCTCCACAGCGCACGGGTAAAATTTGCCCGCCCATGACCCTGCACATCACCCAAATCGAGGGCGCCCGCGCCCTTGGCGAGTTCCGCACCCGCCAGTTGCTCCCTAAATTGCAAGCCATTCATGACCGCATTCGCGGCATTCAGGCGCGTTTTGTTCATCTGGTGTCCACCGACACACCGCCCGACGGCGCGTTGAAGAGCCAATTGAGTGCGCTGTTGACCTACGGCGAACCCTGCGCGCCTGGCCCTGGCAGCCGCGCAGGCGCAACCATTCACATCGTGGTCACACCGCGTTTTGGCACGGTTTCGCCCTGGGCCTCGAAGGCCACCGACATTGCCCACAACTGCGGCTTGCCGGTTCGCCGCATTGAGCGCCTGGTGGACTACGAGATCGAATTGGGCCAACCGATGCTTGGCAAAACCTCCGTCTCGCCACAGCAAATGGCGCAAATCGCCAGCCTGTTGCATGACCGCATGACGGAAAGCGTGATGTTTGACCGCGCCCAGGCGGCGCAACTCTTCACCGACCTCGCCGCCGAGCCGATGGCGCACGTGGATGTGCTGGGCGGCGGCAAGGCCGCGCTGGAAAAAGCCGACAAAGAGTTTGGCCTGGCCTTGGCCGCTGATGAAATCGACTACCTGGTGCAGGCCTTCGCGCAACTCAAGCGCAACCCGACGGATGTTGAGCTGATGATGTTCGCCCAGGCCAACAGCGAACATTGCCGCCACAAAATCTTCAATGCCGACTTCACCATTGACGGCGTGCCACAGGCCAACAGCCTGTTTGGCATGATCCGCCACACGCACCAGCAAAACCCGCAACACATGCTGGTGGCGTATTCAGACAACGCCTCGGTGATGGAAGGGGCCCAGGTTGAGCGCTTTATAGCCAAACAAGCTCCTGAGTCACGCAAAACAAGCGTAATAAGCTATAACAAATATAGCGAGACAAACCACATTCTGATGAAGGTGGAGACCCACAACCACCCCACGGCTATCTCGCCGTTCCCTGGCGCGTCCACCGGCGCGGGCGGAGAAATTCGCGACGAAGGCGCCACAGGCCGCGGTTCCAAACCCAAAGCCGGGTTGACGGGTTTCACTGTGTCCAAAATTAATTGGGGTCAGATTCCAATTAATTCCTATGGCAAACCCGAGCACATCGCCAGCCCGCTGCAAATCATGATCGAAGGCCCGCTGGGCGGCGCGGCCTTCAACAATGAATTCGGCCGGCCCAATTTGCTGGGGTACTTCCGCGAATACGAGCAGTCGGTGTCGCACACAACCGCAGCGGGTGAAATCACCGAACAACGCGGTTACCACAAGCCCATCATGATCGCCGGCGGCTTGGGCGTGATTGACGCCGGTTCCACCCAAAAAATCGTCTTTCCCGCGGGCAGTTTGTTGATCCAGCTCGGCGGCCCCGGCATGCGCATTGGCATGGGCGGCAGCGCGGCCAGCTCCATGGCCACTGGCGCCAACGCGGCGCAGCTTGATTTTGACTCGGTGCAACGCGGCAACCCAGAGATCGAGCGGCGCGCGCAGGAGGTCATCAACCATTGCTGGGCACTGCAGGCCGACAACCCGATCCTCGCCATTCATGACGTGGGGGCTGGCGGCTTGAGCAACGCTTTTCCGGAACTCACCAATGACGCAGGCCGGGGCGCGAAGTTTGACTTGCGCGCCGTGCCGCTGGAAGAGTCTGGCCTCGCGCCCAAAGAGATCTGGTGCAACGAGAGCCAGGAGCGTTATGTGTTGGCCATCGCGCCCGAGTCGCTTGGAATGTTCAAGGCATTTTGCGAGCGGGAGCGTTGCCCGTTTGCGGTGGTGGGCGTGGCTACGCAAGAGCGCGATCTCGTTGTGTCTGACGCAGAGCAAGACACGCCCGTCCAGATGCCGATGAACGTGCTTCTGGGCAAGCCGCCCAAGATGCAGCGTGATGTGAAAACAGTGACGCGCGCGCTCAAACCTGTGAATCTAACCAGCGTGAACCTTCAGCAGGCCGCCATGGACGTGTTGCGCCACCCCACGGTCGCCTCCAAGCGTTTTTTGATCACCATCGGCGACCGGACCGTGGGCGGGTTGAGCCACCGAGACCAGAGGGTCGGCCCCTGGCAAGTTCCTGTCGCCGACTGCGCAGTTACGCTGGCTGATTTCAAAGGCTTCGCCGGTGAAGCCATGAGCATGGGCGAACGCACGCCGCTGGCCACCGTTAACGCGCCAGCCTCGGGCCGCATGGCCGTGGGCGAGGCCATCACCAACCTGCTGGCCGCGCCCATCGAGCTGGACCGCGTCAAACTCTCCGCCAACTGGATGGCCGCTTGCGGCGAGCCGGGTGAAGACGCGGCGCTGTACGCCACCGTCAAGGCCGTGGGCCTGGAGCTGTGCCCGGCGCTGGGCATCTCGATCCCCGTGGGCAAAGATTCACTGTCGATGCGCACCGTATGGGAGGGCCCCTCCGGTAGACGGACGGACGCCATTGACGCGGAACCTGCGCAAAAAAAAGTCACCTCACCCGTGAGCCTGGTCGTCAGCGCCTTTGCCACCTTGAAAGACGTGCGCGGCACCCTCACACCGCAGCTCGACGCCACCGAACCCGACACCACCTTGGTCTTGATCGACCTCGGCCACGGCAAAAACCGCATGGGCGGCAGCATTCTGGCGCAAACACTGAACCAATTGGGCAACGAGGTCCCCGACCTCGATCAGCCGCAAGACATCATCCACCTCGTCAACGCCGTCAACCAGTTGCGCCAGGAGGGCAAACTGCTGGCCTACCATGACCGCAGCGACGGCGGCCTGTTCGCGGCGGCCTGCGAAATGGCCTTCGCCGGGAACGTGGGCGTGGCGTTGAATGTCGACATGCTCATCACCCAGGGCGACGGCATCAGCGACAGCCGGGCCGAGGTGGGCGACAGCAAAAATTGGGCCAACCAAGTCAGCGCGCGCCGCGAAGAACTCACGCTGCAAGCTCTGTTCAGCGAAGAACTCGGCGTGTTGTTGCAGGTCAAAACAGCCGAGCGCAACAGCGTGATGCAAACCCTGCGCGACCACCATTTGAGCGCCTTCAGCCATTTCATCGGCAAGACGCGGCCCGCTGGTTCTGCAATGGCGACCGGCGTGGGTGAAGTGCAAGTCTGGCGCGATGCGAAAACGGTGTTCAGCGCCAAAGTACATGACCTGCACCAGGTCTGGGACAGCACCAGTTGGAAGATCTGCCAACTGCGCGACAACCCGTCCTGCGCAGACGCTGAACACGCGGCGGCGGGAGAGCCGGCAGATCCCGGTTTACACGTATTCTTTAAGGAAAACGAGTCTCCAAGTCACGGAAAACATGCGCAAACAGCTATCAAAACAGTAGTGACTCAAAACGCGCCGGGCCTGATGTTGTCACGCCCTCGCGTCGCCGTGTTGCGCGAACAAGGCGTGAACTCGCACGTTGAAATGGCCTACGCCTTCACCGAAGCGGGCTTTGAAGCGTTTGACGTTCACATGACCGACCTGCAAACTGGCCGCGCCAAGTTAACCGATTTCGCTGGCGTCGTAGCCTGTGGCGGTTTCAGTTACGGCGACACCCTTGGCGCAGGCATCGGCTGGGCGCGATCCATCACGTTCAACCCAGCCTTGGCCGATCAATTCAAAGCCTTCTTCGCCCGGCAGGACACCTTCGGCCTGGGCGTGTGCAACGGCTGCCAGATGTTTGCCGAGCTGGCCGAGATCATCCCCGGCGCTGAAAACTGGCCGCGTTTCACGACCAACCAGAGCGAGCGTTTTGAAGCGCGTCTGTCGATGGTCGAAGTGCTGGATTCACCGTCGCTTTTCTTGCAAGGCATGAAAGGCAGCCGAGTGCCCATCGCCGTCGCCCACGGTGAAGGTTTCGCCAACTTCGAGCCCGCCAAAGGCGGCCGAGGCAACCCGACGCGAGCCATCGCCGCCATGCGTTTCACCGACAATCACGGGCAAGCCACCGAGGCCTACCCTTTCAACCCAAATGGCAGCCCTGGTGGCCTGACGGCAGTCACCACCACAGATGGCCGCTTCACAGCGATGATGCCGCACCCCGAGCGCGTCTTGCGCAACATCCAGATGAGTTACACCCCGCTGAACCGCGATGAATTCAGCCCTTGGATGCAGTTGTGGCGCAATGCGCGCAAGTGGGTGGGGTAGAGCCTGTAATGGTTGGGATTGGGTTTGGATTGGGTTTGGATTGGGCTGGTGTGAAATTAGGCCGGTCCACAAGGCAGCTATTCCGGCTGGGTTGTGGACGAGCCGCGGTTGCCGAGGTGGGTGACAGCCGCGTAGCTGAGTGCCCCATCGGCGTGATCCAGCCACGGAGTTCAAACATCAACCGGTTGTTTTCAGTTGATTAACACCCCTATTAACAAAATTTAGAAACCACTGGCAGTCGATGGGTTTTAAAGGCTTTCCACCCTGCAAGTCACGAATAATGGACGTGAAGCACTATTAAAGATATAGCACCTCAAAAAGCCATGCACAACCCGTAATTTGAAGTGAGTTGATGGCAACCAAGTGGGCGTCAGTGGCCAAAGCGGCCAACCTCAAGGCTGCGCAATAACTTTCGGCGCAACCGTGGCCCCGTCTACCTTGTTGGCCGCAATCGCCTGCGCCACGAAGCCCGAGGCCTTCATATCTTCCACAAAGGCCTTGAGGTACGCCAAGCCCGCCTCGCGGCCCTTGGGCAGGCCCATGGCCTGGTCGATCGTCATGAAGCGGCCCTCTAGCAGGCGCAGGCCGGGGTAACGTTTGGCGTCTTGCTGGAGCTGTTGCTTCACACCGGCGGCGACTTCGTAGTTTTCTTTGACCATCATGTCGGTCACCAACGGTGAGACAAAGGTGCGAAGCGGCGTGTGAGGTTCATGCCGCGAATCGTACACTTTGCCAATGCCCGCCATCGCCCCCCGTTTTGATGCCGTAGACGCCCTGCGCGGCGTCGCCATGGTGTGGATGACTGTGTTCCATTTCTGTTTTGACCTGAACCACTTTGGCCACATCAAGCAGGACTTTTACAACGACCCGCTGTGGACATGGCAACGCACCTGCATCTTGAGCCTGTTCTTGTTCACCGCCGGCCTCGGCCAGGCCATCGCGTCGCATCAAGGGCAAAGCCGGCCCAGGTTTTGGCGGCGCTGGGCGCAAGTGGCCGGCTGTGCGCTTTTGGTGACGGCCGGCTCCTACGCCATGTACCCCAACACCTTCATCTACTTCGGCACGCTGCACGGCATCGCGTTGATGTTGATTGTGGTGCGGCTCACAGCGGGCTGGGGCCGCTGGTTGTGGCTGTTGGGCGCATTGGCAGTTGCTATGAAGTACATAGCTTCTTACGCTTTATTTTCGAGACTTGGAGCCGATCTCGCTCAATTTTTCAACGCGCCGACGCTGAACTGGTTGGGCTGGATCACCCAAAAGCCCCGCACTGAAGACTATGTGCCGCTTTTCCCGTGGCTGGGTGTGATGTGGTGGGGCATGGCCGCTGGGCAGTGGCTGGTGAAAACGCGCCCGGCCTGGCTGGTTGCCAGCAGCCAAGCGCAACAGGGCATTTTGAAGCCCCTGGCCCTGTTGGGCCGCTGGAGCCTCAGTTATTACATGCTGCACCAGCCGGTGATGATTGGGCTGCTGGCAGCCGTAGCCTGGTTATCGAAGTGACGCGGCCGCCACGGCAGCCTGGCGTTACTCGACTTTGGCTTTGGCTCGCAATTCCTGCTGGTAAGTAGCCAATTTCTGCTGCGTCAATTGCTGGGTGATTTGCGGCTTCACGTCGTCAAACTTGGGCAATTGCGCTTCGCGGACGTCGTCCAGCTTGATGATGTGAAAGCCGAACTGCGACTTCACCGGCACGTCGGTCATTTTGCCTTTGGCCAGCGTGGCCATGGCGTCTGAAAACTCCTTGACGTAGCTGCCGGCGGCTGCCCAATCCAGGTCGCCGCCATTGGCGCCAGAGCCTGGGTCTTTGCTGGATTTTTTGGCAATCTCACCGAATTTGCCACCCTTTTTGATCTGATCGATGATGGCTTTGGCTTCGTCCTCCTTCTCGACCAGAATGTGGCTGGCCTTGTACTCTTTGGCCGCGTTGGCGGCGGCGAACTTGTCGTATTCGGCTTTGGCCTCAACATCGGTCACCGGGTTTTTCTTCTGGAAATCGGCAAACAGCTCGCGGATCAGCAGCTGCTGGCGCGTCAACTCCATCTGCACTTTGAAGTCGTCCGTGGCATCCAGGCCGTGTTTCTGCGCTTCTTGCATGAAGACTTCGCGGGCGATGACTTCGTCGCGGATCTGGCCCTGCATTTCGGGTGTGACCGGGCGGCCCGATTTGGTGATTTGCGCTGAGAGCTGGTCTACCCGCGTTTTGGGCACGGCTTTGCCGTTGACGATGGCCACGTTTTGCGCCAATGCGGTGGCAGACATCAAGGCCAGCAGCGCGGCTCCTGCGACGGCTTGAAGAATGTGTTTATTCATAAAAATCCCGAAAAATTGGTGGAGTTTGTGGCAGCGTGTTGGCTCAGGCGCCTGAGGTTTCGATGGCAATGGCGTGAACGCCCTGGTCAATGAAAATCTGGAGCGAATCATACACAAGCCGATGGCAGGCAACGCGGCTCTTGCCAGAAAAGAAAGGTGACGCGATGCGCACCCTGAAATGGGTGCCATAGGCCGTGCCGTTTGAGCCGGCATGGCCTGCATGGGATGCGCTTTCGTCAAGCACTTCGAGGCGGCTGGGTTGAAGCTGCGCTTGCAGGCGCGTTTCAAGCTGGCGCGCGGCCGAAGCGTCGGCCTTGAAAACTGGTTGCTGGTTCATGTCTGGATCACGATTTCGGTTCGTCCGCTTCGGCCTTCAGATGAGGCGCGATGTAAAGCCCTTGGCCGACGATGAAGGCCAGCGGAAACACATACCCCCAGAGCTTGAAGTTCACCCACGCGTCGGTGCTGAAAAACGCCGCCACGTAGGCATTGAGCGCCGCCATGAAAAAAGTGTAAAAAATCCAGGCCATATTCAGCCGCATCCACACGGCATCCGGCAAATCGAGCTGGCTGCCCAGCAGCAATTTGAGGAAGTTTTTTTTGTAGCCCCACAGCGCGACGGCCAGACCCAGGCCCATGCCCACGTACAACACGGTGGGTTTCCATTTGATGAAACTTTCGTCGTGCAGGGCGAGGGTCAAGGTGCCAAAGCCAAGAATCAAGGCCAGCGTGATCTTGTGGATCATCTGCAGCTTGCCGTCGATCTTGTAGGTGATGGCCATTTGCACCATCGTGGCGACCATCAAGAC
>JANOYE010000213.1:0-11743 GCA_031428695.1 Rhodoferax sp. | reverse complement strand
GCGCCAGCACCCGGCACCTGGGCCTGTCGCTAGGCGACCGTGCCTGCATCGCCCTGGCGCAGTCGCGCGAAGCCACGGTGGTCACAGCGGACCAACAGTGGGCCAAGGTGCTGGAACTGGAGCTGCGTCTGGTGCGCTGACATCCTGGGATGGGAATGGCGTCCTGCAGCATCCGACAGGCGGGTTCGTGGCTGCCCTCAAAGGTGTTGAAGAATCAAACGCTCGGCTACCACGTCCCTCCCGGTTGCGAGAAGTGATGGGTCAAAAATTCCAACAGCGCGCGAACCTTGGGCGAGACATGTTTGCGGGTTGGGTAGACGGCGTAAATGCCCAGCTCAAGCGACCGAAACTCGGGCATCAACTCCACCAGTGTCCCGGTGGCCAAATCGCCACCCACCAGAAAGCCGGGCTGCAAGACGATGCCCTGGTTGGCGAGTGCCGCCAGCCGGCAGGTGTCCCCGTTATTGGTGTGAATGCAGGGCTTGGTTTTGACGCTCTGTGCGCCCTGGGGGCCTGTGAAGCGCCATTCGTCCTTGGTTGACCAGTAGCTGTAGGAAATCACGGCGTGCTCAGCCAACTCTCGGGGGTGTATTGGTGTGCCGTGGAGCTTGAGATACTGGGGTGATGCGCACAGAACCATGCGCGTGCTCGCCAGCCGCTTGCTCACCAGCGTCGAGTTTTCCAGGCTGGCGATGCGGATGGCCACGTCATAGCCTTCCTCCACCAGATCGACCACGCGATCCGCCAGCGTCACCTCCAGTTTGACTTGAGGGTGCTGGGTCATGAAATCACCCCATAACGGCGCCAGATGTAAAACGCCAAAGGTGAAGGGGGCATTGATACGGAGCAGCCCACTCGCGGCCTCGTTGCGGGACGTGATTTCGGCCTCGGCCTCTGCCAAATCGGCCAGCAGCTCTTTGCTGCGGGCATAAAAAATCTGCCCCTCATCCGTCAGTGAGAGCCGTCGAGTCGTGCGGTGCAGCAGGCGCACACCCAGGCGGGTTTCCATGTCAACGACATAGCGTGACACCGCCGCCTTGGACATGGCCAGCGCGTCGGCAGCTTTGACAAAACTGCCCGCGTCAACCACGGCAGTGAAGGTTTGCATTTCAAGAAATCGGTCCATTGATCCTCAAATCGAGACAATTAATCACATTTTTCAATGTTTATCTTCGCAGATGTTTCCAATAAAGTCCATCCCATGCACTGCAAAACCCATTCGGTCCAAACAGTGCAGTGCCTGCAACAGGCTATTTCAATCAACCCACAGGAGTCATCATGAAAGTCACAGTAATCGGCGCCGGCAACATGGGCGCAGCCTTCGTCAAACAACTCACGCAAGCAGGCCACCAGGTCAGCGTGACCGCACGCACTATTGAAAAAGCACAGGCCGTGGCAACAGCGAACGCCGGTGCCACGGCCGTGGCCCCGTCCGGCGCAGCCGCCACAGCGGATGTTTTCATTCTGGCCACCGGTTATGCCGATGCGGTCAACGCACTGAAAGGCGTGGGTGACTTGACCGGCAAGGTGGTCATCGACATCACCAACCCATTGACGCCCGACTACATGGGCCTGACGCTGGGTCACAGCACCTCGGCTGCGGAAGAAATCGCCAAGGCCATTCCGGGGGCTGAAGTGGTCAAGGCGTTCAATACGGTGTTTGCCACCGTGCTGGCCGATGGCGCTGATTTCGGCAACGGTCAAACCGTTTCGGTGTTTGTCGCCAGCGACAGCGAGCGCGCCAAGCAGACCGCCAAAACGCTGGCCGAGAGCATGGGATTTGCCACGGTGGATGCCGGTGGCCTGAAGAATGCGCGCTACCTGGAGCCGGTGGCAGGTTTCAACATTTACCTGGGCTACGGCGCAGGTCTGGGCACATCGATTGCGCCGACCTGGATCAAGCGCGTGTAAGCGCACTTAAGCGCAAAGACGCGCGCTCTGCAAGCCCCGCAAAGGCTTGCAGGGCAGTCGCACCACACCCTTCATCACACTTTAAGGAAACCACCATGTCCAACACCCTTCAAAACAGCTTTGCCCTCGCATCGCGCCTGCTGTTCGTCGCATTCTTTCTGCCGGCAGGCATTGCCAAAGTCTCGGGCTTTGCCGGTACCGTGGGATATATCTCTTCAGTGGGCTTGCCGCTACCAACTCTGGGCGCCGTTCTGGCGCTGGCGGTTGAAATTCTGGGTAGCCTGGCGCTATTGGCCGGATTCGGCACCCGCACTGCGGCGGTGGTTCTGGCGGCGTTCACGCTGGTGGCCAGTTTCTACTTTCATGCCTACTGGGGCGTACCGGCTGACCAGGCATTTGTCACGCAACTGATGTTCTTCAAGAACATCGCCATCGTGGGTGGTTTGCTGGCACTCGCGGCCAACGGTGCGGGCGCCTGGAGCCTGGATGCACGCAACACACGCTGATTCAAACTGAAAAAGCCAACACGGGAGTCGCCATGACTGCCGCCGCCAAAACCCCGGTTCTGTTCCTCTCGCATGGGGCCCCCACCTTTGCCATCGAGCCCAGTTTGCTGGGCCCCCTGCTGCGAACCTTGGGCACGCAATTGCCTGAATTCAAGGCGGTGCTGGTGGTCTCACCCCACTGGCAGACACAGGGCGTGAAGGTCATGCGCACCGCGCGGCCAGAAACCGTGCACGACTTTGGCGGATTTCCGTCCAGCCTGTATGCCTTGCAGTATCCGGTGGATGGTGCGCCTGCGCTGGCCAACGAGGCGGTCCGCATGTTGAATGCCGCCGGCTTCTCTGCAACGGGTGATGAGCGCCGCGAAATTGGGCCGGGCGCTGGCACCGCTGCGCGAGCAGAGGGTGCTCATATTGGCCTGCGGCAGCATGACGCACAACCTGCACGACTTCCGGCAATCCGCCGGCCAACCCGAGGCCTATGCCCAGGAATTCACCACCTGGGCACAGACCGCCGTGCGCGCCAAAGGAGTCCAGCAATTGATTGACTACCGTGCAGAGGCACCTCACGCCGCACGCGCCCATCCCAGCGAAGATCACTTTCTTCCGCTGCTGGTGGCCATGGGTGCCACCACTGCGGCAGATGGCGTGAGCGTGCTGCAAGGGGGCATCGACAACGGTGCCTTGTCCATGGAATCCTACGTTTGGGGAGCTTGAATGATGAACACACCATTTGATTTGATGTTTGTGGCGAAACAGCCGCAGCCAGCGAACCCCAAGGCACTGGTGCTGCTCTTGCACGGTGTGGGCGGCAACGAGACGAATCTCGCCAATGTGGCCTCCGCAATAGAGCCGGGCACACTCGTCGTCATGCCGCCCCCTGTGCCAATATGACCTGCTACACCTACCCCCGTGTAATTAGAGAGCAACGAGGTAGGTAGGACAATCAACCAACAACCCAAGGCCGCCATGGAAGCCGCGAACAGTTTGCCCGATCCTGGCGCATTGCAAGGAGCCCGTAGGGCGGGTGGCGGGTCAACCCCCCAGCCAGCCCTTGAGCTTGCCCGCATCCCGCACCGCCAAACGCCAAGTCACCACATCCTGCGGCAACGCCAGCGGCAACCGCAGCAAGCGCTTGTCGCGCGAAACGATGGCGGTAACCTGGCTCGCATTGCCCGCAATGGGCACAACGTCGTCCAGCTTGTGGATGCGCCAGGCATTGGCCTGTTTGCTGCGGCCGCCGGGATTTTCGACTTCAAACGCCAGCCACTCGTCGCCCGATGCAAAACCCGCCGCTTCGGCAGCGCCGCCACGCAGCACGGTCTTGACCTGCACGCTGCCGGCCTCGGCCACACGCAGCCCCAGCGCCTGCGCCAGTTGCGCGCGGTCTTCGTGCACAGCCACGCCGTGGTGTTCCAGCAGGGTCTTGAGCGGCAATTCGGCCGTGCTGTGCACCCACTGGCGCAATTCGGCGGCGAAGGATCGGCCAGACAAGGTTTGCAGCACGGCGGCCAGGTCGGCCTCGGCCATCGGGCCGCCCTGACACCGCACCCACAACGCGCGCATCACCTGGTCCAGCGTGGAACGCCCGTGCTGGCGCAGTGTCAAATCCAGGCACAGGGCCACCAGCGCACCCTTGGTGTAATAACTCACCGTGGCATTGGGCGTGTTTTCGTCCTGCCGGTAATACTTCACCCAGGCGTCGAAGCTCGATTGCGCCACGCTCTGCACCAGCCGCCCTGGCGTTTGCTGCACCTGGTTGATGGTTTTATTGAGCAGCTTGAGGTAGGCCGCGCTGTCGATCAGCCCCGCGCGGCAGAGCAACAAGTCATCGTAATAACTGGTGAAACCTTCAAAGAACCAGAGCAGATGGGTGTAATTCTCGGCGTTGTAGTCATACTGCGCGAACTCAAAAGGGCGCAGGCGTTTGACGTTCCACGTGTGAAAGTATTCGTGGCTGACCAGTCCCAACAGCGTGGTGTAACCCTCAGTCAACTTGCCGCCTTCAAAGGCCTTGTCAAAGTTGTTGCCTGAACGGCGCGGCAGGTCTTTGCGGTTGCAGATCAGCGCCGTCGAATTGCGGTGTTCCAGCCCACCGTAACCGTCGTCCACGGCGTTGAGCATGAAGACGTAGTTTTTGTGCGGCGGTTTGTGGTGTGGTGCTTTGTTTTTGGCGGCCTTTTTATCGCCCTTTTTGTCAATCTCGGGGTGCCAGAAGCGGATTTCCGCTTCACAGATTTTTTGCGCATCGGCCAGCAGGCGGGTGCCGTCAAACGACGGCGGCGCCCCGGCCACCACAAAGCGGTGCGGCACACCACACGCCTTGAAGGAGCCGCTCCAGAACGCGCCCATTTCCACCGGGCAATCGGCCAGCTCGTCGTAGCTGGCAGCGCGGTAACGGCCAAAACCGGCGTGGTTGACGCTGAGCGGCTCAAGGCCGGTGGCGACTTGCCAGCCCTGCGGCCCTTGCTTCCCGCGTGGCGCGGCGACGCTCAGCTCGTGCGCGCTGTCAGTCTGGCCGTCAACGCGCAGGAACAGGCTGGCGCCGTTGAAAAACCCGCGCGCGGCGTCGAGCCAGGCGGTGCGCACCGAGTTGTCCAGCGCATAAACGGCATAACGCACAACCAGCGTTTTGGCCGGATCACAGGCGATCAGCCAGGTGTTTTTGTCGAGCTGCTCGACGTCCAGCTCGTCCCCGCCCTGGCGCGCTGCCAGGCCCTGCAGATTCTTTGAGAATTCCCGCACCAGGTAACTGCCCGGTATCCACACCGGCAGGCTCACACGTTGTTGTGTCGCCGGTTTTTTGACGGTCAAGGTGACATCAAACAGATGCGTATTGACCTTGGCTGCGGTGACCTTGAAGTGGATGTTTGCAGGTGGTGAATGCCCAATGGCGGGCAAGGCGGAGGCTCGGGTTGGCATGGATAAGTTCAACTATCATACCCAAATTGGGGTTTATTGAGGGCAAAAAACGGCCTGGCGTCGAAAATATGGATTAAATCGCCTATCAAGTCACGAATTATATAAACTTGTTGCTATCTTTATAGTAGCGTTTTATTTTGCGACGCGGCCTCTGCAGGCGAGTCTATCGCGTCTGCGGCAGGCTGGGGCGCATACGCACGGCAGCGGTCTGGCCTCACAGATGCTTACATTGACGCCGCAAATTCCTCCCCGGCGCGTTTAGTTCGGCTCATACTTTCACTGCGCGATGCAGTGAACAGGCAAGGGGGAACACATGGCCATCACCGATGCTACGAACGTTCCGTGGAGCCGCAAACACGATTTGCCAGGCACACCGCTGATCGCGCAGGCGCCGCGCATCGTCTACCCCCTAAAGCTTGAAGAGCTGATCGCGTTGTGCGCCAGCCGCAAACCCGGCGAGCGCCTGCACGCGGCGGGCAGCCACTGGGCACTGTCGCCGGCGGCGCTGAGCGACCACACGTTCATCGAAACGCATGACCCAAACGATGTGTTCAAGGCCATGGACAAGACCCTGTTTGAGGTGGTGCCCGGCTGCCTGCACGCCGACACGGTGACGCGCCTGGCCCAGCAAACTCCGCTGCCCTACGACGCGGCAACCGTCAGCGAAGACGAAGGCACGTATTACATCCACATCGAAACCGGCAAACGCGTCTACCAGGTCTACTGCGAACTCGACTTTGGCCACGATCACAACAAACAGAGCCTGGCCTGGCTGATCAATGAGCGCTTTGGCAACCCGAGCTACTTTGGTCCGTGGGCGTTTCGCACCTTGGGCGGCGCTGGCGGACAGACCGTTTATGGCGCCCTGACGACTGGCACCCATGGCGGCGACCACAAAGCGCCGCCCATCGCTGATTCAGTCGTGGCCATGCACCTGGTGGCCGATGGCGGCAAACACTACTGGATAGAGCCGGGCCGTGTTGATGGCCTGCCGACGCTGACCAATGAGGATTTGCTTTACAACGTCTATGGCACTGCCCAATACGGCGGGCGTGGCAACTTCACGGTGGTGCGGGACGACGCGCTCTTCAACGCCGTGCTGATGGCCGCCGGGCGTTTTGGCGTGGTCTATTCGATCGTGCTGCGCGCCGTGCGCCAGTACACGCTGCACGAGGAGCGGCGCCTGTCTGACTGGCAAACGGTCAGCGGCCTGATCGCCAACCCAGCCAACAGCCTGTTCGACCAAAAATTCCTGCAAATCGCCGTCAACGTCGTGCCCTACGCCAATGGCAGCATGAACCAGTGCGCGGTGAGCAAACGCTGGAACGCCGCCCTGGCGGCTGTGCCCGCTACCGGGGAGCCCTTTGGCCGTGCCGAGCGCCGCGGCGACCTGGTGCCCAACAGCGACCCGCCGGCCTTCACCCACGGCGGCAACCAAAGCGTTTACCGCCCCAACCCGGCCAACCCGAACCAAACGCTGCCGCCGACTTTCCTGGCGCGCGCCTGCTCCAACGCGGATTTCATGGACGGGATCGTGGAGTCGGTTTGTGTGGAAATCCAGACCTTGCTGAATGACAACGCCGTGCCCATCGGCGGCGCGTTGGCGGCAGTGACGGTGATTGGCGGCGCTGCCGCGCTGGCGGTTCTGGCGGTGGCGCTGGCGGCCATTTTGCTGCTGCTGCTGGCGCTTTTGGCCCTGCTCAAGTCGTCCCGCAACAAGCGGCTGGCCCAGGTTCTCAACGATCTGCAAAACACGCTGTTGAACCAGCCCACGCCCGAGCTGCGCGCCGCCGGCGTGGTGGCCTGGCAGGCGATTGGTTACAAGCTTTTCGAGTCTGAGCAAGGCACGCTCGACTACGAAGCCGTCAGTTACGCGGTGATGGACGGGCACGATTACCTGGACAAAAGCTGCAATGTCAACGTCGATTCACTCGAAGTTTTTTTCTCCGCCAGCGACCCGCAACTGGTGGCCTATATCGACGCGCTGCTCACGTTCGAACGCAACCAGGAGTTCCAGGGCCGCTCGATGGTGGGCTACATCTCGCTGCGTTTCACAGGCGCGAGCCGCGCTCTGCTGGCGCCTGAGCAGTTCGCGCGCACCTGTGTGATCGAAATCGCGGCGCTTCTGGACGCGGGCGGCTCCAAGCCGCTGATCGACCACGCCGTCGCCCTGGCGCTGGACTCGAACTTTCGCGGCATCCTGCATTGGGGGCAACGCAACGACTCGCTGATGCGCCATATTGAGCAGCGTTTTGGCGATGCGCCAGGCCAGCCATTTGGCCGGCTGGCTGTATGGCGCCAGGAACTTGCGGCCATCACCGACCACGGTCGGCTGGACGGCTTTTCCAGCCAATTCACGCGCCGCACTGGGCTGGAGGTGGTGGTGCCGCACATCGCCTCGCTCTCGACCAGCACGCCGCAGCCGCGCCTGCACCAGTTGCTGCAACTGCATTGGGACTGCGCGGCCAACCCGCCGGGCACGCGGGTGGCCCTGGCCATCGTCACGCCATCCGGCCAGCGCAGCGTGCGCAGCGGCCTGGGGCTGGCTGGGCGCCTGAGCTTGCCTGCCTCACAGCGCGGCCTGTTCCGATTCACATTGACAGCAACCCGCCAGCTCAACGGTCGCAGCCGGCGCACTAGCCGCAGTTTGGCGCTGGTGGTCGTTTGAGCGCTAGGTGGTTTGAAAATGCAGTGCCCTGAATTTTGGAGGTGAATGCCATGTCAGAAACTTTTTATGGCGACTGGTCGATCGTGGTGACGCAAAAAGACGCCGACTTCAGCGAGCGCCTGGTTGTCAGCGGCTCGGACGCGAGCGACGGCGCTTACCCCGGCGTGGTGGGCATGGGCGTGGCCCACGTGCAAGGCGTGCGCTGGACGCTCGCGCTGGAATGGAACGACAACGCCGGCTCGGGCTGGCAGCAAAGCGGCATCCGGCGCAAGGCGCGTTACACCCAGACCGAAGGTTTTGTAGTCTCATTGGGCGCAGACGACAACGTGGCCAGCGCGCAGGATTTCGATTTCAACGACCTGGTGGTCGAGCTGCGTTACAACGAACCCAGGCTGAACCCCCAGCCGCCGGTGCAAAACCCGTTTGATTTCACCATCACCAAAGACATGTTGAAGGGCAAACCGCCCCGCGACCCGAAACACCATGATCCGGATTGCCGGGATGAGCCAATCACACCCAAAATGGGTATGATTGATGCCAAATCGGCAAGGTCAGCGGAAAACCCAGAATAATTGGCAGCTAAGTCACGTATTTTAGGCCTTTGTTGCTATATAAAACATAGCAAACAGCAAAGTACTTCAACCAGGCGTCATCTCAGGCTCGAAACCGCAACTATCAATTTTTGATATTTGCAAGGTGTTTTTCGACCTCCTGCGCGCTGATCGCTCCGGGAACGCGCGAACCATCGGCGAACACCAGGGTTGGCGTGCCGGTGATTTTGTGCTTCTTTCCCAGCTCAACATTGCGCGCGATGGCGGAGGCGTCACAAGCCGCGCCCGCTGGAGGAATCGCCTGGTCACGCACCATGAAGTCTTGCCAGGTTTTGGCCTTGTCTTTGGCGCACCAGACGCCTCTGGATTTCTCGGTGGAGTCGGGGCTCAGGATGGGGTACAAAAACAGGCTGATGGTGACGTTGTCCACCTTTTGCAAGTCGCGCTCAAAACGTTTGCAGTAGCCGCAATTGGGGTCTTCAAACACCGCCAGTTTGCGTTTGCCGTTGCCGCGCACGATGGTGAAGGCGTCTTTCACGGGCAAGGTGTCAAAGGCGATGGCGCTGAGTTTGTCAATGCGTTCTTCGGTCAGGTTGCGCCGCTGCTTGGTGTCGATCAGGTTGCCTTGAAAGAGAAAGTTCGCCTCGCCGTCGGTGTAAAAAATCTCGGTGCCATTGACGCGGATTTCAAACAGCCCCGGCATCACCGATTTGCTGACCTCGTCGATCTGCTTGAGCTGCGGAATGCGTTCGGCGATGTTTTTGCGGATCGTGGCTTCGTCGGCCTGCGCGTGCCCGAAAGCCAGGCCGCAAAGGGCAACCAGCGTCGTCGCCAGCCGTTGTCGAAAGGTGTTCATCAAGTCAGTCCAGTCTATTCAAAAAAATCAATGCGTTCGTTGTACAGCGCCTCAAGCCCCCATGGCCTGGTGCGCCACCCAGTTCTTGGCCAGGCGGCTCCGATCAAACCCGCTCATGCCTTGGTTGCGCAGGTTTTGCCAAAAACTGCCACTCTGTGCAAACAGGCGCTGCAAGCCGTCTGTTGCCGTGGCCAGCAATGCTGCGTCCATCTTGCGGGAGCGTTCATACTGGCGCAGCAGTTTGGCATCGGCCACGCTGCGCCAATAGTCGCGTTTGTCCCGCTTGGCCAGCAACCCAGCCAGATCGGCCACATCGGCCAGGCCCAAATTCAAACCCTGCCCGCTCAAGGGGTGCACCGTGTGGGCGGCGTCGCCGGCCAGCGCCCAGGCCTGGTTCTCGTAAGTGCCGACCCAACGCGTTGCCTGCGCCAGATGCAGCGGCCACGCAGCGCGCGCGCCCTGCATCACCATGTCGCCAAAAACACCCTGGCAAGCCGTTTGCACCGCCACTGCGAAGTCTTTCGCGTTCAACGCCATGAGTAGCTGCGCGCGCTCCTCATTGACTGACCAGACAATCGCCACAGAGTTCCCGAAAAGCGGCAAAACACCCAGGATGTCCCCTTGCGCAAACCACTGTCGGGCACATTGCTCATGTGGCTGGGTGATTTCAAAACGCGCCGCAATTGCCCGCTGGCCATAAGGCGTCACCTCAAAATCGACGCCAAACTCGTCCCGTGACTGGCTGGCGCTGCCTTCACATACCACGGTGAGGGTGGCGGGCACGGGGGCGTCCACAGTCTCGATCAGCGGCTGAAACTGCGTTGCTTGCGCCAGTTGGGCCTGCAGCGGGGCCACGTCAACAATCCAGGCCAGCGCTTCGGCGCCGGTGTCTTTGGCCTTGAAATTCACCTCGCCCTGGTCATCGCCATAGACTTGCATTGACAACACAGGCGTGGCGGCGGATACGTCGGGCCAGCAGCGCAAGGATTCCAGCAGCTGTTTGGACTTGGCGTTGAGCGCATAGGCGCGGATATCGCTGTGGCCGCTGGCATCCAGCGTCATGTCAGGCTGCACGATGCTGGCGGGCTCAGGGCGCGCCGCCAACGCCACGCGCAGCCGCTCCCGCGCCAGCAGCAGGGCCAAGGTGCGGCCTGTGATGCCGGCGCCGCGAATGCAAATGTCAAAAGGTCGTGCCATACGGAGCTTAGGGAAAATGTCTGGGGGCCATTGTAAAAGCTGGCGGCATGCAACACGGTTCAAAGGCAGGCCTATCCCGCACAAGGCAAAATCACCGGTTTCGTCCACAGCTTTCGTCCACACCTCTCGCCCATTTCTCTCGTCCATTTCTCTCGTCCATTAGTTTTCTCCTATCCAAACTGCAGTAACAGCCCAATGACCGCCTCGACCGCCTCCAGCCCGTCCAACCTCAACGCCGCATCCGACATAGAAGCCACCATCGCCCAACTCTTCATCTACCCGGTGAAGTCCTGCGCTGGCATCGAGATGACCAATGTGGTGCTGTACGACACTGGCCTGGACTACGACCGCGCCTGGATGGTGGTCGATGCCGACGGCGTTTTCACCTCCCAGCGCGAGCAGCCGCGCCTGGCGCTGGTCAAGCCCCAATTCAAACGCGGCGAACTCATCTTGCGCGCGCCCGGCATGTTGGCGCTGCACGTGAACATCGACGCCGTGGAGGCCGCCGCCCAGGTTGAAGTGTGGGACGACAAGGTGCCTGCCTTCGACATGGGCGCCATCGCCGCGCAGTGGTTCACCGATTTTCTGTCGCTCACCCCCGCCGGCCTGCCCGGCGCCAACGCGCCCAAGTACCGCCTGGTGCGGTTTGACCCGGAACACAACCGGCTGGCCAGCAAAAAGTGGACCGGTGGGGTAGATGCGCCCTACCAATTTGCAGACGGTTTCCCGCTCTTGGTGACCAGCACTGCGTCAATCGAAGCACTCAACGCGAAGCTGGTTGCCGCCGGACACGCAGCTGTGGGCGTCGAACGGTTCCGACCCAATATCGTGTTGCATGGCATTGAGGCGCACGACGAAGATCGCCTGCAAAACGTCCGCATTGCAGCCGCTGACGAGACTGGCGCCATGGACGTGGCGCTCCTCCCCTGCAAACCCTGCGCGCGTTGCACGATTCCCAATGTGAATCCCGCCACCGGCGTGCCCAGCCCCGAAGTGAACGACACGCTCCAGGCCTACCGCGCCAACCCGCAAATGGACGGTGCCATCACTTTCGGCATGAACGCCATCATCCAAGGTGGTGTCGGTGCGACTTTGCGCGTGGGGCAAAAAGTCTCGGGCAACTTCAAGTTTGACT
>JANOYE010000212.1:0-4692 GCA_031428695.1 Rhodoferax sp. | reverse complement strand
GGGCCGGCCCCCCCCCTTGGGGTGCTGTTCCCCCGTTGGCGTCGCGCATGGGGGCCCCATTATTTGGGGGTTCCCGCCCACCCCCCCGCCCCCCCGCTTCGCTAGGCGGTTGAGTGGTGAACGGGTGTTGCAGGCAGTCGTGCGGCAATGCGGGTCGTATCACGCTTACAGGCGGAACTGACCGACGGCTCCCAACAGCCGTCAATCAATCGCCCGCTACGAACTAAAGGCGGTGCACGACGGTCGCCAAAGCACCCTGTAGCGAAGCGGTTTCGGGTTCAGATGCCGAATCCCGACGATTTCTGCGCCCGTATCGCCGATAGGCGATACGGATCTGCGCACCATGAGGAGCGGTTCGGCATCTGTACCCGGAACCCGTAGCGGCAAAGAAATGGGAAGCGTAAAGAGCATGTGCAGTGGCCCAAAGAATCGGTTGGCACTTGCCCCGGCTCCTAGGGTAATCCACCGTGTTTGAACCACCCACACTGTGTCTAGAATGAACCTGCTTTTTTGATTCCAGCCAACCCTGGCTGAGTCGTTTTTCTAACTCTGGATTGGAGACCCCATGAACCCCAAATTGAGCAATCGCCGTCAGGCCCTGGCAGCCGCTGGCGCATTGGGCGCAGCAGCCCTGGTGCCCGGCTTGGCACGTGCGCAGACCAACTGGCCGAACCGGCCGGTGACGATCGTGTGCCCTTGGGGCGCTGGCGGTGGCACAGACGCAACCGCACGCATCATCGCCAACCTGTTGGAGAAAGACTTGGGCCAACCCTTCAATGTGGTCAACCGCACCGGCGGCTCGGGCGTGGTGGGGCATTCGGCCATCGCCACCGCGCCAGCAGACGGCTACACCCTGGGCATGATCACCGTCGAGATCGCGATGATGCATTGGCAAAAACTCACCGAGCTCAACCCCGCCAGTTACACCCCACTGGCGCTGATGAACGAAGACCCACCTGGCGTTACCGTCAGTTCCACTTCGCCCTACGCCAATATCAAGGCACTAGCGGATGCGATCAAAGCTTCGCCGGTGGGCAAATTCAAGGCTTCCGGCACAGGGCAGGGCGGCATTTGGCACCTGGCTTTGATCGGCTGGCTGCAGGCCATGGGGCTCAAGCCCAACCACGTGGCCTGGGTGCCCTCCAACGGCGCGGGCCCGGCCATGCAAGACTTGGCGGCCAACGGGCTTGACATGGTGACTTGTTCACTGCCCGAATCGCGCGCGCTGGTGGAGGCGGGCAAAGCCAAATCGCTGGCCATCATGTCAACCGAGCGCAACCCGGTGTTTGCCAATGTGCCTACGTTGAAAGAAGGCATGGGCGTCGATTACTCTGTGGGTGCTTGGCGCGGCATTGCAGCGCCCAAAGGCTTGCCTGCCGACATCACGGCCAAGATCGTGGTGGCCCTCAAAAAGGCCAACGAATCCAAGGAATACCGCGATTTCATGGCCAGCCGCGGCTTCGGTGTGAAGTGGGCTGATCCAGCCGGTTTCACCAGCTTCATGGCCAATGCCGACACCGCCATGGGCGCGGCGATGAAGTCTGCCGGGCTGGTGACTTGAAGCCGCCGTTTCCTGCGCTGACTCTACTTTTGGCGGCTGATGAAAGTTTCTGACCGGGCCACCGGTCTGATGTTGGCCGTGCTGGGCGCGCTGGTGTATTACGGCGGCTCGCTGCTGCCGCCTGTGCCCGGCCAGCAGGTGGGCCCCGACGTTTTTCCGATGGTGATTGGCGGCGCGCTGGTGGCCTGCGGCGTGCTGATCATGCTGGGCGTTGGCAGAACGTTTGAAGACGAAGAAAAAGTCGTCACCTCAGAGACCGGCGAGGTGGTACACGCCGCCCAGCTGGAGCAAGAGCGCGGCCTGGTTGCTGGTTTTCTCAATGGCGGCTGGAAAGTGTTGACACCGCCCGCCGCCTTGTTTTTCTATTACTTTGCATCAGAAAAACTCGGCTTCTGGATCACCGCCTCCATCATGATCTTCGTGCTGGCCTGGACGCAAGGCGCCAAGCTTAAATGGGCGGTTGGGCTGGCCATTGTGGCGCCGGCTTTTGTGCATTTGGTGTTTTACAAGCTGCTGCGGGTGCCGTTGCCCATTGGCCTGCTGCAATTTCCCTGGGCCTGATCGACTATGAACGACTTGTTGGCTGGCTTGCAAATGGTGTTGCAGTGGGATGTGCTGATCACCATTCTGCTGGCCTCGATCTACGGCCTGGTGGTCGGCGCGTTGCCGGGCTTGTCGGCCACCATGGCGACCGCGCTTTTGGTGCCCGTCACCTTCTACATGTCGCCCATCGCCGCCATCTCGGCCATCATCGCCGCCTCGGCCATGGCGATTTTTTCCGGCGACATTCCGGGCTGCCTGCTGCGCATTCCGGGCACACCCGCGTCGGCTGCGTATACCGACGAAGCCTTCGCCATGACCATGAAGGGCCAGCCCGAGCTGGCCCTGGGCATCTGCCTGTGGTTCTCCGCCATTGGCGGCATCATCGGCACCATTTCGCTGATCGTGATGGCGCCGATGCTGGCCGAGATGGCCTTCCAGTTTTCTACGTTTGAATATTTCTGGCTGGCGCTTTTGGGTTTGATGTGCGCCACGATGGTCGCCCGCTCGTCACCCATCAAGGCCATCGCCGCCATGTTTTTGGGTTTGCTGATCACATGTGTGGGCATTGAAAACCCGGCTGGCGCGAAGCGTTTCACCTTTGGCATTGCAGACCTGTTGGGCGGGATTGAAATCATTCCGGTTTTGGTGGGGGTATTCGCGGTGTCTGAGGTCATGCGCGCTTACAAGGCCAGTGACATCCCGGTCTTGCCCCCGCGCAAATTCGGCAGCATCCTCAAAGGGCAATGGGCTTTGACCAAGTCGCACCCCAAGCAGCAGATTCGCGGCAACATCGTCGGCATCATCATCGGCGTGTTGCCTGGCGCGGGGGCCGACATGGCCGCCTGGATCAGCTATGCCATGTCCAAACGTTTCTCCAAAACGCCCGAAAAATTTGGCACTGGCCATCCCGAAGGTCTGATTGAAGCCGGCGCCAGCAACAACGCCAGCCTGGCCTCGGGCTGGGTGCCGTCGCTGTTGTTTGGCATTCCAGGCGACACCATCACGGCCATTGCCATCGGCGTGTTGTACATGAAGGGCCTGAACCCCGGCCCCACGTTGTTCACCGAAAAAGCGTCGAGCATGTACGCCCTGTACATCGTGTTTTTGATCGCCAACATCATCATGATCCCGCTAGGGTTGCTGATGATCCGTTCGGCGCGTTACGTGTTGTATGTGCCACGCAGCCTCATCATGCCGGTGATCGTGCTGCTGTGCGCCGTGGGTTCCTTCGCCACCGGCAACAACCTGGCCCTGGTGTTCACCGTCGCCAGCTTCGGCCTGGTCGGTTATTTCATGGACAAAAACGGCTACCCGGTAGCCGCGCTGGTGCTGGGCGCAGTGATGGGCACGATGGTGGAGCAAAACTTTGTCACCTCGCTGATCAAGTCAGACGGCAGCCTGTTGCCCTTTGTCAGCCGTCCGGTGGCGGCCGTGCTTGCGGTTTTAACTGCGGCTGCTGTGTTGTGGCCTTTGGCGGTTTGGTTTAGAAGAAAGCCTGTTACTGCCTTGCCCTGACGGTTGCCGACTCTGCGCGTTGACGGTTGCCGCTACGGGTGCCGATGCAATGTGCCGGACCACTCCTCATGGTGCGCTGATCCGTATCGCATGTCGGCGATACGGGCGCAGAAATCGTCGGGATCCGGCACACTGCATCGTCACCGCTTCGCTATGCGGTTCGTGCTGCACGGCCGTTATTCAAGCACCCTGTAGCGAAGTGGTTTCGGGTTCAGATGCCGAATCCCGACGATTTCTGCGCCGTGTCACCGAAGGTGACGCGGGTTAAGCACCATGAGGAGCGGTTCGGCATCTGAACCCGGAACCCGCAGCGGGCCAATCAGGAGTAGCGGGCCAATCATGAGCAGCGGCCCAATAAAAGTGCAGCAATGCCCTTTAATGACCTTTTCCAGCTCCGCAAACTACAATAGGGCGCTTCCCGAAAGCCCCATGAACGCCACCGCGCCTCCGCCCAAGGCGGTTGCGAAAGAGATCGTTGCCTACGACGTCTCTTTCTTTCCCCGCCCCGCCAAGCCGCTCACCAGTTACCGAAAATACTGGGCGGCGCGTTTCGGCACGTCCAAATTTTTGCCGATGAACCGCAAAGAGATGGACGCGCTGGGCTGGGACAGCTGCGACATCATCCTCGTCACAGGCGACGCCTACGTTGACCACCCCAGCTTCGGCATGGCGGTAATTGGCCGAATGTTGGAGGTGCAGGGCTTCAGAGTCGGCATCATCGCGCAGCCTGACTGGCAAAGCGCTGAGGCCTTCAAGGCGCTGGGCAAGCCGAACCTCTTTTGGGGCGTGACGGCGGGCAACATGGACAGCATGATCAACCGCTACACGGCAGATCGAAAAATTAGAAGTGACGACGCCTACACCCCCGGCGACATTGGCGGCAAACGCCCCGACCGCGCCGCCATCGTCTACTCGCAGCGCTGCCGCGAAGCCTTCAAAGACGTGCCGATCATCCTGGGCGGCATTGAAGGCAGCTTGCGCCGCATCGCGCATTACGACTACTGGAGCGACAAAGTCCGCCGCAGCATCGTGGTCGATGCCAAGTGCGACTTGCTGCTGTACGGCAACGCCGA
>JANOYE010000211.1:0-6868 GCA_031428695.1 Rhodoferax sp. | reverse complement strand
ACCAAGAACACACCGCCATCCTGGCGGCGCTGACGATCAAAAAACCAAGCCTGAACACCCAGTTGACCCTCTTGTAGTGGCACGCTTGACTTGCGGCGCTATATGAATCAATGACTTACGCGCTCAACTGTCGAACTCGGGCGGCCACCTTCGGCCACGAGTCGGCGCGCCTGCGCTTCGCCGAGGCCCCGTGCCCCCCCGGAGATCAGAAAAACCTGGTCGGTGAATCAGTTCATTTTTTAACTCAGTTACTGACAACAGACTGGCGGGATGGCCGGAAAGCAAAACCGGTGTACCCGGTGGAAATAACCCCTTCGCAGATGACGCGGTAATTGCCGAAGCCACCCACGAATGGCAAGAACACGCTGGGTTTGCCTGGAATATTCGCACCCATGTACCAGGATTTCGCGGTCGGGAACAAGGTGCGGGCAGCCACTCGGTTGACGCGCGACACCCATTCGTCTTCGGCGGTGGCCTGCGCTTCGACCACCCCGAGGTCGTGGGCCTGCATATGTTGCAGACAGCGCGCGATCCAGTCCACATGTTGCTCGATGGCTACCACCACGTTGGTCAAAATCGAGGGACTTCCCGGGCCGGTAATAAAAAACAGGTTCGGGAAACCGGACGTCATGATGCCGAGGTATGTGCGTGGCCCGGCAGTCCACTTTTCCTTCAGCCCCTGGCCACCCAAGCCGCGAATGTCGATGCGGTCCAGCGCGCCAGTGACGGCGTCGTAGCCGGTCGCAAAAACAATACTGTCGAGTTCATGGGTGGCGGCATCGGTGCGGATGCCGTTGGCCACAATACCAGTGATCGGCGTCGCGCGCAGGTCGACCAGGCTCACATGGGGCAGGTTGTAGGTCTCGTAGTAATCGGTGTCCACGCATATACGCTTGGTACCGATGGCGTGGTCGGTGGGCGCCAGCAGCTCCGCAACTTTCGGGTCATTAACGGTGCTGCGGATTTTGTTGCGGACGAACTCGGCGGCACCATCGTTGGATTGCCGGTTGACCAACAGATCGTTGTACGCGTGAACGAAATTGGCACCGCCACGCTTCCAGCGCCGCTCATATTCCGCCTGCCGTTCGTCTTCGCTGACCTCGAGCGCGGCCTTTTGGCCGTATTCGAACAGCATGCCGGAACGGGTGCTGAGCGCCTTCGTGCGGTGCTCGGCGTAATCGGCCTTCCATGCCTGCTGCTCTTCCAGCGGCAAGGGCCGGTTCAATGCCGGAATGCTGAAATTGGGCGTGCGCTGGAACACCACTACCTGGCTGGCCTGGCGTGCGATCGCCGGAATCGCCTGGATGCCGGACGACCCGGTGCCAATCACACCAACCCGTTGACCGGTGAAATCCACCGCCTGGTGGGGCCAGTTTCCAGTGTGGTACCACTTGCCTTTGAACCCGTCCAGTCCGGGGATATCGGGCACCCGGCCGGCCGACAGGCAACCGCCGGCGGAGATGAAGAACCGGGCCTCCACTGCGTCACCACGATCGGTGCGAACGGTCCAGTTGCCGCTGTCGTCGTTGTAGCTGGCCGCGGTGACACGGGTCTCGAACTGGATGTCGGAGCGCAGTTCGAACCGGTCCGCCACATGGTTGACGTAGCGCAGAATTTCTTCCTGCTTCGGGTAACGCTCGGTCCATTCCCATTCCTGCTGGAGTTGCTCCGAAAAGGAATAGGAATACTCCATGCTCTCGACGTCGCAGCGCGCGCCTGGGTAACGGTTCCAGTACCAGGTGCCGCCGACGCCGTCGCCGGCTTCAAAGACCCGAGCCTTCAAGCCGAGCTGGCGCAGACGGTACAACATATACAGTCCGGCGAACCCAGCACCCACCACCACGGCGTCCACCGGCTCAACCGGGTCCACGGGGTGTTGCTTGGCAGTATGGATAGGGGTCATCGAGGGGGTCCTTGTGGTTCAGTTCAGGCGTACGGAGGAGTCGGTGGGATGTGATAGATCGCGTCGCCGGTTGCGGCTCCGACAAAGTCGGCCACCACGTTGGCTATTAGTGCCCAACCCGCCAAAAATGTAAAGTTAGCGCAGCGACTTGCCCGGCACTGCTGATTTACTCATCAATCGGATGGCCTCCCCGGCCTTGTGTACCGTGTACTTTCAATCTTTTTTGAAAGTCACGTCGCATGCCTGCCAGCCATCATCGCCTGTCCATCCTTTCCGCCAGTGAAATCGATGATTTGTATGGCCTGCCGCGTTTTGCCGGCGCCGACCGTGACCTTTTTTTCCAACTGAGCAATCCTGAAGTGGCGGCTGTGGCGTCAATACGCACGGTGTCAGTCGCCGCTCACCTGATACTTCAACTTGGCTACTTCAAAGCCAAACGCCAATTCTTCGCCTATGAAAGGGAAGAAACCGCTGAAGACCTTGGCCACATCCTCAACCAGCATTTTCCCAGCACGGGGTTCCGCGCCCAAACCGGCGGAATTTGTCCATTTAGGGTTCCCTTACGCATCCCACGGATTAATGACCGTAACGCTGGCTGCTTCGTAGGGCGCAGTATCGCGTGATGCCACAATGAAACCCCGCGAGGCTGCGATCGCTGCAATGTATCCGTCTGGTGTCGGAAATCCTCGCCCGGACATCTTGGCTGTCACGGCCAACTCGGCATAGCACCGTGCTGCATCAATGTCGAATGGAAGGACTCGATCCCTGAACAGTCGCATCAAACCGTCAAGAGTCTGTGCCAACATGTCCTTTCGCTTTCCTACCGGGAGTGCCCCGATGCCAAACAATAGTTCGGCCACGGTCACGCTGGATAGATACAGCGTTTCGGTGGCCTGACCATTCAGCCAAGCCCGCACAGCCGGGTGCGGTTCGGGCTTCATCGCTTCAGAGACGACGTTGGTATCGAGGACGATCATTCAAAACTAAGCGGTTGAGCGGGAGTCTTGTCTCGCACTTGATTGAAGACGTCGAAATCCTCGTTCGTGAGGCCGATCTTTCGGCCCAGTGCCGCGAGGGCATCACCCAAGCGAACACGCGCCTCTGGCTTGACTGCGACTGCCAGAATCTCGCGGACTTCGGCCTCGGTGCTGTGCCCATGCAGAGCAGCCTGCACCCGCAAGGCGCGGTGCACGTCGTCAGGCAGATTGCGTACTGTCAGCATTGCCATAGCATCACCTCTATAAATTGCATTCTATGCATTCATTATAATAATTTGAATGCGGTTTTGCAAGACGCACTACCATGTCGCAAAACAAGTGTTTTCCGACATGCTGGCGACAGCAACCAAAAATGCCTCACCACAGCCTCTAAAAATGTACGGAAAACATTGTCGCTATGCACTAGTATACGGAAACATCATTTTTGTAGTTATCCGACTATGTTGATTGGCTACATGCGCGTTTCGTCTGACTCGGACCGACAGAGCACTGACCTGCAACGCGATGCGCTGCTGGCGGCGGGCATAGATACCCGCCACTTGTTTGAGGACCATGCCTCCGGTGCCAAAGATGACCGCCCTGGCTTGGCCAAGGCACTGGAATTCGTGTGCCCAGGCGACGTGCTCGTCGTCTGGAAGCTGGATCGACTTGGGCGCTCACTGTCGCATCTGCTCTCCATCGTGACTGCGCTGAAAGACAAGCAGGTCGCCTTTCGGTCGTTGACCGAAGGCATGGACACCACCACAGCATCGGGCGAACTGCTGTTCCATGTGTTCGGTGCACTGGCTCAGTACGAACGGGCCTTGATCCAGGAGCGTGTCATTGCCGGTCTGGCCGCTGCCAAGCGGCGTGGTCGAGTCGGTGGCCGACCAGCTGCCATCGTCGGCGAGAAACGTGATGCCATCATTGCCGCGCTGGATGCAGGCATGTCGAAGGCCGCCGTGTGCCGTAATTTTGGTGTCAAACGTACCACGCTGATTGAAACATTAGCCCGTGTCGGATGGCCGGGTGCGCACGACACCAAGACCAGAACGTAATGACATATGCGCGGTGACAGCAACGAGCGACTAACCATCCTCTCGGACGCAGAGAAGACTGCTCTCTATGGCATTCCCAGTTTCGATGATTTTCAGCGTATTGAATTTTTCGCCATGACCGATGCGGAGCGCTCCTTGGCTTTACAGCGCAGGGGCATCTTGAAACAGGTTTATTGCTTGCTGCAAATTGGCTACTTCAAGGCCAAGCAGGCATTTTTTCAGTTCTTCCTAGATGACGTGCCGCCAGAGGATGTCGCCTTCCTGATGCAGCGGTATTTCCCTGGGAAAACACTCGTTGTAAGGCCATTGAGTACCAGAGAATATTACGCGCAACGCCAAGAAATTGGCGCCTTGTTCGAATACCGCTTGTGGACTGACAATGATCTGCCGGTGTTGCGCGATAAGGCGACACTGCTGGCTCGCACGGATGTAACCCCCTCCTTTAGCGCAACATCGCGTACTACGCCAGTCTGGCCAATTTC
This sequence comes from Rhodoferax sp., assembly GCA_031428695.1. Taxonomy (GTDB): domain Bacteria; phylum Pseudomonadota; class Gammaproteobacteria; order Burkholderiales; family Burkholderiaceae_C; genus JANYCG01. Next base: position 2,448 of record JANOYE010000211.1, on the reverse strand, counting down.
TACACCGTCTACGACTTGCGCCGATTCAAGCCCGCCAAAACCAACCTGTATCTACTGTGCTACGCATGGCAACGCTACCGCCAGCTCACAGAAAACGTGGTGGAAGCCTTTGGCTACCAAACCCGCCAGCTGGAAGATGAAACCAAGGCGGCAGCTATCCAGCAGGCAGCCAAACTACACGTTGAGCGCCAACAAGCCACACCACGGGTGGGCGAGCTGCTCTTACTGTATGTGGATGACGCGCTGCCCGATGTCACACCCTTCGGAGATGTGCGCCACAAAGCATTTCGGATCATGCCGCAAGACAAGTTGCGCTCGACCGGCAAACTGCTGACAGAAAAACCTGTGAGCCAGATGGACTTGCGCTGGCAGGCCGTGGACAAGCAAAGCGGGCTTTGCACCAAGAATCTGCGCCCCCTGGCCACCGCCTTGGAATTCGCCTGCAGCAGTGCCGGTGGCAAAGTCTGGCTCGCGGCGCTCAAATGGATGAAGGAAGTGTTTGACCGGCAGGAATCCATTGCCAAACAGCCTCTCTCTGACGTGCCACCAGGCGCACTTCCCAAACGTCTACGCGACTCCCTGCAGATATTCGGTGAGGACGGCAAGCCACTGAGCCTGCATGGCGAGCGGTACGAATTCATGGTGTACAGGCAACTGCGTAAACGCCTCGATGCGGGCGACATCTATCTGGACGACAGCGTGCAGCACAGAAGGTTTTCAGATGACCTGGTGTCCATGGGAGACAAATCCGAAGCCCTCAAAGCGCTCGACGTTCCATGGCTACGAAAGCCGGTTGATGAAACACTGGATGCGCTCTTCGTTGAACTCGATGCGCAGTGGCGCGCATTTGATGAGGAGCTGCGTGCGGGCAAGCTCAAACATCTGGAGTTTGATGCGGACAAGAAAACACTCGTCTGGCACCGCCCCAAGGCCGACAAGGACAAGCAGCTGCAAAAGGGCTTCTATGCCAAGCTCCAGGCCAGAGACATTGCCGATATCTTCCGATTTGTTAATGAGCGCTGCCACTTCCTGTCAGCTTTGACCCCCTTGCAGCCGCGCTACGCAAAAAAGATCGCCGACGAAGACAGCCTGATGGCTGTGATTATTGCCCAGGCCATGAACCACGGCAACTTCAAAATGGCCGAGACCTGCGACATCCCGTACCACGTCCTGGAGGCCACGCATCAGCAGCATCTGCGACCGGCAACACTGATCGATGCGAACAACAAAATCAGCAACTTCATCGCCACGTTGCCCATTTTTCCGTACTACTCCATCGACATGGATGTGTTGTACGGCAGCGTTGACGGGCAGAAGTTTTCCGCCGCAACCCCAACGTCGAAGGCCCGGCACTCACGCAAATACTTTGGCAAGGATCGCGGTGTAGTGGCCTACACACTGCTTGCCAACCACGTGGCGTTGCAAACGGAGATGCTGGGTGCCAACCAGCACGAGAGCTACTGGGTGTTTGACATCTGCTACAACAACACCTCCGACATTGTGCCGACCACCATCACCGGCGACATGCATAGCATCAACATGGCCAACTTTGCCATCCTGCACTGGTTCGGCATGAACTTGGCCCCGCGCTTCACCAATTTACATGCGCAGCTGAAACACCTCTACGGCGGCGCTGGCGAGGAGGCGTACGCCGACTTCCTCATCCAGCCTGTGGGTCACATTGACCGTAACCTGATCACCTCCGAGAAGGCCAACATGGACCAGATTGCCGCCACGCTGGGGCTCAAGGAGATGAGCCAAAGCGTGTTGATGCGCAAAATCTGCACCCTGTCCGGCCATCACCGCACGCGCAAGGCCATCTTCGAATATGACAAATTGGTCCGTACCATTTACACGCTACGCTACCTGCGAGACCCAAAGTTACAGCGTGACGTCCACCGTTCTGAAAACCGCATCGAGTCCTACCACCAGCTACGCTCCACCATCGCCCAGGTGAACGGTAAGAAGGAGCTGACCGGACGCACGGATTTGGATGTGGCGGTCAGCAACCACTGCGGCCGCCTGATCGCAAACGTCGTGATCGCCTACAACTCTATGCTGTTGTCGGAGCTGCTGAGCCGGACTTTGACAGAGGGCAATGAGAAGGCGCTGGAATTGCTCAGGCGCATTTCGCCAGCGGCGTGGCAGCACCTGCATTTCCTGGGCCATTACGCATTTCGTGATAAGGGCAAGCCGATTGATTTGCAGGCCATATTGGCTGGGATCGACTGGGAGTAGCAATTGTGTTTAGGGAAACGCGGATTTATTCATCAAATTTGCCAACCTGCGCAGGTGTCCAAACGTTATGGGAGGGTAGCCCATAACGCAAAGCCAAGATGAACTCCACAACACCAGTCCAGATCAGTTTCGCCTTGGCCGAATACGAGGGCAAGAAGAAGATTGCCCGGCGCGAGATATTCCTTGGCAAGATGGAGCAAGTAGTGCCCT
>JANOYE010000210.1:0-1612 GCA_031428695.1 Rhodoferax sp. | reverse complement strand
GTCGGCGGGGGCTTTGGCCACCAAGTCCGAGCCAATCGAGCCGCCGCCACCGGCGCGGTTTTCCACCACGATGGTTTGGCCCAGCGATTTGCCCATGGTGTCTGCAACGATGCGGGTCACGGTGTCGGTCGTCGTGCCAGCACCAAACGGAACCACCATACGGATGGCGCGGTTGGGGAAGTCTGTGGCTTGGGCCTGGGCATTCGTAGACGCGAACGCTAGCCCGGCCACACCTCCGACCAACAAGGCGTGCAAAACAGAGCGGCGGCGGGAGAAGGCTGGGTAGTTCATGGCGTGTGGATTCGAGGAGCGAAGCAGTGCAAAGGAGCGCGGGTGCGCGGAGTTCAATCGGGATTCTGGTCGATGGTAACGCGGCGAAGCTGAAGCAAAATGAAGCCATGACCACCTACAACGACACCCAAGCCCTGCGCGCCGACCTCGCTTTGGCCCTGCGCGCCGCCGCCCACCATGGCCTCTCGGAGGGCATCTGCAACCACTTCAGCGTGATGCTGCCTGGCGATGCCGACCAGTTTCTGCTGAACCCGCGCGGCCTGCATTGGAGCGAGGTGCAGGCCGACGACATCGTGATGTGCAACGCGGCAGGCGAGCAACTCGCCGGGCGCCACCCGGTGGAGCCGACGGCGATGTTCATCCACGCCGCCGTGCACCGCATCACCGGCCACGCCGTGGCATTGCACACCCACATGCCGCACGCGACGGCGCTCACGCTCACGGCACAACGTGCGCTGGACACCACGCTGTCGCAAGGCGCGATGCGGTTTCATGGCCGGGTGGCGGTGGACGAAAACTACAACGGCCTGGCGCTGGACATGCAAGAGGGCGAGCGCATCGCCCGTGCCATGCTGGCCGACGGCAGGGCGAAAGATGTCGCGTTTCTCGGCAACCACGGCATCGTGGTGTGTGGCGCGCGCATTGACTACGCCTATGACGATTTGTATTACCTGGAGCGGGAGTGCCAGTTGCAGGTGCTGGCCTTGTCGACGGGGTTGAAGCTGTTGCCTGTCAATGGAGATCTCGCAGACCGGGTTGCCGCGCAGATTGACGGCGAGCGGCTGCAATCGGAGTTGTTCTTTGAAAGTCTTCGTAGAATTATTTAATGGAATTAAATTCAGATACTAAGTCACGTATTTGTTTGACATCTAGCTATATAAATAGTAGTAAATATGACGTAAATATTATCAATATTAAATTTAAAATTAATAATAAACTAAATTTTGATTGAAATATTGATGCCTCACATGCCGAATCATCTCCTTCTGCCGACCCGGTGACCGAACGCAACAACCTGTGGTTGGGAGTGATCGCCGCTCTTTTGGCCGCGTTGATCGGCAGCGCCTGGCAGCTCACCTCGCGTTAGGGTGGCACCACCCCATTGGGCGCGATGGAATTGGCCTGTTTGCGTTACGGCTTTCCTGCGCTGGTTCTGCTGCCTTTGCTGTTCTATTGAACTTTCCATAATTAATGACAACCATCTGTCGCCTCATGCGTTATATCTTCAACGGGTTGTTTGGAGATATCAGACATGGCCAAAAAACGAATGGACGAGGCAACGAAGAAGCGTGTTCGGGCTGGGCGATTGCTGCAAAAAGGC
>JANOYE010000209.1:0-11642 GCA_031428695.1 Rhodoferax sp. | reverse complement strand
GGTCAAATCAAATGGCAGGAGCCTCTCTGTCGCCCCCATGATGGACTGGACCGACCGCCATTGCCGGTATTTCCACCGCTTGCTGTCAAAGAACGCGCTGCTTTACACCGAGATGGTCACTACCGGCGCGCTGTTGCATGTCAACCCGCCGCGCCATCTGGATTTCAACGCCGAGGAGCATCCCGTCGCCCTGCAGCTGGGCGGCAGCGACCCATCAGAACTGGCCCGGTGCGCCAAGCTCGGTGAAACCTGGGGGTATGACGAAATCAACCTCAACTGCGGCTGCCCCTCGCCCCGGGTGCAGCGCGGCTCGTTTGGGGCTTGTTTGATGGCCGAGCCAGCGCTCGTGGCGGATTGCGTCAAGGCGATGGTGGACGCGGTTGATTCGACCAAAACACCGATTACCGTCAAACACCGCATCGGCATCGATAAAACCGAAGATACGCCGCAAAGTTATGCCTTCGTGCGTGATTTTGTCGGCACGGTGGCGGAGGCGGGCTGCCAGACTTTCATCGTGCATGCCCGCAATGCGTGGCTGAAAGGCCTCTCGCCCAAGGCCAACCGCGAGTTGCCGCCGCTGCGGTATGGGGTGGTGCATCAGCTTAAAAAAGACTTCCCGCATCTGAACATCGTAATCAATGGCGGCATCACCACGTCAGCGCAAATCAGCGAAGAACTGCAACACGTCGACGGCGTCATGCTGGGCCGCGAGGCTTATCACAACCCGTGGTGGCTGGCGTCTTGGGATGCGGCGTTTTTCGGCGACACGCCCTCGGCAATGCTGGATCGCCCCAAGTTGACGCGCGAGCGGGCTGACTTGACGCGCGAACACGTGGAGGCGCAAATGTGCGACTACATGGCGCGCGAGGCGGCGTTGCACGGCACGCCGTGGGCGGCGATTGCGCGGCACATGCTCGGCCTTCGCCACGGCCTGCCAGGCAGCAGGCGCTGGCGGCAGGTGTGGAGCGACCACCGGCTGAAATCTTTGGCGCCACACTCGGTGATGGCTCTGGCCCACCAGCCATTGGCATACCCTGGGGTTGATGAGGTGCCAGGCGATCTCATGCACAATTCCCTTCCAGCCGAGGCGATGGCCTGACCACCGACCTCAGCCGACTTTTCAGCGGCGATTCAACGACTTTGCAAAGACTTTTCAACGAGGAAACACCATGAGCGACACCACCCAGTTTTACATTGACGGCGCCTGGGTTGCGCCGCTGCAAGCCAACCCGATGGCAGTGATCAACCCGGCGACAGAGCAGTCGATCGGCACTATCTCTATTGGCACGGCGGCCGACGCGGATCGTGCCGTCAAAGCGGCCCGCAAGGCCTTTGCCAGTTATTCGCAGACTACGGTCACCCAACGCGGCGAGTTGCTGCAGTCGATCATCGCGGTGTACAAGAAGCGCATGAATGACGTGGCCGCTGCGATTTCGCAGGAAATGGGCGCGCCGCTGGCCGGTTTGGCCACACGCGCCCAGGCGCCGGCAGGCCTGGGCCACTTCATCGTTGCAGCAAAAGTGCTGGCTGACTTTCCGTTTGAAAAAATGCAGAAGACCACCCGCATCGTGCGTGAGCCGGTGGGCGTATGCGCCTTGATCACACCGTGGAACTGGCCCATGAACCAGATGACCTGCAAGGTCGCCCCAGCGTTGGCCACCGGCTGCACGATGGTGTTGAAACCCAGCGAACTCGCGCCTTTGAGCGCCCACATCTTGGCTGAAATCTTGCACGAAGCCGGTGTGCCCGCAGGCGTGTTCAACCTGGTGGATGGCGATGGCCCTGGCGTGGGCGCGGCGCTTTCAAGCCACCCCGAAGTCGATATGGTGTCCTTCACCGGCTCCACCCGCGCGGGCATTCTGGTGCAAAAGGCGGCGGCTGAAACCATCAAACGGGTGTCGCTGGAGCTGGGCGGCAAGTCTGCCAACATCATCACCGAAGACGCCGACCTGGCCGCTGCCGTGAAACACGGCGTGATGAGCATGATGACCAACACCGGCCAGAGCTGCAACGCGCCCAGCCGCATGCTGGTGCCCGCCAGCAAACTCGCCGAAGCCGAAGCCATCGCCGCAGCCACCGTGGCCAAAATCAAGGTGGGCGACCCGGCAGCGCCCGAGACCACCATGGGCCCGCTGGCCAATGGCGCGCAGTTTGGCCGGGTGCAGAAGATGATCGAACGCGGCGTGGCCGAGGGTGCCAAAGTGGTGGCGGGCGGCGTGGGCCGGCCTGACGGCATCAGTGCCGGTTATTTCACCAAGCCGACGATTTTCAGCAACGTCAACAACCAGATGGACATCGCCCGGCAAGAGATCTTCGGCCCGGTGTTGTGCATGTTGCCTTACAGCGGCGGCGTGGACGAAGCCGTGGCCATTGCCAACGACACGCCGTATGGCCTCTCCGGCTACGTGTATGCCGCCACGCCCGAGGCGGCAGGTGCCATCGCGGCCCGTCTGCGCACCGGCAACGTGCACCTGAACGGCGCCGGTGGCGACAATGCTGCGCCTTTTGGCGGCTACAAACAGTCTGGCAATGGGCGTGAGTGGGGCGCTTTGGGGTTTGAGGAGTTTCTGGAGACCAAGGCGGTGTTCAACCCGCCAGCGCCTGTGGCGGCTTGATTTGTCATTTTGAGAGGCCGTATCAATCTGATTCTTTGGAAAATTGGCTCTCAACGCAGTGCGCCCCAGGCTTTTGAAAGCTGCGACGGCAAAAATCAATCACCCACGATTTCATTCAACCCATCGATTGCCTGCCCAAGCTGCTCCGGCGTGACCCGGCCCAGCTTGCGCCCCAGGCGCTGCGTCGATAAAACGCGAACCTGACTGATTTTTAACCAGGCCGGTTTGCCACCCAGTTTGCCCAGCGGCAGCGTCAACGGAAAGCCTGCCCGTTGCGCTTGCGAGGTAATCGCCATCGCCAGCACCGTGCCCGAACGCTCATTGAAGACATCGTGGCTGATGACAAGCACGGGGCGAGTGCCTTGCTGCTCATTGCCACGCGTTGGGTCAAGCTCAGCCCAACGTATCTCGCCCCTTAAAACACCGGCCATGATGCAGTGTCTGCGACCAATCCCATTTCTGCCATGGATTGCTCTTCATCCACATCCAGCAGCGCGCACTGCGCTGCCAAGCGCGTTCGCTCCAAACGCTGCAACTGTGCTTCAACGGCTTGTTCAATCGCTTCGCTGCGGCTGGCGTAGTGCTCACTTTGCACCCAGGCATCCAGCCTGTTCAAGACAAGTGGGCTGACGGTGATGGCGATTTTTGCTTTGGTCATGGTATGACATTTTATCATACTGGCCGTGATGCCGAGAAAACCAAGGCGGGCGGCGTGGACGAAGCCGTGGCGATTGCCAACGACACACCCTATGGCCTCTCGGTTTACGTCTATGCCGCCACGCCCGAAGCCGCCGGCCAGATCGCCCCGCGCCCGCGCACCGGCAATGTGCATTTGAACGGCGCCGGTGGTGGCCGCGACGCAACTCTTTCAGTTCTCACGGGGCGATCAATTCGCCCCGCTGGGAGCCGCTGCGTTGTTGCACAGGCCGGAATGGCGCGCCACGAAGGGTTGAATACGCCTATAGGCCGAGACTCTATTAAAAATAAATATTGAAATATTTTTACCTAATAGTGACGACTATTAAGTCACGAATTTATTAAATTTATTGCTATAAATAAAATACTAAAAATGATTAATTTTTACTAATAAAATTAGCATAAATGTATATTATTAAGAATAATCGACGCTTACATACCCAAATTGGGTATGTAAAGGTTCGAAGCCTTGAAAATCAGAACGCCGCTTCCAGCCCGTTCTGAAAATGCGCCTTCATGCATAGGGTGGCGGCGGCGGTATCGCGCGCAGCCAGAGCCGCCATGATGGCGCGGTGCTCGGCCAGTGAATCCTGCACGCGGCCGGTTTTGAAGAGTGAGTGGTGGCGGTTCAGCTTCATCACCTTGCGAAGGTCGGCCACCATCTGGTCACGCCAGCGGTTATTGGCGATGGCGAGCAGCGCCATGTGGAAGCGCTCGTTGATTTCAAAGAATTTTTCGCGGTCGATTTTGCCGGCTGTTCCTGGTTTGACGGTGGCTTCGAGCTGCTGGTGCAGGGCTTTGAGCTGGTCCAGTTGCGCCGCCGTGGCCTTGGTGGCGACCACGCCCGCCGCGTCGGATTCGAGCAGGCTCAAGAGGTGATAAACCTCGGTCAAATCCTGCTCGGACACTTCCGTCACATAGGCGCCACGGCGTACCTTCATGGTGACCAGGCCTTCGGTGGCCAGCACCTTCAGCGCCTCGCGCAAGGGCGTGCGGCTGATGCCGTAGTCTTTGGCGATGGCGAGCTCGTCGATCCAGCTGCCAGGCGCCAGCTCGCGGCTGAAAATGCGTTGGCGCATCAGCTCGGCCACCTCTTCATAGAGGGCGCGGGGCTTCAGGCGGTCAGGTGAAATTGGGGCGTTCATGGTGGTTGGGTAGCCGCGAAGTTTACACGAATCTGAGTTTTGAATTTATAATTACAAATTGAAATTGGGGTTAAAATCTTCAAAATGAGCACGCCGCAAAACCCTCAAAATCCTTCCCCGCCAGCCCAATCGGGCTCTGCCACCCCGGCCAATTCTGGCAACGCTGCCAGTCTTGCCGACTGGCAAAAAGCCGCCGCCAAATCCGCGCCCGGTGGCAATGTCGATGCGCTGAACTGGCACACGCCGGACGGCATTGTCGTCAAGCCGCTTTACACCGCCGAAGACATCGCGCACCTGCCGCACACCAATACCTTGCCCGGTTTCGCGCCCTACATTCGCGGCCCGCAGGCCACCATGTACGCGGTGCGGCCCTGGACGATTCGCCAATACGCCGGTTTCTCCACCGCGCAAGAGTCCAACGCGTTTTACCGCAAGGCGTTGGCTGGCGGCGGGCAGGGCGTGTCGGTGGCGTTTGACCTGGCCACGCACCGGGGTTATGACAGCGACCACGCGCGCGTGACGGGCGACGTTGGCAAGGCCGGTGTGGCGATTGATTCGGTCGAAGATATGAAGATCCTCTTCGACCAGATACCGCTGGACAAAGTCAGCGTGAGCATGACCATGAACGGCGCGGTGCTGCCGGTGCTGGCGGGTTACATCGTGGCGGCGGAAGAGCAGGGCGTGTCACAGGCGCAGCTCTCGGGAACCATTCAGAACGACATTCTGAAAGAGTTCATGGTGCGCAACACTTACATCTACCCGCCCGCGCCGAGCATGCGCATCATTGGCGACATCATCGAGTACACGGCGAAAAACATGCCGAAGTTCAACTCGATCTCGATCAGCGGTTACCACATGCAGGAGGCCGGGGCGAACCAGGCGCTGGAGCTGGCCTTCACCCTGGCAGACGGCAAGGAGTATGTGAAGACGGCTATCAACAAGGGAATGGACGTTGATGAATTTGCGGGCCGCTTGAGCTTCTTCTGGGCCATCGGCATGAACTTCTATTTGGAAGTGGGCAAGATGCGCGCGGCGCGCCTGCTTTGGCACCGCATCATGACGGGGTTCAACGCCAAGTCGCCGAAAAGTCTGATGTTGCGCACGCACTGCCAGACCAGCGGCTGGAGCCTCACCGAGCAAGACCCGTACAACAACATTGTGCGCACCACCATCGAAGCGATGGCGGCGGTGTTTGGCGGCACGCAGAGCTTGCACACCAATAGTTTTGACGAGGCGATTGCGTTGCCCACCGAATTCAGCGCGCGCATCGCCCGCAACACGCAGCTCATCATCCAGGAAGAGACGCACATCGGCGCTGTGGTAGACCCGTGGGCGGGCAGCTACATGATGGAAAAACTCACGCAAGACATGGCTGATGCGGCGTGGAAAATCATTGTAGAAGTCGAAGCCATGGGCGGCATGGTGAAAGCCGTGGACAGCGGCTGGGCCAAGCTGAAAATTGAAGCGGCGGCGGCTGAAAAACAGGCGCGGATTGACTCAGGCCGCGACGTGATCGTGGGCGTCAACAAATACAAGCTGAAGGAAGAAGCGGCGATAGAAGCGCGTGATATCGACAACGTGGCCGTGCGTGATGGGCAGATCGAATTGTTGAAGAAGGTTAAATCGAATCGAGACACAAGTCACGTAGAACGTGCGCTGGCAGCTATCACAAATGCAGCAGCCAACAATTCCGGCAACCTGTTGGATTTGACCGTCAAGGCCATGCGACTGCGCGCCACGGTGGGTGAAGTGAGCGACGCGCTGGAGAAGGCTTTTGGCCGCCATCGGGCAGACACCCACAAAGTCACAGGCGTTTACGCAGCGGCTTACGATGCGGATGCCACACACGCAGACACCATGGACTACTGGAACGCCATCAAGGCCGACATCGCCCAATTCGCCGAAGCCCAAGGCCGCCGCCCGCGCGTGATGATCGCCAAATTAGGTCAAGACGGCCATGACCGCGGCTCCAAAGTGGTGGCCACCGCATTCGCCGACTTAGGATTTGACGTGGACATCGGCCCACTGTTCCAAACCCCCGAAGAATGCGCCCGCCAGGCGATTGAAAACGACGTGCATGCGGTCGGGGTGTCAACCCTCGCGGCAGGGCACAAAACCCTCGTGCCCGCGATCATTGCCGAGCTGAAACAGCAGGGCGCGAATGACATCATCGTTTTTGTCGGCGGCGTCGTGCCCAAGCAGGATTACGACTTTTTGTACGCCGCCGGTGTTAAAGGCATTTACGGGCCCGGCACGCCGATTCCGGTGAGTGCGAAGGATGTGTTGGCGCAGATTGCAAAGGCGCTGGGTTGACGTCGTTTGAATGGGTATGTATCATTGATATATATCATTGGTATGTACCAAATGACCCTGCTAAACCTGTGCTGAGGAGTCTCACATGAATTCAGCTGTTCTGGACACCGCGAAAGTTTTCAAAACCGGCCGCAGCCAGGCTGTGCGCCTGCCCAAGGCCTATCGTTTTGACACCGACGAAGTTACTCTTGAGAAGGTGGGAAACGCAGTGATCTTGCGGCCCAAGACCGATGACGATCATGCCGCCTGGGTGGCGCGTTTGCAAGCCATCCTGGGTGGGTTTGAGGGGATGCCAGACGAGATCGAGCGTGACCGGACACCCCCCGTCGATGACATCGAAAGTTTTGACTGATGCCGTCTCTGTACTTGCTGGACACCAACATGGTGATTTACATCCAGCGCGGCGTTCCTGGAGTGCTTCAGAGGTTGGCGGCGGTGGGGCGCCGCCATGTGGCGCTGCCGTCGCTTGTCGTGGCGGAGCTGGCTTATGGTGTGGAGAAAAGCACGCATCAGGCCCGCAACCGCGAACGACTTGAGCAGTTGCTGGTCGAAATGACTGTTCTGCCATGGGCGCACACGGCGATGTGGCACTACGCACGCCACTTTCATGCGTTGCGGCGACAGGGGCAGTTGATCGGGCACATGGATTTGCTGATTTCCTCGCAGGCCCTGGCCGAAAATGCCATTCTCGTCACCAACAACACCCGCGAGTTCGAGCGCATTGACGGCTTGAAGCTGGAGAACTGGGCCGCGTGAATTCCGCTGACATCATGGCGGGTGAAGGCACGGCCCAGCGGCGCGCCATCGCCAAGGCCATCACGCTGCTGGAATCCACCCGTGCTGACCACCGGACCGAGGCGGATGAACTGCTGACAGCGCTTTTGCCCCACACCGGCAAGTCATTCCGGCTCGGCATCAGCGGCGTGCCCGGCGTCGGCAAATCGACCTTTATTGAAGTGCTGGGTTTGTATTTGATCGACCAGGGCCATCGTGTGGCGGTGCTCACGGTAGACCCGTCTTCCACCGTTTCCGGCGGCTCGATTTTGGGCGACAAAACCCGCATGGAAAAACTCTCGGTACACGAGCGCGCCTACATCCGCCCCAGCCCGAGCAGCGGCACTTTGGGCGGCGTGGCCGAGAAAACGCGCGAGGCGATGCTGGTGTGTGAAGCGGCGGGGTATGACGTGGTGATCGTTGAAACCGTGGGTGTCGGCCAGAGTGAAACAGCGGTGGCCAACATGACAGACATGTTCGTGCTGATGCAGCTGCCCAATGCCGGTGACGACCTGCAGGCCATCAAAAAAGGCGTGATGGAGCTGGCAGACTTGGTGGTGATCAACAAGGCCGATGTTGACCCGGATGCCGCCACGCGGGCCGAGGCGATGATCATGTCGTCGCTTCGGCTGTTGGGCCTGCATGGGGCACCCGGCCACGATCCGCATAACGAACAGCAGTGGCACCCGAAAGTCATCCAGCTCAGCGCCTTGCTGGGCCAGGGCATCGACAAATTTTGGCTGACGGTGCGGGAGTTCAGAGCGCTGCAATCGTCCAGCGGGCGGCTGGCTGCACGCAGGCAAACCCAGGCGCTGGCCTGGATGTGGGAGCGTATCGAGGCCGGGCTGAAACAGTCGTTTCGTGCGCACCCGCGCGTGCGTGAACAGTTGCAGGCGACGACAGATGCGGTGTTGAAAAATCTTATTTCACCATCTACTGCAGCAAATATATTGCTATCAAGTCACGAAAAATATAAATAGTTTGCTACTGTTTTAGTAATAAATACTAAAAAACTTACATCAATATACTAAGTAAAATACATTATGAACGACATTTTAGAGCAACTCGAAGCGAAACGCGAACTGGCACGCCAGGGCGGTGGGCAAAAACGCATCGCCGCGCAGCACAAAAAAGGCAAACTCACTGCGCGTGAGCGGCTGGAGCTGCTGCTGGACGAAGGCACATTTGAAGAGTGGGACATGTTTGTCGAGCACCGTTGCGTCGATTTCGGCATGGAGCAGCAGAAGGTGCCTGGGGATGGTGTCGTCACCGGTTACGGCATGATCAATGGCCGATTGGTATTCGTCTTCAGTCAAGACTTCACCGTGTTTGGCGGTGCCTTGTCAGAGGCGCATGCCGAGAAAATCTGCAAAGTAATGGATCAGGCCATGAAGGTCGGCGCGCCAGTGATTGGTCTGAACGACTCGGGCGGCGCGCGCATTCAAGAGGGCGTGGCGTCTCTGGGCGGTTATGCCGACGTATTCCAGCGCAACGTGATGGCCAGCGGCGTCGTGCCGCAGATCAGCATGGTGATGGGCCCGTGCGCGGGCGGCGCGGTGTATTCACCGGCCATGACGGATTTCATCTTCATGGTGAAAGACTCGTCCTACATGTTTGTCACCGGGCCAGAAGTCGTCAAGACCGTGACGCACGAGGAGGTGACGGCCGAAGAGCTGGGCGGCGCCATCACCCACACCACCAAAAGTGGTGTCGCCGATCTGGCGTTTGAAAACGATGTCGAAGCGCTCTTGATGCTGCGCCGCCTCTACAACTATTTACCACTCTCCAACCGCGAGAAAGCGCCGGTGCGCAGGAGCGGCGACCCGAGTGACCGCATGGAGCAAAGCCTGGACACCCTGGTGCCCGAGAACCCCAACAAGCCTTACGACATGAAGGAGCTGATCGTCAAAACTGTGGACGATGGCGACTTTTTCGAGCTGCAACCCGAATACGCCAAAAACATCGTCATCGGTTTTGCCCGCATGGACGGCCAGACGATTGGCATTGTGGCGAACCAGCCGTTGGTGCTTGCGGGTTGCCTCGACATCAAAAGCGCCATCAAGGCGGCGCGTTTTGTGCGGTTTTGTGATGCCTTCAACATCCCGGTCATCACCTTTGTGGACGTGCCCGGCTTTATGCCAGGCACCTCCCAAGAATACGGTGGCATCATCAAACACGGCGCGAAGCTGCTGTATGCCTACGCCGAATGCACGGTGCCCAAAATCACCGTCATCACCCGCAAAGCCTACGGCGGCGCCTACGACGTGATGAGCTCCAAACACCTGCGCGGCGACGTCAACTTCGCCTGGCCCAATGCTGAGATTGCGGTGATGGGCGCCAAGGGCGCGGTGGAGATCATCTTCCGTGAAGACAAAGGCGACGCTGCCAAGATCGCGGCCAAAGAAGCCGAATACAAAGCGCGCTTCGCCAACCCCTTCATCGCCGGCGCCCGCGGCTTCATTGACGACGTGATCTTGCCGCATGAAACCCGCAAACGCATTTGCCGAAGCTTGGTGATGTTGAAGGATAAAAAGTTGGAAAATCCGTGGCGAAAGCACGGGAACATTCCACTTTGATGGTTTTTGTTAAATGTTCATATTTGGATTTTAAATCCCTTAAAACGACAATTAACGTTCTCATGAGAACATTTAATCTATTGTCGTCGCGGAGCATTTGTGCTGACTTGGGCGCGCGTCTCAAGCGCTTGCGTCTGGCGCAAAACTTAAGTCAGCAGCAGCTGGCGCAGATGACGCAGAGCTCGCTTTCATCTGTGCGCAGGCTTGAATCTCAAGGGCAGGGCGGCTTTGAGTTTGTCGTTCGCGTCGCCCAGGCTTTGCAATCCATAGATCAGCTTGAGGACTTGTTTGCACCGTCCGTCCAGAGCATTGCGCAAGCCGAACGCGAGCAAGCGCTGGCGACTCGGCAACGTGCCCGCGTGCCCCGGTTGGTGCCGCGAAGTGTCGGCGCGCTGAAGCCTGAGACGTGAATCCATGAAGAAGCTGATCGTTTTCTACGATGGCTGGCGAGAGCATTGGCCGCTGGGAACGCTGGTAGCCACACCGCGAGGAATTTTGTTTGAGTACTCGCTGCAGGCCATTAAGCGCGGCCTGCAGTTCTCGCCTATGCATCAGCCGCTGCCGCGCCCGGGTGCTGTTGCAGCATCTTTTAAGGGTGAACCTTACAGCCACGGATTGCCGGGCTTTATTGCCGACGCTCTGCCCGATGGTTGGGGAATGTTGTTGATGGACCGTTTGCTGCGCAAGCGCGGGCGTGAGCCGCGCGAGGTGTCGGTGCTGGACCGGCTGGCCATGGTGGGCCAACGCGCGATGGGTGCGCTGTCATTCGAGCCCGCCGATGAAGACCAATCACTGGCTGAAACGCTGGAACTCAGGGCGCTTGCCAAAGAGGTCACGGCCTTGCAGGCGGATGAAAATTCCGGCAGCCAACGCGCCGATGACCAGCTGCGTCACCTGATGCAATTGGGTGGTTCACCGCAAGGTGCACGCCCTAAAGTTCTGGTTGATTTCAACGCGCGCACTGGCCACTTGAGCAGCGGCTTGCCATTGGTTGGCAGCGCCACACCGTGGCTCGTCAAGTTTCCGGCCGAGGGCGAGCACCGCGAAGTCTGCGCAGTCGAAGAGCTGTACGCCCGCGTGGCCCGCTCTGGCGGCATCGACATGCCGCGCAGTCGCTTTTTTGATCTGGGAAGCAAACACAGCGCCTTCGGTGTTGAGCGCTTTGACCGCCTGGTAAAAAGCAAGCAGGCCAGCCGAGTCCACATCATGAGCCTGTCGGCGTATCTGCAAGCCGACCACCGCTTGCCATTGCTGGATTACGAAACTGTTTTGCTCGCTACGCTACGCATCACGGGCGACCAGCGTGACGTACTCAAGGCATTTGAGCGCTGCATTTTCAATGTACTGATGCACAACCGTGACGACCACAGCCGCAACTTTGCCTATCGCTTGAACGAGCAGGGCCTGTGGCAGCTGTCGCCCGCGTTTGACCTGACCTACAGCTTCGGCCCCGGTGGCGAACATGCGACCAGCGTGGCCGGGCATGGCAAGAACATCACGCGGGCGCACTTGCTGCAGGTGGC
>JANOYE010000208.1:0-4936 GCA_031428695.1 Rhodoferax sp. | reverse complement strand
CGCATCGCATCCGACATGAACAAGGTGAGGCCAAAGGTGGCCACCAGCTGGTACAACTCGGGCACGCCGTACAGCCGCCTTAACAACACAAACTCGGCCACAGCGCCCACCAAAGCAGCGAGAGAAGCGCCCAATAACATTGCAATCAGATACAGCACCGCGCTTTCACCCCAGGCCGGGAACCAGTTCGTGACCCAATGCGCGGTGAACAAAGCGCCGAGCATGAAGAAGCTGCCATGGGCGAAGTTGACGATCCGCGTCACGCCGAAAATCAGCGTCAGCCCTGCCGCCATCAAAAAGAGTGTGGTGGCGTAGGAGAGGCCGTTGAGGGCCTGGATGGCGAAGGACGTCATCGGGCGGGCGTCAAGCCTTCAGACCCGCCAGGTCGCACCACATCAATCCCGCCACTTCGTGAACTCGCTGGAAGCCACCCGAGGCGAGCGGTAGGTGTTGACGTGGGCATTTTCATCGGCATACCCCAGCGACATGCCGCACACCAACATTTCATTGGGCCCTGCGCCAATGTGCGG
This sequence comes from Rhodoferax sp., assembly GCA_031428695.1. Taxonomy (GTDB): domain Bacteria; phylum Pseudomonadota; class Gammaproteobacteria; order Burkholderiales; family Burkholderiaceae_C; genus JANYCG01. Next base: position 4,406 of record JANOYE010000208.1, on the reverse strand, counting down.
CAGGATGATTTTGGCAAACCCGTTCCACGCCGCCTGCGGGCAGGTGTGCAGGCCACGCCCGCGCGCCGCCACCATCAATGCCTCCAGGAACATGCCGTAGTCCACCAGCGAGCCGCGCTCCAAGACACGATCAATGGTGAACATCAATCCGACTGGCGCGTCAAAAAACCGGTAGTTGCCCTGGTGCTGCGCGTGCATTTTGTCTTTGTCGGTCTTGCCAATGCCGAGCAAACTGTAGAGGCCCCAGCCGTTTTCGCGGCGTCGCTCGATGTAGGGGCTGGTCCATTTAGTCGGGTAGTAGGCGTATTCCTCTTTGTACTCGTGGGCCAGCTCCGGGTCGGCGCGGATCGCGTCGTGGGCGGCGCAAACCTTGCTCACCAGGCTGTCGCGCGTGGCCCCCTGCAACACATACACCTGCCACGGCTGGGTGTTGGTGCCCGAGGCGGCGCGGGCCGCCACGTCGAGCATTTGCGTGATCACCTCGCGCGGCACGGGCTGCTGCGTGAAGGCGCGGGTGGACACGCGGGAGGTGATGGCGGCATCGACAAGGCGGGATATCTCGGTCATGTGAGGGTTTCGATTTCGTTCTTTTGTCGTCGGTTAGAAGACTATTCCGTTGCCAAATCGGCGCTGTAGTAGGCGTGGCGACGATGACAGTGCTTCAGCACGGCAAGGAGCCACAACGACCTACAGCGCCGATTTGGCAACGGAATAGCGATTCTGCCAGCGCTGCCAGTGCTCAAATGCCGCGTGAAAAGTGTTGACCTGCACCTGCACCGAATCTTCCAGGCGCGTGCCGTAACCGCCGGCCATGGCGAAGGCCATGGGCATTGAACGCTCGAAACACCAGTCGAACACGCGCCGGTCGCGCGCCATCAGGCCATCAAAGCTCAGGTTGAGGCGGCCCAGGCGGTCACCCTCGTGCGGGTCGGCGCCCGCCAGGTAAATCACCAGGCCGGGGTTGAAGCGATGGTCTAGCTCGAACAAGGCGCCTTCCAGCGCGCCCAAATAATCGACATCGCCGCAGCCGTCGGGCAGGTCAATGTCAAGGCAGCCCGGCACTTTGCGAAACGGGAAATTCTTTTCGCCGTGGATCGACAAGGTGAACACCGTCTGGTCGCCCTGGAAGATGCTGGCGGTGCCGTTGCCCTGGTGCACGTCCAGGTCGATCACCGCGACTTGCAGGGGCCGCCAGCCCGGGCGGGCACCCTTGGCCGCCGCCCAATCAGCCTGCGCTGTGCGCGCCGCCACCGCGACATCGTTGAAAACGCAAAAACCGCTTCCTTTGTCCGCCGAGGCGTGGTGGGTGCCACCGGCCAGATTCGCCGAAACACCCTCCAAGAGCGCAGCGCGAACCGCCGCCACCGTGGCCCCCACGGAACGGCGCGAACGCTCGACCATGCCTTCGCTCCACGGAAAGCCAATCTCGCGCATGGCTGCGGCGCTGACGCTGCCCGTGCAGATCGATTCGATGTAAGCCGGTGTGTGTGCCAGGGCCAATGCCTCATCTGACGCAGGCGGCGCCTCGTGCAGCCGCAAGGCAGGCATTTCGGCGGCCAGGCGCTGGCGCAACATCGCGTATTTGCCCATCGGAAAGCGGTGCCCCGGCGGCAATGGCAAGACGTAGTGACCGGAATAGTAGGCGTGCAACAGGCTCAACCCAATGTGTCAGGGCAATGAAAAACAGCGGCTGGGAGGCTGACTCAGCGGCTGAAATAGAAACAAGACTCTAAACTGGTAAAAAATTGCTGCAATGCAGCAAAACCCCTTGCGCTGCATCGGGATAACCCTATAATTCATTCCATGCTGCACTGCAACATAAGCCGAGTCCAGAGGCTGGCCGGTGAGACGAAGCAATGAGTCAAGGTTACGGAGCAGTTGGGTTTTCAATCGTTGAACGCCTTATTTTTTCTTAATTTAATGGAGATTTTCATATGTTTACCGTTGACCAAGTTGTTGCCGCTCAAAAAGCCAATTTCGAAACCCTGTTCGGTTTCACCACCAAAGCCTTTGAAGGCGTCGAAAAAATCGTCGAGCTCAACATGACCGCTTCCAAAGCTGCCCTGTCTGAAGTGTCTGACACCGCCAAATCGATCTTGTCCGCCAAAGACGCGCAAGAGCTGTTGGCTCTGCAAGCCGGCCTGTTCCAGCCTTTGGCTGAAAAGACCGCTTCGTACAGCCGCCACCTCTATGACATCGCAACCGCCTCCACCGCTGACTTCACCAAAGCCGTTGAAGAGCAAGCTGCTGCCAGCCAGAAGAAATTCGCCGACGTGGTAGACACCGCTGTCAAGAACGCGCCCGCTGGTTCCGAGACCGCTGTCGCCGTGTTCAAGAGCGCTGTTTCCGCCGCCAACAACGCGCTGGAATCGGTGCAAAAGGCTGTGAAACAAGCCACCGAAGTGGCCGAAGCCAACTTCAACACCGTGGCCGCCAACGCCGTGAACGCTTCCAAAACTGTCGGCAAAAAGCGTTAATTGATACGGCTGAATCCAGCGATTTCCAGGGATTGAGAAAACGCCTTGCCCGTGAATTAGTCCGGTTTCCGGACGAAATGGAGTGAAAACTCTAACCCGGGGCTAGCGCGAGAGGGAAAACCCTGAGATACTGGCTTCAGTGAATTTCAGAGATTCATTCGTTGAAACTTATTCAATGAATTGAGTCTCTACCGGTTGTCTCCTCGGGTCCTTTCGAAACCTCAAGGTTCAGGGATCCCTTAATAGGGCTAGTCGCAAGACTGGCCCTTTTTTTTGGCTACGAGCAGGGTGCAGGGCAAAATTGGGGTCAGACCCCAATTACCGGAGGCAGGCGCGAAAGTGCCAGGCTCGGTAGATTGGGTTCTGACCCTAATTTTTTGTGCCTGGCCGCCCACGTAACCAGCCAGCGAAGCTGGCGTCTGCGTGCGCTCCGGGCGCCTTGCGCTTCATCCCGGCCAGCGAATTTCTGAACGCAGACCAGTTACGAGCAGCCCGCGAACGCGGGCGTGGGCGTGGGCGAATTTCTGAACGCAAACCGAGACCGGTCAATAAACCCCTACTCCGCCTTGATCCCATTCGTCTTGATCACATTCCCCCAACGCGGGTAGTCCTTCTTCATCACTTCGTTGAGTTCATCGGGCGTTGAAGACGTCGCCACCAACCCGGCTTTCCCCAACGCATCGCGAATTTCAGGCAACTTCAAGATCGCGCTGATCTCAGCATTGAGGCGGTTCACCACCGGCGTGGGCGTTTTGGCAGGGGCCATGAAGGCGTACCACATGTCCACCTCGACGCCCTTCTGCCCCAACTCGTCCAGCGTCGCGACGCCTGCAGCGACGGGATGCCGTTTGGCCGAACCCACCGCCAGCGCGTTCAAACGCCCAGCCGTCACAAACCCCTGCGCAATATGCACCGGCAAAAAGCCGACATTGACCTCGCCCGAAAGCAGATCTTGCGTGTACCCCGCCGTGCCGCGGTAAGGCACATGCAGCATGAAGACTTTGGCATGGGTCTTGAGCAGCTCCATTGCCATGTGGTGCGGCGTGCCGATGCCAGGCGAGCCGTAGGCGATCGATCCCGGGCGGGCGCGCACCTGGGTGAGCAAATCGTTGACCGATTTGATGCCGGTTTTCGGGTTCGCCACCAGCATCAAGGTGCCATAAGCCGCCATCGACACCGGCGCAAAGTCTTTCAGCGGATCAAACGGCACATTGGCGTAAAGCTGCGAGGCCATCAGCATGGTGTTGGCGCCCACCAGCAAGGTGTGGCCGTCTGCCGCGCCCTTGGCCACTTGATCTGTGCCGATGTTGCCGCTGGCCCCCGGCACGTTTTGCACCACCACACTTTGCCCCAGCCGCTCGGCGAGGCGGGGCGCCACCGCGCGGGCGATGGTGTCCATGCCCGTTCCCGCTGTGAAGGGCACAACGAGCTTTACCCCTTGCGACGGAAAGGTTTGCGCCATTGCCAAGGGTGCGAGCAGCGCACTGGCCAGCAGCGTCACTTTGGCAGGCAGGCGGTTGAAGAACAGGGAGAACAGGGAGAACAGTTTCGGCACGAGTGTCATTGGGTTTCCAGCGGGTCAAAAAAAGTCAACCGAATCAGGTTAAGCGCCCGATTTTCGCCTGCATTCGGCTGAATTAAAAAGACATTTTAAATTAACATACATATTAATTACTGATGGATTTTCAGGAATTTTTGACTTTTATAAGCCGTTTTGGCACCCAAGTCACGGATTATGTTCGTAAGACGCTATTAATAGTGTAGCAACTCTGATTGCGTCAATTTGCACGCATGCGGTTGTTCTTCGCATTGTGTTCAAGCTCGCACAAACCCAGCGCTTCCATCAAGGGCGGCAGGTAAACACCGAAGCGACCGCGCAGCCCTTTCTTCAGGCCGTACCAGCCGCCGACAGGGTTGGCTTCGGAACGG
>JANOYE010000207.1:0-10405 GCA_031428695.1 Rhodoferax sp. | reverse complement strand
TGCGCCAGTTTGAGCCCGCGCTGCGTGACCTGCTGGTGGGCGCACTCAAGCGCGGCAAGATCGAGGTGCGTGCGTCGATTGAAATGCAGACTGTCGGCAGCATTGCCGAGCCCACCCCCCGCATGCTGCAGCGCCTGAACGCCGTACAAGACAATGTGAAGGCCTGGCTGCCCACCGCCACCCCTTTGAGCGTGGCCGATGTGATTCGCCTCTCCAGCGCCGAACAGAGCGGCTCGCACGACTGGGCGGCCGTAGTCGTACCGTTGGCGGACAAGGCGCTCAAAGCACTGCTGGACGCGCGCCAACGCGAAGGCGCCCGCCTGTCCACCATGCTGCTGGACCACCTGAGCCAGTTGCGCGCCCTGGCCCAACAAGCAGTGCCGCTGATTCCACAACTGGTGGAGCAAAACCGCCAGCGCTTCCTGGCCCGCTGGAAGGAAGCCATGGCCTTGGCCGACGGCACCACACTGCCCGAGGCCGCGCAAGATCGCGCACTGACCGAGGCCACCGCTTTTGCGATACGCATCGACGTGGCCGAGGAGATTACCCGGCTTAGTTCCCACCTGGACGAGATCGAGCGCCTGATCAACAAGGGCGGCGAGATCGGCAAACGGCTAGACTTCTTGATACAGGAATCACACCGCGAGGCCAATACGCTGGGTTCCAAGTCCGCGGCGCTGGAGCTGACCCATATTTCGGTGGACATGAAGGTGCTGATCGAGCAGATGCGCGAGCAGGTTCAGAACATAGAATAGGCCATGGACTACCCCGGTAACCTCTTTGTCGTCGCCGCCCCCAGTGGGGCCGGTAAATCCAGCCTGGTCAAGGCCCTGCTGGAGCTGGATTCCCATTTGCAGTTGTCGGTGTCGCACACCACACGGCAGCCACGGGGCCAGGAAAAGCACGGACGTGACTACTTTTTCGTATCTGAGCAAGAATTTGACGCCTTGGTTGCAGCCAATAGTTTCGTCGAATGGGCTCAGGTGCACGACAACCGTTATGGCACCTCCAAGCGGGCCATCGAAGAACGCATGGCCCAGGGCGCTGATGTGATCCTGGAAATCGACTACCAGGGTGCCATCCAGATCAAGAACATCTTTGCCAACGCCATCTCCATCTTCATCCTGCCACCCAGCTGGGAAGAGCTGCGTTCGCGGCTGGAACGCCGTGGCGAAGACGCGCCCGAGGTCATCGATGTACGCATGAAAAACGCTGCGATTGAGGTCGCCCAGGCCGGGAAATTCGACTTCGTTATAATCAACGAGCTGTTTGACCGTGCGCTTTTCGATTTGAAGGCCATTGTTCACTCCCAGCGGCTCAAGTTTGCAGCGCAGCGTCGTGCCCGAGCCGAAACATTCAGAGCGTTGCTCATTCCCTAGTCTTTCGGAGAACTCCATGGCCCGTATTACTGTAGAAGACTGCCTGGTGCAGATTCCCAACCGTTTCCAACTGGTGCTGGCGGCCACATACCGCGCACGCATGCTGAACCAGGGCCACACGCCCAAGATCGAGAGCAAAAACAAGGCTGGTGTCACTGCATTGCGGGAAATTGCTGCTGGCAAAGTAGGCATTGAAATGCTGAAAAAAGTCCCCCTTTGAGCCTTGGCGCTTCAAAAAAAGCACCGCTTGCGGTGCTTTTTTTTGGCCAATTGATGGCCTCGGCTGCCAATGTTTTTTACGGCACGCTACATTTACACCATGGGCACCCCTGTCAAACAACCACCGCGCAAAGACGTTTCCACAACGGGCGGTGGTGCCGAGCCTGTACCGTACCCGGCCGTCGCCTACTCTGCAGCCAATGCCGCCGCCGCCAGTTTTGCTGGATTGATCTCCAAGCTGGACTACCTGTCACCCGAAGATCTGGAAAAGGTGCGCCAGGCCTACCGTTTTGCCGACGAGGCCCATTTGGGCCAGTTGCGCAACAACGGCGAGCCCTATATCACCCACCCGATTGCGGTCGCTGCCCAGTGTGCTGAGTGGAAAATCGACGCCCAGGCACTCATGGCGGCCCTACTGCACGATTCGCTGGAAGACTGCGGTGTCACCAAGATCGAACTGATCGAGCGTTTTGGCTCGCCCGTGGCCGAGCTGGTAGATGGCCTGACCAAACTTGACCGCCTGCATTTCAACACCCGCGAGGAGAACCAGGCCGAGTCATTCCGCAAGATGTTGCTGGCGATGGCCCGCGATGTTCGGGTAATTTTGATCAAACTCGCGGACCGCTCGCACAACATGCGCACCTTGTCTGACGCGCCGCGCGAAAAATGGCACCGCATCGCCTCGGAAACGCTGGAAATCTACGCGCCTATCGCGCACCGCCTGGGCCTGAACCAGACTTACCGCGAACTGCAGGAGTTGTCGTTCAAACACCTCAAACCCTGGCGTTACGAGGTGTTGACCAAGGCCGTCACGCGCGCGCGCAGCCGTAGGCGTGACCTGATTGACAAAGTACGCTCAGAGGTCGAAGCCGCGTTTGCGGCTGCGGGCATGAAGATCAAGATTTCGGGCCGCGAGAAGTCGCTGCATTCAATTTACCGAAAAATGCAGGAGAAACACCTGACATTTGCCCAGGTGACCGACATTTACGGCTTTCGGATCATTGTGCCGACAACGATTGACTGCTACACAGCGCTGGGCACATTGCACCAGCTTTACAAACCCGTGCCGGGCAAGTTCAAAGACCACATCGCCATCGCCAAAGTGAATGGTTACCAGTCCCTGCACACCACATTGGTGGGGCCGTCTGGCGTCAACGTCGAGTTCCAGATGCGCACCCAGGCCATGCATGTGGTGGCCGAGTCTGGCGTGGCAGCCCACTGGTTGTACAAAGTCAGCAGCGCCGACGCAGCAGCGGCGGAGCGGCTGGGCACGCAATGGCTGCAATCGCTGTTGGACATCCAGAACGAAACCGGTGACGCCGCCGAGTTTTGGGACCACGTCAAGGTCGATCTGTTCCCCGACGCGGTCTACGTGTTCACGCCAAAAAGCCAGATATTGGCCCTGCCGCGCGGCGCTACTGTTGTCGACTTCGCTTACGCCATTCACAGCAATGTGGGTGACCGCACCGTGGCCGCCAGCATCAATGGCGAGCAGGCGCCGCTGCGCACCGAGCTGAAGAACGGCGACGTCGTCGAAGTGGTCACGGCACCGGATTCCACACCCAACCCGGCCTGGCTGGCGTTTGTGCGCACGGCGCGGGCACGCTCCAAGATTCGCCATCACTTGAAGTCGATGGAACATGTGGAATCTCAGAACCTGGGTGAGCGCCTGCTCTCGCAAGCCATGCGCGCCGAAGGGTTCGACAAATACCCGGACGACGACCCGGCTTACGCCCAGGTTTGGGAGAAGTTGCTGCGTTTCACAGGCAGCCGAAGCCGGGCAGAGCTGCTGATTGACATTGGGCTGGGCAAACGCATTGCTGTGATCGTCGCCAAACGCTTGGTGACGCTGCTGGCGGAAAAAGGCGACAAACCCGATGTGCTGTTGCTCACGCGCGAGCGATTCACCGCCGGCGAATCGCCGATTCAAGGGGTACTGACGCTGGACGGCAGTGAAAACGCCTCGGTTAAGTTTGCGCCCTGTTGCCGGCCGATTCCAGGCGACCCGATTGTGGGCTACCTCGGGCGCGGAGAAGGGCTTGTAGCGCACGCGAAAGATTGCCAAGTCGCCAAGCGTTTGTTCAACAAAGACGCCGAACGTTTCATTGAAGTTGAATGGTCAGACGACATGACGCGGGCTTTTGAGACCGAGATTGTGGTCATGGTCACCAATGGCAATGGCGTTTTGGCGCGCGTGGCGGCGGCGCTGGCCAGCGCCGAGGCTGACATCGCCCACATCGACATGGACGAGGAAGGCGCGCAAGACGTGACCGAGCTGCGCTTCCTGATCGCCGTGCGCGATATCGCCCACCTGAACCAGGCGCTGCGCAATTTGAGCCGCACCACCTCCGTGCTCAGCGTGCGGCGCAGCAAAGCCTCGCCCTGAATTCGTGCGCTACGTGGGCGCGCTTGGCCTCGGGTAGGTGACTTTAAGCACCTCGATATCCTCCACACCTGCCGGCGTGTGCAGCTTCAATTCGTCACCTTCGCGGGCTTTGAGCAGGGCTCTGGCGATCGGCGATATCCAGCTGACCTGGGCCTTTGCGCTGTCGGCTTCGTCGATGCCCAGAATCGTCACTTCGTGCGCCTGGCCCTTGGAATCTGCGTAGGCGACGGTAGCGCCGAAAAACACTTGGTCGCTGCCGAAATGGATGCTGGGGTCTGCCAGCACTGCGATTTCCATGCGTTTGGTGAGGAAACGGATGCGCCGATCAATCTCGCGCAGGCGTTTTTTGCCGTAGTGGTAGTCGCCATTCTCAGAGCGGTCGCCGTTGCTCGCCGCCCAATGCACGACATCGACCATTTTGGGCCGCTCGGTGTCGATGAGTTCAAACAATTCGGCGCGCAGACGGGCGTAACCGGCGGGCGTGGTGTAGTTTTTGCCACCTGCTGGAAGCGCTGCGGGCGACGCGTCGTCGTCGTCCTCGCCACCGTCCGTCTCTTTGGTAAATGCCTTGTTCATGGCGCGATTTTGCAGCTTTCAATGGAGCCAGAACGGAAAAAGCCCGCAACTGTGAAGTTGCGGGCTTTTCTTTTTTGGTGCGGCTGGCAGGAATTGAACCCACGACCCCTTGGTTCGTAGCCAAGTACTCTATCCAACTGAGCTACAGCCGCGAAGCCGTGGATTGTAGCACGCAGGTCGGGCACCGAAGCGCTTGGCGCTGGCCAGCGGGAAATCACCCCGAAAATACCCAATTTGGGTATGAAAACGCGATTTCGGAGGTTCTGGGCAATTTCTTAAATGAAAACGGCCGTCAAGTCTCGTAAAACATGCGTAAGTAGCTACTAAATTAATAGTTACTGCTTTTCAAGCTCGACCAGCAGCGCGCCCAGTTCCACCTGGTCGCCCACCTTCACGTGCGTGGCCGCGACCTTGCCAGCCGCCGCGGCGCCCACCCACATTTCCATTTTCATCGCCTCGATGCAAACCAGCTGGTCGCCCTCCTGCACGGCCGCGCCCGGCGCCACGCGCACCTGGGTCACGCGGCCAGCCACGGGTGCGGTGCTGCGCCGGGGGTCGAGTGCAGCCCGGGCGTCCGGGAAAGGCGAGGCTTCGGTGAAGGTAAAGCTGTTTCCCTGCAGATGCAGGTGCAGGTGGCCGGATGCGAAGGCCGCAATGGCCTGGCGCTGAACACCTTCAACTTCCCAAGCAAATTCGCCTACACCGCTTTCGGGCAAAGCTGAGAGCGCCATAGCCACTGGCGCGCCATTCAGGCTGACCTGCGCGTGCCCGTTTTGGTCTGGGTGCACCCGAAGGGTTCGGGCTTCACCATCACACAACAGCTCTACGTCAAAAGCCGCCACGCTGTTGGGCCGCCAGCCTGCGCCATTGCGCAGCGCGAACAGGGCAGCGGCAAGCCGCCAGGCGAGGTCGTCAGGAACCGGGCGCTGCAAGATCGGCTCGCCTCTTTCGAGCCATTGATCGAGCAGGGTGGTGGTCATCGTCGCGCCGCGAAAAGCCTCGGAGCCGACCAGGTCAGACAGGAATTTGCCGTTGTTGCGCACCCCCAGCAGCGGCGCGCGGGCCAGGGCGCTTTGCAGCAGGCGGCGCGCGTCAGCGCGGGTCTCACCATGCACGATGAATTTGGCCACCATCGGGTCGTAATGCGAGGTGATCTCGGCGCCCTCTTCGATGCCGTCGTCGATGCGGATATGGCTGCTGGCGGCCCGTGCGTCTTGCGGGCGCCACCACACCACGAGGCCGGTTTGCGGCGCAAAACCGGCATAAGGGTCTTCGGCGTACAGGCGCGCTTCGATGGCATGGCCTTTGAGCTGGATGTCTTCTTGGCGCGCGGGCAACAGGTCGCCGCGCGCCACTTTGATCTGCCATTCAACCAGATCGAACCCCGTCACCATTTCCGTCACCGGGTGCTCCACTTGCAAACGCGTATTCATCTCCAGAAAATAATGTTGGAGGTTTTGGTCAACGACAAACTCGACCGTGCCCGCACCTTGGTAACCCACGGCCAGTGCAGCGGCTACCGCATCGCGCCCCATGGCCTCGCGCATCGCCGGGCTGACGATGGCCGAGGGCGCTTCTTCGATCACTTTTTGCCGACGCCGCTGCGCCGTGCAGTCGCGCTCGCCCAGGTAAACCGCGTTGCCATGGGCATCCGCGAAGACCTGGATTTCAATGTGGCGGCCGTTGTCGATCAGGCGCTCCAGCATCAGGGTGCCGTCGCCAAACGCGCTTTGCGATTCGCGCCGCGCGCCGGCAATCGCCTCGGCCAGTTCACTGCCTTCGCGCACCATGCGCATGCCGCGCCCGCCGCCGCCCGCAACGGCTTTGACCAGCAGCGGAAACCCCAGCCTGTGGGCTTCGTCGATCAGATTCGCATCGTCTTGGTTTTCTCCCAAATACCCCGGCGCGCAGGGCACGCCGGCCGCAATCATGCGGCGTTTCGCGCGGGCTTTGTCGCCCATGGCTTCAATGGCCGACGGCGACGGGCCGATAAAGACCAGGCCCGCGTCCAGGCAGGCCTGGGCGAAGGCGGCGTTTTCACTCAAGAAACCGTAGCCTGGGTGGATCGCGTCCGCGCCGGTTTTGCGGGCGGCTGCTAGCAGCTTTTCCACTGACAAATACGACTCGGCGGCAGGTGACGGGCCGATGTACACAGCTTCATCGGCCTGGCGAACATGCGGCGCTGCGCGGTCGGCATCACTGAAGACAGCCACCGTTGAATAGCCAAGCTGGCGCGCTGTGCGCATGATGCGGCAGGCAATCTCGCCCCGGTTGGCGATCAAGATTTTGGAGATAGTCATGTTTGTCTTCTCCCGCTTCAAAACCGCGCCACACCAAAGGTGTTGCCGTGGAGTTTGCGGTGGTCAGCCTCTTGCACAATCGTGAGGCACAGACCCAGAATCCGCCGTGTTTCGCGCGGGTCGATGATGCCGTCGTCCCACAGGCGCGCGGTGCCGAACAGCGCCGTGGACTGGCTGTCCAGCAGATTGCGCAGGCCATCAGACATCGCCTGCAGCCGAGCGTCATCCACCGGCTGCCCGGCTTTTTGCAGCTTGGCTCGGTTGACGATGTCCATCACCCCCGCCGCCTGCGCGCCGCCCATCACCGCCGTGCGCGCGGTCGGCCAGGCGAAGATGAAACGCGGGTCGAACCCGCGCCCGCACATGCCGTAATTGCCCGCGCCAAAGGAGCCGCCCAGCACAAAAGTGAACTTCGCCACCCGCGCGTTGGCCACCGCCTGGATCATCTTGCTGCCGTGTTTCACCGCGCCTTGTTGCTCAGCGGCTGTGCCCACCATGTAACCCGTGGTGTTCTGCAAAAAAACCAGCGGCGTGTTGCTTTGGTCGCACAGCTGGATGAACTGCGCCGCCTTCAAGGAGCCATTGGGCTGGATCGGGCCGTTGTTGCCCAAAATGCCAACCAAATGGCCGTGGACACGGGCGTGGCCGCACATCATGTCGGGCGCGTACGTGGGTTTGAATTCGAGGAAATCGGAGCCGTCCACCAGGCGGGTGATGACCTCGCGCACGTCATACGGCTCGCGGTCGTCGGCGGGCACCACACCCATCAATTCCGCTTCGTCGTATTTGGGTTCCTCGACCACGGCGGCAGGCGCAACCGCGTCCCATTTCAGTTTGTCCATCACCTCGCGCGCCTGCGCGATGGCGTGGGCATCGTCTTCGCACAGGTACTCGCCCAAGCCCGTCACGTTGGCGTGAAGCTCGGCCCCGCCCAAGGCTTCTTCGTCTGAGTCTTCACCCATGGCCGCTTTCACCAGCGGCGGGCCTGCGAGAAATATTTTGGAGCGGCCGCGCACGAGGATCACGTAGTCCGACAAACCGGCGTGGTACGCGCCGCCCGCCGTGGACGAGCCATGAACCACCGCCACCTGCGGCAGCCCCATGGCCGACATGCGCGACTGGTTGGCAAAGCCGCGCCCGCCATCGACAAAAATCTCGGCCTGGTACTGCAAATTAGCCCCGCCGCTTTCGATCAGATAAATCAGCGGCAGTTTGTTCTCCATCGCCAGGCGTTGCGCCCGGTGCGATTTTTTGAGGCCCATGGGTGCAACCGTGCCGCCTTTCACCGCGCTGTCATTCGCCGTGATCAAACAACGCCGCCCTTGCACCACGCCAATGCCGACGATGGAGCCGGCCCCCATCACTGATTTTTTGCCGTCGTCGTCGTGCATGGCCAGGCCCGCCAGGCGGCTGATCTCCAGAAAAGGCGAGCCTCTGTCTAACAGGCGGGCGACGCGTTCACGCGGCAACAACTGACCGCGCTCCTCGAAACGCGCGCGTTTGGAGGCAGACTCGTCAATGACGATCTTCTCCAGCCGCTGCACTTCGTCAAGCAGGCCCTGCATGCGCAACGCGTTGCGGGCGAAGCTGTCGGATTTGGGTTTCAGGCGGGAAAGGAAGACCGGCATGGTACTGAATCAATCCAAAAAAGTTACTTGGCGCCGTACCCCATGGTCTGCGGCAGCCACAACACAATCTGCGGGAAAAGCGTCATTGCAAACAGCAGCGCCAGCAGCATCAGCAGGAAGGGCCACCCTTCCTTCATCATCTCACCGATGGGAATGCCGGTCAGCGCTTTGGTGACAAACAGCAGCATGCCGAAGGGCGGGTGGATCAGGCCGATCATCATGTTGAGCACCACCAGCACACCGAAGTGAACCAGGTCAATGCCCAGCAGCTTGGCCGCAGGCAGCAACATCGGCACGAACACCAGCAGCAACACCGACACATCGAGGAAGCAGCCCAGCACGAGGAACATAACGTTGACCAGCAGCAAGAACTTGGTCGCCGAGAGCTGCATGCTGTCCACCCATTGCGCCATCGCCTGCGGAACACCTTCGGCGGTGAACGCGTAATTGAGCATGAAGGAGCCGGCCAAAATGATGGTGATCACCGCACTGCCCCGCGTCGATTCGAGCACCACGCCCCAGAAGCTGCGCCAGGTCAACGCCCTGAATACAAACGCCGCCAACACCAGCGCGTGCAAGGCCGCCACTGCCGCCGCTTCAGTCGGCGTGAAAGCGCCGGAATAAATGCCGCCCAACAGCACAATCGGCATCGACAGCGGCAAGGCGCCGCGAAAGATCAGCCCAGCCCATTCGCTGCGGGGCACCGGGTCGTCACGCGGCATGTCGCGCTTCACCGCGATGATGTGGACGACGATCATCATCAAAATCGCCATCAGGAAACCCGGCACCACACCGCCCAGAAACAACGCGCCGACCGACGCGCCCGAGACCAGGGCGTAGATCACCATCGGAATCGAAGGCGGAATGATCGGCCCGAGCGTGGCGCTGGCCACCACCACGGCGCCCGCGAAGCCGCGGGTATAACCCGGCTTTTTCAGCATCTGTTTGATGGTGACCAGGCCCGGCCCGGCGGCGTCGGCAATGGCGCTGCCGCTCATGCCGGAGAAAATCACACTCACCAAAATGTCCACCTGCGCCAAGCCGCCACGCATACGCCCGACGAGGATGCGGCAAAAGTCAAAAATGCGTTCGCTCACGGTGCCGGCGTTCATGATGTTGGCGGCGAATACGAAGAGCGGCACCGCCAGCAACACATAACTGTTGTACAGGCCGTTGCCGACTTGCTCGGCCACGAGGCCAATGTCCTGCCGCTTCACCAGCAAATAAGCGATGCCCGACGCCAGCATCGAAAAACCGATGGGCATACGCAGCAACAGGCCGGTGACCATGACGCCGATCAATGCCCAGAGCGCCAATGAGACCGACATCATTGGAGGTTCAACTCCGCTTCCAAGCCTTCACCTCGCCAAGCCGCGCGGATGTTGACCAACGCCCGCAACCCCAATGCCACGAACAGAAATACAAACGGCATGAACACCCATCGGAACGACACGCCCAGCACCGGCGTGCCTTCACGCGCCATGAAACTCACGTAGTCCCAAGTGGCTGGAATGGCCCACAGGCACAGGCCGCCAACCAGCAGATTGCCTGCGATCTTCATGGCCCGCCGCGCCGGTTTGCCGACACTGTTCCAGATCAGATCGAAGGCGACGTGTTCCCGCTCCGGAACGATGAAAGCTGCGGACCACAAAATGACCCAGACGTAGAGGATGACGACCAGCTCGTCCGTCCAGGCCAGGGGTTTGTTGAAGCCGAAACGCGCGGTTATCTGGACGATGAAGACGACAAACATCGTCAGAAACAAAACGCCGCCGAGCGCGTTGGCGGCGCTTCTCAACCCGCCAAATTTCAGCCAGCGCAATTTTTACCTTGTGTTGTTGATGCGGTCCAACATGCCGGTGGGCCACAACTTGGCGTATTCCGAGTTTTGGTAGGCCGTTTGCACGGTCTTGCGGA
>JANOYE010000206.1:0-4131 GCA_031428695.1 Rhodoferax sp. | reverse complement strand
ATTCTCAAAACCCGCGAGCAACTGAACAAAATATTGGCAGAACGCACCGGCCAGCCGATTGAGCGGATTGAACGCGATACTGAGCGGGACTACTACATGTCTGCCGATGAATGCAAAGACTACGGGTTGATCGACCAAGTCATCGCCAAACGCCCCTGACCGCTCGAACAGATTTCGGGCCTTCAGGCCCAGTTGTGGTTTGCCTGCAACTTCAACCGGGTTGGGTGGCAGGGCAGGACAACGACGCCTGCCTGATTCGCTATCATTCGCAAACCACTGCAACGGGGCATTATTGATATGGCTGAAAAAAAGGGCGCTTCCAGCGAAAAGACGCTTTATTGTTCGTTTTGCGGAAAGAGCCAGCACGAAGTCAAAAAGCTGATCGCTGGCCCATCGGTCTTCGTCTGTGACGAATGTATTGAGCTGTGCAATGAAATCATCCGAGACGAGCTTCCAGCCACTGTGGACGCCCGTGACGGCAAGGGTGATTTGCCAACGCCGGTTGAAATCAAGGCCAACCTCGACAACTACGTTATTGGCCAAGACCCGGCCAAGCGTACCCTGGCTGTCGCGGTGTACAACCACTACAAACGCCTGCGCCACAAGGAAAAGGCCAAAAAAGATGACGTTGAGCTGGCCAAAAGCAACATCCTGCTCATCGGCCCTACCGGCTCTGGCAAAACGCTGTTGGCCCAAACCCTAGCGCGCATGCTCGACGTGCCTTTTGTGATGGCCGATGCAACCACGTTGACCGAGGCCGGCTACGTAGGTGAAGACGTTGAAAACATCGTGCTCAAACTTCTGCAGAGCTGCAACTACGAAGTGGATCGGGCGCAGCGCGGCATTGTCTACATTGACGAAATCGACAAGATATCGCGCAAGTCTGACAACCCCTCCATCACCCGCGACGTGTCAGGGGAGGGCGTTCAACAAGCGCTGCTCAAGTTGATCGAAGGCACCATGGCGAGTGTGCCGCCCCAAGGCGGGCGCAAACATCCCAACCAAGATTTCGTGCAGATTGACACCACCAACATCCTCTTCATCTGTGGTGGCGCGTTTTCCGGTTTGGAAAAGGTGATCGAGCGGCGCACCGAGTCTTCTGGCATCGGGTTTGGCGCGTCTGTCAAAAGCAAGGCGCAACGCAGCCTGACAGAAAGTTTCAAAGATGTTGAGCCGGAAGACTTGATCAAATTCGGCTTGATCCCCGAACTGGTCGGGCGAATGCCGGTCGTCGCCACATTGGCTGAGCTGTCTGAAGAGGCGCTGGTGCAAATTTTGGTGGAGCCGAAAAACGCCCTGGTCAAGCAATACAGCAAGTTGCTGGCGATGGAGGGCGTAGACCTCGAAATCCGGCCTTCGGCCCTCAAGGCGATTGCCCGCAAGGCGCTGGCTCGCAAAACAGGCGCGCGCGGATTGCGATCCATCGTTGAATTGGCGTTGATCGACACCATGTTCGATTTGCCCACCACGTCAAATGTCGACAAGGTTGTGGTCGACGAGTCCACCATTGAAGAAAACAAGCCACCGCTGCTGGTCTACCGGGAAGTCGCCAAAAAGGCGTGATCTGCCACGAAAGAGTTGGTTTTAGCTTGTAATTTAAAGGTTTCCATGCCAGGCCATATCCCCCTCGCTTCCATCGCCATTGACCTACCGCTTCTGCCTTTGCGCGATGTGGTGGTGTTTCCGCACATGGTCATCCCCTTGTTTGTCGGCCGCCCCAAGAGCATCAAGGCGCTTGAAGCCGCGATGGAGGCGGAGCGGCGCATCATGCTGGTGGCGCAAAAAGCCGCTGCCAAAGACGATCCAGTCGTCGCCGACATGTTTGAAGTCGGTTGTGTTTCCACCATCCTTCAGATGCTCAAGTTGCCAGATGGCACCGTCAAGGTGTTGGTCGAAGGTCAACAACGCGCGCGGGTCAACAAGATTGAAGACGGCGAATTGCATTTTTCCGCCAATGTGACACCTGTGGAGTCCGACGCTGAAATGTTGGCCCGTGCTGATGTCAAATCCAGCGAAATTGAAGCGTTGCGCCGCGCCGTGATGCAGCGGTTTGACCAATACGTCAAGCTCAACAAAAAAATTCCGCCGGAAATTCTCACGTCGATTTCCAGCATTGACGACCCAGGCCGCCTGGCCGACACCATCGCCGCCCACCTGCCGCTCAAGTTGGAGAACAAACAAGCTGTGCTGGCGCTTTCCAGCATCCATGAGCGCCTGGAAAACCTGTTTGAGCAGATTGAGCGTGAGGTCGAAATCCTCAACGTCGACAAGAAAATCCGTGGCCGCGTCAAGCGCCAGATGGAAAAAAACCAGCGCGACTTTTACCTGAACGAACAGGTCAAGGCCATCCAGAAGGAGCTTGGCGAGGGCGAAGACGGCGCTGACATCGATGAGATCGAGAAAAAGATCAAGGGCGCAAAAATGCCCAAAGAGGCTTTGAAAAAGGCCGAAGGCGAGTTCAAAAAGCTCAAACTCATGTCGCCGATGTCTGCCGAAGCCACGGTGGTGCGCAACTACATCGACGTGCTCACCGGCCTGCCCTGGAGCAACAAAACCAAGATCAAGCACAACCTGCTGAACGCCGAAACGGTGCTCAACGAAGACCATTACGGGCTGGATCGCGTCAAAGACCGCATCCTGGAATACCTTGCGGTGCAGCAGCGGGTCGATAAAGTCAAAGCGCCGATTCTCTGTCTGGTGGGCCCGCCGGGCGTTGGCAAAACCTCATTGGGGCAGTCCATCGCCAAAGCCACAGGCCGCAAATACGTGCGGATGGCACTGGGCGGCATGCGCGACGAAGCCGAGATACGTGGCCACCGTCGCACCTACATCGGCGCGATGCCGGGCAAGGTGTTGCAAAGCCTGGCGAAAGTTGGCGCGCGCAACCCTTTGTTCCTGCTCGACGAGATCGACAAACTGGGCACTGACTTCCGTGGCGACCCTTCCAGCGCGTTGTTGGAGGTGTTGGACCCCGAGCAGAACCACAAATTTGGCGACCATTACGTCGAGGTGGATTTTGATTTGAGCGACGTGATGTTTGTCGCGACGTCCAACTCCATGAACATTCCGCCAGCCTTGCTGGACCGCATGGAAGTCATTCGCCTGTCGGGTTACACCGAAGACGAAAAAACCAATATCGCTGTGCGGTATTTGTTGCCAAAACAGTTGAAGAACAACGGCGTGAAAGAAACCGAGCTGTTGGTCACAGAAGACGCCGTGCGCGACATCGTGCGTTATTACACGCGTGAGGCGGGTGTGCGTTCGCTGGAGCGCGAGTTGTCCAAGATCTGCCGCAAAGTGGTGAAAGGCCTGCAACTCAAAAAAATGACGCCGCTCGTTAAGGTAGATGCCAACAACCTCAACGATTTTCTGGGCGTGCGCAAATTCAGTTACGGCCGCGCCGAAGAGCAAAACCAGGTCGGCCAGGTCGTCGGCTTGGCCTGGACAGAAGTCGGTGGCGATCTGCTCACCATCGAAGCGGCGATGATGCCGGGCAAGGGCGTCATCACCCGCACCGGCTCATTGGGCGACGTCATGAAAGAGTCTGTGGAAGCGGCCCGTACCGTGGTGCGCAGCCGGGCGGCACGCCTGGGCATCAAAGACGAAATTTTCGAGAAAAAAGACATCCACATCCACGTGCCAGACGGCGCAACACCCAAAGACGGCCCCAGCGCCGGCGCCGCCATGACGACTGCCTTTGTGTCGGCGCTCACCGGCATTCCGGTGCGCGGTGACGTCGCCATGACCGGCGAGATCACCTTGCGCGGCGAAGTCACGGCCATTGGCGGCTTGAAAGAAAAATTGCTGGCGGCATTGCGCGGCGGCATCAAAACCGTGCTGATCCCGGAGGAGAACGCCAAAGACCTTCAGGAAATCCCGGAAAACGTCAAAAACAACCTCGAAATCGTGCCGGTGCGTTGGATCGACAAGGTGCTTGAGATTGCATTGGTGCGTATGCCGCAACCCTTGCCCGATGAACCGTCGATGGCTGCTTCAGTCGCCCCAAACCTGGCGGCAGCGACCGTTGGCAGCGCAAATATCGGTACCGATCAGGCCATCAAGCACTGAAAACTCAAGAATTGAACCGGTAACGCGATTGATGTGTGTTTTAGTGAAGGTCTGAGGAAAAAG
>JANOYE010000205.1:0-3276 GCA_031428695.1 Rhodoferax sp. | reverse complement strand
TCGGGTGGAAAAAGCTTCATCACGGCGTCGCCCAGCGGCAGCGTGTACCAGTTGGTGGCGTAAACGATGAGGTCGTGCGCGGTGCGCAGGTCGCGCGCCACGATGTCCATCACGCTGACTTGGCCGCCGTGCGAATTGAGCAGCACCAGTTTTTTGATGCCGGCGCGCGCCACGCAGGCGCCCAGCTCCATCCACACGTTCATCAGCGTTTGGGCCGACAAGGTGAGTGTGCCGGGGAAACGGATGTGTTCGTTGCTTTTGCCGACTTGTTGTGTGGGCATGTAGAGCACCGGCAAGCTGGCGCCGAGATGCGGCAGCGAAGCCTCGATGACGCCGTTGACCAGGGTGGTGTCCACACTCACCGGCAGATGCGGGCCGTGTTGCTCGGTGGCTGCGACGGGCAACACGGCGACGACCTGGGCGATGTCTGGGCTGGCGGCGAGTTGCGCGAAGTGGCGGGTGGTGAGGTCTGACCAGAATTTGGACGGCAGGTTCATGGTGGCCATATTACAGCCTCTGCCACCCGAGCAAAGGCGCTAAAACTTCTCGTGCGGTGCCAAGTAACGCCACTGCCCCAGCGGCAAATTGCCCAGCATCACATTGCCTATTCGCACCCGTTTCAAGCCCACCACTTTGAGCCCGACCAGCTCACACATGCGGCGAATCTGGCGCTTTTTGCCTTCGGTGAGCACCACGCGAAGCTGCTCGGGGTTTTGCCAGGCGATCTTGGCGGGCTTCAGCGCCTGGCCGTCCAGGCTCAGGCCGTGGCGCAGTTTCGCCAGCAGAGCCGGGGGGAAGACGGCTTGCACGTTGGTGGTGACCGGGTCATCGTCGTCCATGCGGATGAGCTGGCCGGGGTTGGCGTCCACCTGGGGCGCGCCGGTTTTGTCCAGGCCGAGGTAGACCACACGCACCAGGTATTCTTTCTCCACACCTGAGTCTTCGCCGATGAGCTGGCGGGCCACGCGGCCGTCTTGCGTCAGCACCAACAGGCCAATCGAATCAATGTCGAGCCGCCCGGCGGGCACCAGGCTTTTCAATTGCGTCGGGTGGAAGAAAAAGCGGGCGTTGTCGTCTTGCCAACGGTTTTCAGGCTTGACGAGGGTGATGGCGGGCAGGTGGCCGTCTTCGGCCTGGCCGCTCACAATGCCCATGGGTTTGTTGACGAGGATGGTGACCTGGTTGGCCTGTGCGCCCTGCGCCTGTTTGTTGACCTCGATGCGGGCCTCGGCGCTAACTTGCTGGCCCATGCTGGCGACCACGCCGTTGACTTTGACCCAGCCGCGCCCGATCCAGTCATCAGCTTCGCGGCGCGAGGCCATGCCCAGCTCGGCCATGCGTTTGTTCAGGCGCGTGGTGCCGGTTCCAGAGGCATCAGTGGCACCAGCGGAGCCACCCGCTTTTGATGCAGCGCCAGGGGGCTTGGCCTGGCCAGGCCTGGTTGGCGGTGCGGCCAAAGCGCCCGCAGGTCGGGTGGATCTGGAAAATCGTGGGGTTTCCATCTTAATTAAAATTATTTTCTTTTATACATCAAAAATGCTATTATTAACGTAACTTCTTACGAACGTTTTACGTGACTTAAGGTGGGTTTTTATCCAATGGCTCTGATGAACGCAACATATTGATGTCATTGACCCGCACGCCACCGTACTCCACAACAATCAAGCCCTGATTGTGCAGCGTGGTCAGCGCCTCATTGACACGCTGGCGCGACAGGCCCACCAAGTACGCCAGCTCCTGCTGCGTGATGCGCAGAACCGCGCCCACGCCAGGGAACAACACCGGGTTGAAGAGCGCCGCGAGGCTTCGCGCCACGCGGATGTCGGGGTTGTTCAGGCGGTCGATTTCTCGCGCGGCGATGAACTGGGCCAGGCGCTCGTTGAGCTGGTTCATGACGAAGCGGTTGAAGGCGATGGAGTTGTCCAGGAGCCAGTAAAAGGTCTCCACATTCAGGCCCGCCACCATGCTTTTGCGCAAAGCCTGGATGTTGTAGCGGTAGGCCTCGCGTTTCAACACCGTGCCTTCGCCAAACCAGCCGCCGGGGGGGATGCCGGTGAAGGTCATGGTTTGGCCTTCGGCGTTGTCGGCGCTCATTTTCAGCAGGCCGTCCAACACGCCAAGCCAATAGGCGACCGGCCGGCCGGTGCGGCAGACGAACTCGCCCACCTTGGTTTGCGCAACCTTCAAGTCGGCGGCGGCCACGTCTTGGTGTTTGGGTGAGAGCAGCCCAAACCACGGGATGCTGTGCAACTCGGCGCTGGTGAGCGCGCGGCGCCGGTGGATGAGGGAGCTGTCAGTGGCGATTTTGTTAGCCCAGGTGAAGAAAAGGGAAAACACCTACCGGAGAAACCCGCCAATTGTCGTCCAAACGACAACTTAACGTCAAACCAATCCCTATGATTCGCGGCAAATTAACCTGATGGTGACCACATCGCCTATCGTTTTGAGCATGCAAACCACATTTCCTGAGCTTCTGCTGAAACATGCCAACGCCCGCCCTGCGGACACAGCCATGCGCGAAAAGGAATTCGGCATTTGGCAGGCCCTGTCTTGGCTGGATCTGTCCAAACTGGTGGAGAACATCGCTGCGGGCCTGCACCTCGCTGGTTTGCGCGCTGGTGAACACATGGTGGTGGTGGGTGCCAATCGGCCCCGTTTGTATGCCACCATGCTCGCCGCACAAAGCCTGGGCGCGGTGCCGATTCCGTTGTACCAAGACGCAGCCGCTGCCGAGTGCATTTTCCCCATCAACAACGCCGAAGTGCGTTTCGCTTTCGCTGAAGACCAAGAGCAGGTCGATAAGTTGCTCGAAGCGCGCGAGCAGTGCCCGCAGTTGGCGAACATTTTTTATGACGACCCGCGCGGCCTGCGCGCTTACGACGAGCCGGGCCTGGTGGCGATGAGCGCGTTGATCACTTCGGGCGAGGCCCATGTGGCGAAGAACCCTGGCTACTTGAAGGCGCTGGCGGCCAAGGTCAAACCCGGCGATGTGGCGGCGATGTTTTTCACCTCCGGCACCACCGGCAACCCCAAAGGTGTGGTGCACACGCACAACTCCCTGCTCGATCGCGCCCGTGCCGGGGCGGATTTTGACAAGTTGACCCACCTGGAAGAAGTGCTGGCCTACATGCCGCCGGCCTGGATTGGCCAGAACATCTTCAGTTATGCGCAATGGCTGGTGTGTGGTTATGTGGTGAACTGCCCCGAGTCTGCCGCCACCACCACCATCGACCTCAAGGAAGTCGGCCCCACCTATTATTTCGCTCCGCCGCGCGT
>JANOYE010000204.1:0-39724 GCA_031428695.1 Rhodoferax sp. | reverse complement strand
CCGTTTCACATCGTCAAGAACATCTTCAAATACAAGAAGGCGCGCTACAAGGGCCTGGCCAAGAACGACACTCAGCTCAATATGCTGTTTGCCTTGAGTAATTTATACATGGTCAGGGGGGAGCTGCGCCCATAGGGGGGGCAAGGGGGCGCGAAAAGCGCCAAGAGAAGCCTCGAAAGAGGCGTAGAGACTGAAAAATCGAGCGCGATTGCAAAAATAATCGCAAAATTCGGCATAGCGCAAATAAAAAATACGCGCTACGTCATAGAGCGGATAAAAGTTGATTTGATCCGCGCTTCCCTAACCCGCCTCAAACCCCCGCTCCCGCAGCGCCGCCTGCAAGGCAGCGCGCCCGGCGCTTTGCACCACACTGCCGTGGCACATCACGATGCGGTCAAAATCATGGGCAAACACCATGGCCAGCGATTTTTCAAACGCCGCCTGGTCGTCGATGCGTTTCATCAGCAACTTGCTGCAAGCGAAACGCTGGTAAGTGCCAAACAGGTGGTAGATCAGCCAAGCACCCACGCCGGGGCTTTCCAAAATGTTGAAGCAAAGATCCGCCACGAAAAGTGTTTTGGACAGCGGATGAAAAAACACGAACTCGTTGATCGTCGGCATGCCGCCCAGTTGCACAGCCACCAGTTCCTGCTGGTGCGGCCACTGTTCGGCATCTAAAAACGCGCCCCAAGCAATGTCTTTTCGCTTGCGCTCAAAACCCGCCACGCCCCAAAGCCTCGCCTGCGGGTGCGCAGCCACGGCATTGGCGATGCCCAAATGGTGAAACAAATTCGGCGCAACGATGTCTGTCACGGCCCCCATGCCACGCAGCTCATCCGCCGTGAGCGACGGGTGCGGCGCAAGCAGCACCTTGCCAGCGGGCAGGGTCACCAGCGCGCTGGTTAGCGGCAGTTGCACCAGCGGCATTTTGAGCTTGCCGTGAAATAGCTGGATGTCAGAGGTGAGTGCTTCTGGGTTCATGGCGTCCACGGTGAGCTCGGGGGGCCATTTTTAGCACAAACGCTTTCCACATGGATCGAGTTCAGCAAACTCAGCCGAAAACCGCCTATTTACCCAGCTTGGCCAGCTTCAAAATCGCCCAAAGCTCCAAGGCTGCAATGATGCTGATCATGATGTTGTTCACCATCGTGCCGCCCGTCGCAAACCCCACAATGATGTCGCCCACCTCAATGACCAGCCGCGAAATCAAGGTGATCAAGAGCCATTGTGGTTTGTTGTAAATGACGGAAACCAGGAGCGCCGCAACGCTGCCTAAAACCCGCACGCCGGTGCTGGCAAAACCGAGTTGCGATGAGTAGTCGGTGATCTTTGCGCCCGGAAAACTCAGGCCAGGGTTGAAGGTGGACACGTAGGCGAAAAACAGGCCGGCGCAGATCAGCACCCAGGTGAAAATTTTCACGGCTTGGGGGATGCCTGCTGCATTGGGTAACGATAGTTGGGTCAATTTATTTCCTTCATTTTTAAGGTTTTCATGCATGTTCCAGGACAAGGCCTGACCAGGCCCGGGAACCGTTCAGAGGTTAATTTGTTGCATGAGAAGAATAAATGCCGAATATTCACATCACTATTTCAATCATGAAATAATAAAGGGGTGAACGACGACCACAACGCCCTGCAAGATTTGGTTCTGTTTGTCGAGGTCGCCCGCACCCGCAGCTTCAGCCAAAGCGCGCTTAATTTGGGCTTGTCGGCGCCGACCTTGTCGCGGCGCATTCAGGCGCTGGAGCGGCAGGCAGGGGTGCAGCTGTTCAACCGCACGACGCGGCGTGTGGAGGCAACGGCGCTGGGTGCGCGTTTTCTGGAGCGCTGCGGGCATTTGGTCGACGAGGCCAAGCTGGCCCGTTCGGCGTTGGCGAGCGCAGCGCGCTTGCCCACGGGCCACCTGAGGGTGTCGATGCCGGTGGACTTGGGCAAATCAATCGTCGGGCCGATGCTGCCGGCCTTTGCCAAGCGTTATCCCGGCATCACGTTTTCATTGGATTTGTCGTCCCAGTTGCGCGACCTGCTGGGTGGCGAAACTGACGTAGCGCTGCGCCTTTCAGAAAGCAAAGACAAAAGCCTGGTGACACGGCGCATCGGCTGGCTGGGGCAGGGCCTCTACGCCTCGCCGATTTACCTGGAAATGAACGGCAGACCTGAGGCGCCCGAGGATTTGGCATTGCACGATTGCATCTTTATCGGCGGCGCGAAGCGGGCAGCGCAATGGACGTTGCGGCGCGAGGCGGCGACCCGCAAAATCCATGTCAATGGGCGGTTTTCAGTCAACCACCATGGGCTCATCAGCGCGCTTGCTGAAAGTGGCATGGGCATCGCGATGTTGGAGCCCAGCCTGTGCCGTGACGCGATCAGCGTTGGGCGCTTGATTCCCGTGCTGCCCGAGTGGGAGGCAGCCAAGCTGCCGGTGTTTGTCGTCACCGCATCGCGGGTGCAAAATGCGGCAGCACGGGCGTTCATTGAATTTGTGGCGGATCGTTTTGCGAGCCGCTAAAGGCTGCCGCTGGGGGCGGTGACGCGGCCAGTTGGGTGTTAACATGGGAGTTAATATTTCAGTGTTGCTATAAAATTAGTTTGTTTATTTTGGATTTTAAAGTATTTCTGACTACTATTTTGTACGTATTGTATATAAATTAAATAGCAAAGTATTGATATTTTACGTGACTTGAAAGTAAACCTATTTGTAATTATAATTTGTTAAATATATATTCTCGCAAATTAAAAAATCCCGATGTACCTGCCTCCCCAGTTCAAAGCCAAAGACGCCGCGCACGCCGCCGAGCTGGTGCGCACTTATCCGCTGGCGTCACTCATCTCCAATGACGACGACGGGTTTCCATTCGTCACCCATTTGCCGCTGCATTTGCAGGGCGACCAGCAGCCGTGGTGCCTGCTCGGCCACGTCGCCAAAGCCAACCCGCATTGGCGGTATCTGCAAAGCCGCCCGAAAGCGCTGGTCACCTTCATGGGTCCACATGCCTACATGACGCCGCGTGTCTACCCGGACTTGGTGCGCGTGCCGACGTGGAATTACCTGGCGGTGCATGCGCGAGTCAGCGTGAAATTGATTGAAGAGCCACTGGCCAAAGACCGTTTGTTGAAGAAACTCATTGGCGACCATGACCCCAGCTATGCGCCGCAGTGGATTTCATTGGGCGAGGAGTACCAGCGCAAGATGCTCGCGGGCATCGTCGCGTTTGAGCTGACGGTGCTTGATCTGCAATGCAAACTGAAGCTCAACCAACATCGCCCCGAAGCCTTTGACAAGATGCGGGCGTTGTATGCCACAGGCAATGAAAACGAGCGCGCGTTGGCCGGATGGATGGACAAACTGCGGGGGCAAGATGGCGCCTCAGTGGAGTCTGCTGCATCTGCGGCATCTGCGGCATCTGCCAACGCGAAGGTGAGCTGATGCGAAGCGTGTTCGGCGTATTGAGCTTGCTGTTGGTGGTGGCGGTGATTGGTTTTCTGGCGAAGAAACAGATGTCGTCGGTCAATGAAATCAAGCTGCCTGACCCGAGTGCGGTCAGTGCGGGTAGCCCGGCCAGCCCAACCAACCCCGTTGGCGCGCCTGGCAATGTGCAGCAGCAATCGCAGCAGATCCAGCAGCAATTCAAAGCTGCCGCCGAAGCCGCTGTTCAGCAGGCCCGCCCCATGCCCGATGACAAGTAAATTTATTAAACTATTGCTGCTAAGTCACGAATAATATGCGTAAGCCGCTCCTAACCTTATAGCAAGTGTCAGACGCCATTTTCATGCAGGAAGCGCTCGAACAAGCGCGCGCGGCGGCTGCCGCAGGCGAAGTGCCTGTGGGCGCCGTCGTGGTGAAAGATGGCCGCGTCATCGCCACTGGCCGCAATCAGCCGATGCAAAACCACGACCCTTCAGCCCATGCGGAAATCGTGGCCTTGCGGGCTGCGGCGCAAGCGCTGGGCAATTACCGGCTCGATGGCTGCGAGCTGTTTGTGACGCTGGAGCCCTGCGCCATGTGTGTCGGCGCGATCTTGCATGCGCGGCTTAAACGGGTGGTTTTTGGCGCTATTGATGCAAAAACAGGCGCTGCCGGCTCAGTGATCAACCTGTTTGACAACGCGCAACTCAACCACCAAACGCAAGTGCAGGGCGGTGTGCTCGCCCATGAAAGCACACAATTGCTGCAAGATTTTTTTCAGCAACGTCGTGACAACCATCGCCAGGAGGCCAAATTGAACCACCCACTCAGAGACGACGCCCTGCGCACGCCAGACAGCGCCTTTGCCAAGCTCCCCGGTTACCCGTGGGCGCCGCACTTCCACAGCGATTTGCCAGCGTTGAATGGGCTGCGCCAGCACTATTTGGATGAAGGCGTGAATCCAGGGCAGGGCGCACAGGGAGGGCCAAGCGCGACCGGCCAGCTCACTTACCTGTGCCTGCATGGCAATCCAAGCTGGAGCTACATCTACCGCAAGATGGTGCCCGCCTTTCTTGCCTCGGGCGCTCGCGTGGTGGCACCCGACATGCCAGGGTTTGGCAAGAGCGACAAACCAAAAAAAGAAGAGGCCCACACCTTCACCTGGCACCGCCAAATCTTGCTTGAGTTTGTGGAAAAACTAGACTTGCAAAACATCGTGCTGGTGGTGCAAGACTGGGGCGGTTTGCTCGGCCTGACCTTGCCAATGGCAGCGCCTGCGCGGTACAAAGGCCTGCTGGTCATGAACACCACCTTGGCCACAGGCGATGCGCCCTTGTCGCCGGGTTTCCTCGCCTGGCGCGACATGTGCGCAAAAAACCCGGCCTTCGACATCGCCCGCCTGTTTTCGCGCGGCAACCCGCAAATGACGCCCGAAGAATGCGCCGCCTACATGGCCCCGCACCCAGACGCTGGGCACCGTGCCGCCACGCGGGCCTTCCCGGCGCTGGTGCCCGAGTTTGCCGATTCCGATGGCGCCGCAATCTCCCGCGAAGCACGCAAATTCTGGCAGTCAGAATGGCGAGGGCAAAGTTTGATGGCCATTGGCGGCGCCGACCCGGTGCTCGGCGGGCCGGTGATGGCGGCTTTGCGTGCCAGCATTCGAAATTGCCCCGAGCCGATGGTGTTGCCCGAAGCAGGCCATTTTGTGCAGGAGCACGGAGGGCGCATTGCGGCCGCCGCAGTACAGATCAAATGGATTTAATTGGGGTCAGATTCCAATTAAGTATGTCAATGTTGCATAGATAATTGGAATCTGACCCCAATTAATTTGATGAAAAAACACATCTACATTTATTCGCCTTCAGGGGCCGTGCGCGATAAAACGGCGTTCCGGCGGGGCGTCAAACGCCTGCAATCACTCGGCCATGAGGTCGAAGTTGACGAGACCGCGCTGGCCCGGCACCAGCGTTTCGCCGGGAACGACGCCACCCGCATCGCCGCCATTCACCGGGCGGCGGCCAGCGGGGCCGATGTCGCTTTGATCTCGCGCGGTGGTTACGGCATCACCCGCATCCTGCCTGGCATCAACTACAAAGCGGTGGCCAAAAGCGTCGAGCGCGGCACGCAGTTTGTTGGTTTCAGCGACTTCACCGCCCTGCAAATAGCGCTCTTGGCCAAAACCGGCGCGGTCACCTGGGCTGGGCCGGCTGTGTGCGACGATTTTGGCGTGGGCCAGAAATCGAGCGACCCAGACGGCCACGACAGCGGCGCGGCAGCCGTGCCGGACGACATCATGGAAGACTGCTTCAATGATTTGGTCACAGGGCAGGGCGAGGGCGCAGGCTGGCGCCAACTCAAAGACGAGACAAACCAGCGTGACATCGGCATCAAAGGCGCAACACTGTGGGGTGGCAACCTGGCCGTCTTGGGCTCGCTGGTCGGCACACCCTATCTGCCGCCGATCAAGGGCGGCATCTTGTTTCTGGAAGATGTGTCGGAGCACCCTTACCGCATCGAGCGCCTGTTGACGCAACTGCTGTTCGCTGGCATTTTGGCGCAGCAAAAGGCCGTGGTGCTGGGCCAGTTCACCGCAATCAAGCTCACTGCGCACGACAAGGGCTTCAAGATGGCCAGCGTGGTTGATTGGCTGCGCAGCCAGATCAAGGTGCCAGTATTGACCAACTTGCCACTCGGCCACGTGATGACCAAGGTCATATTGCCGGTGGGCAAGAAAGTGGACCTGGTCGCCCAGGGGCGGGACGCATTTCTCCTTTGGGGCCATGCCCATTGACCTCATCGTGACCTCAGGTTGCCCAGATGCAGGTCTGTGGGCGCCTGCCAACGCTTAGGCGCCAATGGAAGATGGCAGCCATTAAATTCAGCCGCAATGCCCTAAACTTCACAAAGTCACATGCCTCCAATACTCGGGATCCAGAAATGAAAACCGGCCAGGAATGAGTTCTCAGACCACCCTCCGATCTACCGTTGTATTCGCCGACCTCATGGGCAGCACCGGCCTTTACGAGGCCACAGGCAATGCCACGGCAGCGCGGGCCGTCACGCAGTTGACGGATTGGATCAGCGAGGTCATCGTTTCGAATGACGGGCGGGTTGTCAAAACCCTGGGTGATGGTGTATTGGCCATATTCTCCGATAACACCAACGCCATCGAAGCCGTGGTGGAGATGCAGCGGCGCCACCAAAAACACATGAGCAGCGGGACCAAAGCGATGCGCCTGCCGATTCGGGTGGGCATCGCATCTGGCGAGATTGAAATTGTGCAAGGCGACTGTTTTGGCGACGCCGTCAATGTTGCCGCCAGGTTGAGCGATTTGAGCGGCGGTCATCAGATTTGGGCCACAGACCAGGTTCTCGGCGACGTGGCTGAAGGTGCTGGCGTGCGCTTCAGGCCACTCGGCCCCATCATCGTGCGCGGGCGAACTGAGCCCCTGAACGTGTGCCAGGTTGAGTGGAAGGTCGAAGAACATTCCGACATGCTCACCATGCAGGCCGATTTCGACACCATCATGCCCAACAGCGCCAGCCAGGATGCCCTGGGCGTGCAAATTCAGGTGTCCTGGCTGGATCAGGTCAAGGTGTTCAAGTCGTTTGACCTGCCGGTGCGTATTGGCCGGTCAGTCGGCGTTGAATTTGTCGTCAAGGACCCGCGGGTTTCGCGCGAACACAGCCGCATTGAATGGCGCAATGGCAGCATCGTTCTGGTGGATGTGAGCAGTTATGGAACTTGGCTGCGGTTTGCCGGCGCCAACACCGAACAACTGCTGCGCCGTGAACAATGCGTGCTGCATGGCCGAGGCGAAATTGGCATGGGGGCGCCGTTCACTGACTTGACGGTTCCCACCGTGGTGTTTTCAGTCAGCTAAATCTTGCGCGGTGCAAAGGAGGGAAACCCAGTCGGTTGTCGGATACCGTTGCTACATTGTGCTTTTCATTCTTTAACTTAACATAATATACATCGTATAAAGTCAAGTTCAGCGTTTCACCAAGTGCCTTTGCCTGCGCGGCCCCGCACAAACGCCGCAATGATGTCTGCCGACTCGGTGCGTTTGTCGCGGTGGGCAAAGTCTATGGCGGTCATGCCCAGGCTGTTTTTAATGCTGGGGTCGGCACCGGCTTCTAGCAGCAGCTTCACCGCCGAAGGCGTGCCGTACAGCGCCGCCATCATCAACGGCGTGCTCTCATTGGGCGAGCTGGCGTCAATGTAGGCGTGGTTGTCCAGCAGCAAAGTCATGATTTCAAGGTGGCCGAAGGTGGCGGCGTAGTGCAGCGGCGTCCAGCCGGGCTTGTTCACATCGGCGTCGCGCTCGATCAGCTTCTTCACAATGGCAGTGTGCCCTTTGAGCGACGCGATCATCAACGGGCTCTCATTGGCCTTGTTGCGCGATTCGACCTTGGTTTTGGGCCAGTCAATCAACACGTTGGCCACATTCAACGACGGTTCTCGAATCGCCAAAAAGAGCCCGTTTTGGCCACTGGGATCTGGCACATTCGGGTCAAAACCACGCGCCAGCAAAGTGCGCACAGTCCCTGCATCATCCGTTTTAATGGCTTTGAAAAAATCCTCGTAAGAACCCGAAAAAGCCGAAGAATATCCAATAAAAACAGATAGATATAAAACTATTTTAAAGTATTTTATTAATAGTGAGTTCATGCCATGACTCCTTTGAAAAGACGCTCAAAGTTGCGGCTGGTTTGCTCTGCCACCGATTGGACACCCAAACCTCTGATTTGCGCAATCTGCGCCGCCACGTGAGGCACGTAAGAGGGGTTATTGGTTTTGCCGCGGTACGGCACGGGCGCGAGGTAAGGCGAATCGGTCTCGATCAACATGCGATCCATAGGCACAAAAGCGGCCACGTCACGCAAATCTTGCGCATTTTTGAAGGTCAGAATGCCTGAAAACGAAATGTAAAAGCCCAAGTTCAGGGCTGCCCTGGCCACTTCGGCAGTTTCGGTGAAGCAGTGAAACACGCCCCCTGCGCTGCCCGAAGAGCCGTCTTCGCCCTCTTCATTCAAGATGCCCAAAGTGTCTGCCGAGCTGCTGCGGGTGTGGATGACCAAGGGCTTTTGCAGCGCCTGCGCAGCGCGGATGTGCGTGCGAAACCGCGTGCGTTGCCACGCCATGTCTTCCACGCTTCGGCCATTCAGGCGGTAATAGTCCAGCCCGGTTTCACCGATGCCGACCACACGCGGCAGCGCGCCCAGGCGCAGCAGGTCTTCCAGGCTGGGCTCCCGCACGCCCTCGTTGTCCGGGTGCACGCCCGCAGTTGCCCAAAAATTGTCGTACCCGGTAGCCAAGGCATGAACCTCGGCAAACTCCTCCAGCGTGGTGCAGATGCACAAAGCCCGGTCAACCTGGGCGACCTTCATCGCTTCGCGGATTTGCGGCAGTTGCGCTTTGAGTTCGGGGAATGAGAGGTGGCAGTGGGAATCGGTGAACATGGGATTGCATCGGCGGCGTGGCCGGGATGTCATTCCGTTTCTAAATCATTCGTGGAGCAGGCGCACCGACGAAGACAGTGCTTTGGCACGGCTAGGAGGTGCAACGCCCTGCACGGATGATTTAGAAACGGAATCAGATGGTTTGGGTGGGCCGGTCGGCTGACAGGTGACTGCCCAGAATCTCTTCGATTTTAAGTTTCAAGGTGCGCGATTTCTCATCTTTTGGAAACAAAATGCCCACGCCTTGGGTGCGGCTGCCCGAGGCTTTGGGCGGCGTCACCCAGGCTACTTTCCCTGCCACCGGGTAGCGTTGCGTATCGTCTGGCAAGGACAAAAGCACGTAAACGTCGTCGCCGAGTTTGTATTCGCGCGAGGTCGGAATGAAAATGCCGCCCTCGGTGAACAGCGGGATGAACGCAGCGTACAACGCGGCTTTTTCCTTGATGGCAAGCTGGATGACACTGGGACGGGGCATGGTGGGTCTTTGGGTTCAGCGAGGTGGCGTCAATGGGCAGAGGTCAATGGTGAGACGTCATTTCCGAGAGTTTATGGCGGATTTTGCTTCAGCCACCAGGGCTTCGAGCATTAAACCGGCATTGAAGGGGTGTTCCACCGTGCGCCGGGTGGTGGCCAGCGACTTGGCCCAGACGTCCAATGTGCGCGGGTGGCCTGGCACCGGCAAACTCGCCAAGGCAAAAAACCGGGGCACAGCGCCGTTTTTGACGCTGATCAGGTCATGGCAAAGCTTGTGCAGCGCATCGACCACCTGCGGTGCAGACCAGTCCTTAAAAGCGGCCAAGTCGCCGCGCTGCACCGCTTTGGGCAGAGCCTCCCAGGCAGCTGGCTGCAGGCCCTGCAAAAAATAGCCAAGCGCATCTTCGGGGCGCCCGCCTGCGGCGCGCAGCAAGGTTGCCGCCTGCGCGGGGGGAACGCCCTGGCTGCCCAGCCAAGTCAGCGACTCGACTTCCTGGGGCCAGTGCATCGCGTGCGCCAGGCAGCGGCTGCGGATGGTGGGCAACAGCTGGTGCGCGGATTCACTCGCAAGCACGAATTTCATGTCGCCCGGCGGCTCTTCGAGGGTTTTGAGCAGCGTGTTGGCGCTGATATGGTTCATGCGTTCGGCCGGGTACGCCAGCACCGCCTTGCCCCGCCCTCGCCCACTGGTGCGCTGGGCAAACTCCACCGCGTCACGCAGGGCGTCCACACGGATTTCTTTGCTGGGTTTTCGTTCTTTGTCGTCGATCTTTTTCTGCGCGTCTTCAGACAGCGGCCAACCGAGTTCGAGCAAGGTGGTTTCGGGCATGAGCACCAACAAATCGGTGTGGGCATGGACGTCTATGGCATGGCAACTGGGGCACATGCCACAGGCGCCGTGTGCCGTGGGTTGGTCACACAACCAGGCCCGCACCATCTCCAGCGCCAGCCGGAATTGCCCCAAGCCCGATGGCCCTGCCAGCAGCCAGGCGTGGCCGCGCTGCTGTAACAGGCCCGTCAACTGGCGCTGGATCCAGGGTGGTGCGGCTTGTGCCGCAGGCGACGCCGATGAATCGTCGGCCATGCTCAACCGGGCCCGCCGATATTGGGCGCGTTCACAGGAGGGTTGGTGGCCGTCATGATCGCCAACCAGCCCCGGCGCACCATCGCCATCGTGATTTGTTGCCAGACTTTGTGGCGCGACTGGCTGGCGTCCACCCGCGCAAACCGTTGCGGAAAGGCTTGGGCCCGGGCCGCATAAGCGGCGGCGACTTTGGTGAAAAATTCCAGCGGCTGGGCTTCAAATTTGTCGGGCACGCGGGCGCCGGCCAGCCTTTCGGCAGCAATTTCAGGCGGCAGGTCAAACCAGACGGTCATGTCTGGTTGTCGAATAAATTTTGCACTCAAGTCACGAATTGATTGAACAGTTTGCTCCAAATAAGTGAGCATTTCAAAGTCGAATCCACGCCCTCCTCCTTGGTAGGCAAAGGTGGCGTCGGTGAATCGGTCACACAAGACCACTTCACCCCGAGCCAATGCCGGCTCGATCACCTGCTGCAAATGGTCGCGCCGCGCTGCAAAAACCAGCAGGGTTTCGGTCATCGCGTCCATCGCGTCATTGAGCACCATGGTGCGCAGTTTCTCGGCCAGCGGCGTGCCGCCAGGCTCTCGCGTGACGGCAACGACGCGCCCCTGCGCTCGGAACAACGCCGCCACGCTGTCGATGTGGGTGGATTTGCCGGCGCCGTCAATGCCTTCAAAACTGATGAAAAGTCCGCTCATCTCTTGATTGCCGAGAAAGTCGGGCGATCACTGTAAATCATTCAATCGACTCAACCAAGGATTTGATATTGGGCCGCTGATTGTCTAACTGCGACTGATTGACGCGGACACTGCGTCCCGCGACATTGTGGTTCCCTGCTGTGAGAAATACGATTGGCACGCCAAGAGAACTAGACACCACCGAAGCGGTATTTGCATCGACAATTTCAAACTGAAACATTTTGATGAAAGCTTGTCGGCTACTAGGACTGCCCGCCCCCGTAGGATGAATATGGAATATGTTCGGATTGGCTTGCCACACAGCCCAAATTTCGCTGCCGATTTCATTCACAACAGTCTTAAATGCGCTTGCTGAACTGACGTATTGGGTTAACCGATTGCCGACGTAACAGTAAATCTTCGGAATTGGCAGCCGAAACTGCTGTGAATTTAGATAGTACTGAGACTGCTGGTTGCCCGGCCCCCGCGCGACACCATACAAAAGAGCCAATACTGCGCGAACAGCACGCTTTGATGATCCGTCTGCTGAAAACGGGACAATCAAGCGGTCTGCTGCCGACAACGCAAGCTCCGTGTAGATGGAGAAGCTTGGATTGCAGTCAATGAAGACCGCTGTATCGTCTTGTCTCCAAAGACGTTGAATATCTTCAATTAAGTCAGAAATCCAAGTATGGACTATTCGCCAGGCGTCAGCCGGGCCTGGCGCAGCAGCCCCCAATACCCGTGACGCTTGAATTTCCAATTGCTCGTCACCTGCCACAAGATGCAGGTTCGCTGGAACGGCTGGATTCAACAATGACACCTGCGTGGCAAAACTCGATCCATTCTGAGGATTCACGTAAGGACTAAGAATTCGGCCTTCTATGTACCCCGAAATCGTCTTCCTTGGAGCTTGAATACTCAATTTGTCAAGCTGAATCTCTCCATTTTTCATGCCGCCCAACATCATTGTCGACGAATTTGCCTGGGGACACAGGTCAATCAGCAGCACTTTTTGATCAGGGTGCGTTCTTGCATATTCGCTGGCTATCTGAAAACTCAAATAGCTTTTCCCGACACCACCCTTGTTGTTCCAAATTGCATATTTAGCCATATCTGTGCCTGTTCGTTGTATTTGCCTTGTGCAACCAATCTTGGCAGCGTTCAATCAGTTTACAGATAGATGTGCATCTAACATTAGTAAATCGCACACCCCACAATGTCCTTGCCCGGCTATTTACCGCGTTGAAACTTGTTCACCGCGCGATTATGGTCGGCCAAGGTTTCGCTGAACTGGCTGGTGCCATCGCCGCGCGCCACAAAGTACAGCGCCTTGCTGGGCGGTGGATTCACCGCCGCCTGCAGCGCCGCTTTGCCGGGCATGGCAATCGGCGTGGGCGGCAGGCCGGGGCGGGTGTAGGTGTTCCACGGCGTATCGGTCTGCAGATCGCGCTTTCTCAGGTTGCCGTCAAATTTGCTGCCCATGCCGTAGATCACCGTCGGGTCGGTTTGCAGCATCATGCCTATCCGCAAGCGGTTGCTGAACACCGAGCCGACGAGTGGCCGGTCGCTGCCCTTGCCGGTTTCTTTCTCGACGATGCTGGCCAGAATCAAGGCCTGGTCGGGGCTTTTCAGCGGTGTAGTTGCCGGGCGTTTCTGCCAGGCGGCGTCCAACTGTTTGTCCATGGCATGGAGGGCGCGCCTGAGCAGGGCCATATCGCTCGAACCTTTGGCATAAGTGTAGGTGTCGGGGAAAAACCGCCCTTCCGGGTGCAGCCCGGCGCGGCCCAGGTTGTTCATGATTTCCACTGGCTCCAGCCCCTGCGTGGAAGGTTTAAGGTGCTCTGCTTTTGCCAGTTGCTCACGCACTTGGTTAAAGGTCCAACCCTCAACCAGGGTCACGGTGAGCAAGGTCTCCTCACCCTGAACCAGTTGTTTGAGCAAGCTTCTGGGCGTTGCACCCCGGGCAATTTCAAAATTGCCCGCCTTGATTTTGCGCGAATCGCCGGAAACCCGAAACCAGGCATACAACAGCGCCGGGTTGACTTGCACGCCGGTGTCGACCACCGCCTGAGCCACCGCGCGCGCAGAGATGCCAGGCTCGATCGCCAGATCGATCGAGTCTGCTGCCAAAACCAGCGGCTGGTGCAGCCACCACGCACCAGCGCCGCAAATTGCCGCAACCACAACCAGCATCAAGATCAAAAAACGCCGCACAGCCTTACATCCATCAAGTCCTTGGGGCATTGATGATAATTCAGGGCATGTCTGCCCCATCTGCCCCACCTGCTCTTCCTGTTACACCTGCCGCCCCGGCTCCCACCAATATTGCGCCGACTTTGCCGTCGTTCAAAACGCCGCTGAACCACTTGGGTGTGGTCCTCGTCACCGGGGCCGACGCCGCAAGTTTCCTGCAAGGGCAACTCACGCAAGACATGCAACTCATGCCCGTGGGCGAATCACGCCTGGCTGGGTATTGCACGGCCAAAGGGCGGCTGCTGGCCTCGTTCTGGGTGCACAAAGGCGTAGACCAGCGCGCGGGGGCCGACACAGACCAACGACAGCCCGAGTTTCTGCTGGTGTGCAGCCGCGACATCCTGGCCGCCACACTCAAACGCCTGTCGATGTTTGTGCTGCGCGCCAAGGTCAAACTGAGCGATGCAAGCGGGCAATTCCAGCTTTATGGGCTCACTGCAGACGCTATTCAATCAGTATCGAGCAACGCAGATTCTGCGAGACCTCAGGGGCCGTATTTTTCAAATACCTTGATGCAACTGCCGCCAGTGGCCGGTGTGCCTCGGGCTTTGTACCTCGTCGCTGCGGACTCCGCTGACGGCATGGGTTTGGCGGATCCAGTTGCGCCGCCCCCCCAAAAGAGCCCTGACGCCGACACCAGTGTGATCGACGTTGAAAACGCCTGGTGGCGTTGGAGCGAAGTCGCCAGCGGCATCGCCCTGATCACCCAGCCGGTGGTTGAAGCCTTTGTGCCACAGATGCTGAATTACGAGTCTGTGGGCGGCGTGAATTTCAAAAAAGGCTGCTACCCCGGCCAGGAAGTCGTGGCCCGCAGCCAATTCCGAGGCACCCTGAAGCGCCGCGCCTACCTGGTGCACAGCGACGCGCCCCTGCAAGCGGGTGATGAGGTATTCGGCCCGCAAAACGCCGAACAAGCCTGCGGCACCGTCGTACAAGGCGCCGCCGCGCCAGACTTCACACCCGCCAGCGGGTTTGACGCGGTGGTGTCGATGCAGGTAGCGGCAGCGCACGCCGGTGGTTTGACGCTGAAATCAGCCACCGGGGCAAAGCTGTCGCTGATGCCATTGCCGTACGCGTTGCTGGAGGATATTTAGGGCAAGGCAGCGAATCTATCGTCAGAGGCCGCCTGCGCAGGCGGGTGGCCCTGGCGCCTAGCTTCATGTTTTAGGTTGTCAATACTTGCTATTAAACGAATAGCAACAAAGCAATTAAATACGTGACTTAGAGGGTCAAAACACGAAAAGTCAGGCTGGAAAAGCCAGCGCGAGCCAAAATGTTAACATGCAAGTTAACTTAAAAACCAACACCAACTTCTAAATCCCGTCCGCCCATCCAGTCCGCTTTCTCAGCACTGCACCGAATTGCGGCAAAACTTCTCCAGTTCCCGCACCATGGCCTGGCCCGAGACGGCATTTTTGGCGCGTGGCCCAACGTCCAGACTGAGCTTGATCTCGTATTTGCGGAAGAAATCGTCGAACAGCTCCCCCCCCAAAGTCGCGTAGGCCGTCAAGGTGTCGGTTTTGGCGTCATGCTCCAGCAGCACGGCACACAGAGGTTGCGGCGCCGGGCCGCTCAGCACTTGCGCGCCTTTGGCCGGGTCGTACTGGCTGTGGTCGGCGCAGCAGTGGATCAGGTTGTCTTCCACACCTTGTTTGGCCTTGGTTTTGCGGAAACTGATGAAGCTGACCTGCGGCGTCGGGTAGACCAGCTGGTGCGCGCAAATCGCGCTGAAGGCGACCACGCTCTTCTTTTTGCCCACACCGCCCGGCCAGGCGTAGTCGGCGTGTTGTTTCGTGCTGAGCTTTTGCGGCATAGCCGGTTTGTCCAGATCCAGCAAAAACGCGGGTGTGGCTTCAAACGGGTAGTGAAAGACGTAATTGGTCAGCGTTTTCAAGTGGGAAGCTTTGAGCGGTTTGCCCTGCTCGTCAGTCAGGAGCACGCGCGCGTATGCATGGGCGCGCGCCTCGGCGGCAAAACTCGGGCTGGCCAGGCCCACTGGCAGGCAACTTGCCGCCAATGCGCACTGCTCGACAAAACTTCTGCGATCCATGCGGGCTCCCCGGTTTGATGGTTGAAACCGGAGTCTAGGCGAAATCAGAGCTGCCATGTCGCGCTGGCCTATGTGACGGTTGTGCCTTCTTGTGTGGCCAAAATCGCGGCCAAAAAAGCGGTTATGCCCCGTTATGCCCCGATACGCCGTCAATGGAAGTGTCTGCACGCGAATCTGCGGGTGCGCCTGCGAACCTCAATCGTCATGCGCCACAACGGCGTAAAGCAAAGCACTGGCAAAGCACTGGCTCAAAGGGGCCCTGACCCCCGCGCCGCCTCCCGGCTGGCGCTGCTCGCCACACTGGCCCGGTTGGCTTCACGCCTCGCTATCCAAATGGTGGAGGCGCAAATGATGGTGCCGCCCAAAATCGTCGATTGGCTGGGTGAATCCGAAAACAGCAGCCAGCCAATGGCGGCAGACCAAACGAGGTCGAGAAATTTCACCGATTGCGTCGCTGAAATATCGGCCACCTGGAACGAGCGCGTCAGGCAATAGTGGCCGAGGCTGCCGAGAAAAGCCGTCAACAGGACGATGCTCCACTGCGAGGGCGTTGGGTTTGTCCAGTTCATGAGCGCCATTGGCAGGCTCAGAATCGACACCGAAATCGACTGCCACAAGACGATGTTTTGCGGCGTGTCCACGCGGGTGAGCGCCTTGGTCAGCAAAAATGACGCGGCGAACATCGGCGCCGAGGCCAGCATGATCAGGTTGTAATAACCGCCCGCAGCCGTGAGTTTCGGCCCCACCACGACCATCACGCCGGCAAAACCGATGAGCGCCGCCAGCCAGCGCTCCCAATGCATCGGTTCTTTGAAAAACAGGTAGGCGCCCATCATGATGAACAGCGGCCCGGTGAAACCAATGGCGGTCATGTCGGCCAGGGCCACCTTGGGCAACGCCGTGAACCAGAGGATCAGCCCGATCGTGTGCGCCGCGCCCCGGGTGAAATGGCCCATCACGCTATGAGGGCGGGATTGCGCCAACCCGGCGCTGAATCCCGAGCGGAACACCAGCGCCAACATGATCCACATGCCGACGAAATAGCGCAAAAACTGCACCTGGTAGGGGTCGATCTTCAGCGTGAGCAGGCGCAGGCTGGCGTTCAACACGGCAAACAACACACCGGCGGCCAAAGTCCACAAGATGCCTTGCAAGGTGGCGTCGAGCCGCCCGGCTTTGAGTTTGAGGGCGTTGTAGCGCCGCAGCAGGGTGCCTCGGCCGGTGGCGGTGGAGTCAGAATTCATGGTGTGGTGGCATTTTCGCAGTCGGACTGGCGCCAGGCAATTGGCGGGGCAAAACCTGTTGCGCCTATGTTCGCCATCGCACGGACGCTCTACGATGCTGCGCGTTCAAATGGATCTGCTTGTGTCGGCTGGGTCATCCTCTTCGAGGGTAGGTCGCACGAAGGAGATGGACATGTACATCGGTGGCGGCGCAATTCTGGTCATTGTTCTTCTTTACCTTTTCCTTCGCTAAACCATCGGGAGACTGGGCAACCAGCGAGCGGTGGTGTGGTGGGGCGTTCAGGTGTTCAGTTGCGCCCAGGCTTTCTCAAGCCGCTTCACGCTCACGGGCTGCGGCGTGCGCAGCTCTTGCGCGAAGAAACTCACACGCAGCTCTTCGAGCAGCCAGCGGAACTCCAACATGCGGTCGTCAAGCTGGCCTTTGCGCTCGGCCACCAGGCGCCAGTATTTCTGCTCCAGCGGGCGCAGCTCGGCCAGGCGCGCGGCGTCGCGGGCTGGGTCGGTGCGGTATTTGTCCAGGCGCAGGGTGATTGCTTTGAGGTAACGCGTGACGTGCGGCAACTGCGGCCAGGGCGTCTCAGCGAGGAAACGTTTGGGCATCAGGCGGTGGAGTTGCTGCGCAGCGTCTGCAGCGGCATCGACTGCGCTTTTGCTGTCTTTGATTTTGCGGGCGGCGCTGGCGTATTCGGCCAGCACGGTGGCGGCCAGACGGGCGACTTCGCTGGCGATCAGCGTCAGGCGGCCCCGGCCTTCGTCGAGGCGGCGCTGAAACTGGGCAGCGTCGGTGGGCAACGGTTCCAGCATGAAGGCGCGCTCCAGGGCGACGTTGATGATCTGGCCGCGCAGCTCTTCTAACGTACCGCCAGCGTTGTCACCCTTTTCCGTTTGCCTGCCGACCAGCATGTAGGCCGTGGCCATCTTCTGCAAGTCGGGCAGGCTCTTTTCGATGTATTTGATCGGCTCTTTGAGCTGCAACGCGAACAGGCGGCGCAGGCCGCTGCGGTGGGCGGTGGCGGCGACTTGAGGTTCGTCGAAAACTTCGATCCTTACGCCAGACATTTGGCCTGGAGCTTGACCTGAAATTTGACCCGAAGTTTGGCCAGACACTGCAGCCGCTTCGACCAGCGCCGGGTAACCAATCAAGGACTGCCCGCCCTTGCGGATTTCAAGCAACTCCGGCAACTCGCCAAACGTCCAGCTGGCATACACACTTTCTTCGTGTATTTTTGTTCTGGATGACTCTTTGGTTGATTTATCGGGTTTATTTGCTCCTGAATCAGAAGCTTCTTGTGGATGTTTTACGTGACTTAATGCTTCATTTTTACCAAAAATATCGCTTGAAGAAAGATTTTCAGCCATTTTCAAGCTCGCCAGTGCTGCAAACGCCCCCCGCGCTTGCGCGCCCAACTCCGCCTTCAAGGCCCCCAAATTGCGCCCTGTGCCGAGTTGACGCCCATGTTCATCGACCACCCGCAGGTTCATGAAAAAGTGCGGCGCGAGCATGTCCACCTTGATGTCGGCGCGCGCCACGTCGAGCGCGGTTTTGGCCCGCACCAGCTTCAAAATCGCCTCCACCAGCGGGCCTTTGCCGAAGGTCTCGGGCGTGTTCAGCAGCTCGGCCATTTGGGTGGCGGCGTCCGGCAGCGGCACCAGGCGCGAGCGCGGCCGCTGGTGCAGGGTTTTCAAGAGCGCCTGCACTTTCTCTTTCAACATGCCGGGCACCAGCCATTCGCAGCGCTCTTCGCTCACCTGGTTGAGCACAAACAGCGGCACAGAGGCGGTGAGGCCATCTTTGGCGTCGCCCGGCTCATGCAGATACGTGGCGGCGCAATCCACACCGCCCAAGCGCACGGTTTTCGGGAAAGAGTCGGTGGTGATGCCCGCCGCCTCGTGGCGCATCAGCTCTTCGCGCGTCAGCTTCAAGAGGTGCGGATTGGCGTGGGCTTCGTGTTTGTACCAGCGGTCAAACTGCAAGCCGCTGCACACGTCTTGCGGGATTTGCTGGTCGTAATACGCGAAGATCAGTTCGTCGTCCACCAGCACGTCTTGGCGGCGCGCCTTGTGCTCCAGCTCTTCGACTTGTTTGACGAGTTTCTGGTTCGCCGCGAGAAAGGCCAGCGGCGTCTCCCACTGGCCTTCTACCAGCGCCTGGCGGATGAAAATCTCGCGTGCTGCGTGCGGGTCAACGCGGCCATAGTTCACTCGGCGGCCGCTGTAGACCACCAGGCCATACAAGGTGGCGCGCTCCAGCGCCATCACCTCGCCGGCTTTTTTCTCCCAATGCGGGTCGAGCAATTGCTTTTTGAGCAAGTGGGCACCCACGGTTTCCAGCCAGGTCGGGTCGATATTGGCAATGCCACGGCCGAACAGGCGCGTGGTCTCCACCAACTCGGAGGCGACGATCCAGCGGCCCGGCTTTTTGGCCAAATGTGCGCCAGGGTGGGCGAAGAACTTGATGCCGCGCGCACCCAGGTATTCGCCTTGCGGGCCCTTCTCACCCGCCTCGGCTTCGAGCTTGAAACCGACGTTGCCAAGCATGCCTGCGAGCAAAGCCTGGTGAAGGTGCTCATAACTTGCTGGTTGGCCCCCACGGTTGCTCACTTCGTGTAGCGCCCTGCCCCCCACGGGGGCCGTGCCCGGCTTGGGGCGGCCCGGCGCCGGTCGAAGCCAGCCCAACTCGGTGATGACGGTATGCAACTGCGAATGAATGTCGCGCCACTCACGTACGCGGCGCGGGTTGACGAAGGAGGCGCGCAGTTGTTGCTCTTTCTGCCGGTTGGTTCCGGGCACTTCGTTGAGCCATTTCCACAGGCGCAGGTAGCCGCTGAATTCGCTCTTCTCGTCGTCAAACTTGGCGTGCGCCTGGTCGGCCTGGGCTTGCATCTCCAGGGGGCGATCACGCACGTCTTGGACTGAGAGCGCGCTGGCGATCACCAGCACCTCGTCGAGCGCGCTGCGGCTGCGCGCTTCCAAAATCATGCGGCCCACACGCGGGTCCAGCGGCAATTTGGCCAGCTCAGCACCGGTCGGCGTCAATTCATTCGCGTCATCGACCGCGCCGAGTTCATTCAGCAGCTGGTAACCATCGGCAATCGCGCGCCCTTGAGGACGCTCCAGAAACGGGAAGTCTTCCACCTGGCCGAGGTGCAAAGACTTCATGCGCAGGATCACACCGGCGAGCGAGGAGCGCAGAATTTCAGGGTCGGTGAACTTGGGGCGGCCATCGAAATCTTTTTGGTCATAGAGCCGGATGCAGATGCCATCAGCTACGCGCCCGCAACGCCCGGCGCGCTGGTTGGCCGAGCTTTGGCTGATGGGCTCCACCAGCAACTGCTCTACTTTGCTTCTGAAACTGTAGCGCTTCACGCGCGCTGTTCCCGCGTCAATCACGTAGTTGATGCCTGGCACGGTGAGTGAGGTCTCGGCCACGTTGGTGGCCAGCACGATGCGCCGCCCACTGTGGCTGTCAAAAATGCGCTCCTGCTCGGCTTGGGTGAGGCGCGAAAACAGCGGCAACACTTCGGCATTGCGAAACATCGGCTGGTGGCTGAAATGGCGGCGCAAGTGGTCTGCCGCTTCGCGGATTTCGCGCTCGCCGGGGAGGAAAACGAGGATGTCGCCACTGGAATGTGGCGCCCACGCTCCGAGCTGCGCGTCGTCGCTGCCCCCAGGCAAAGGCTTGTCCTGCGCGTCGCTTGCACCTGGGGCCGTGCCCGGCTTGGGGCGGCCCGGCGCCGGTCCGCCCCGCCAAAGCTCATCCGCCGCGTCGGCTATCGCGTCGTTCAAGTCGTAGTCGCGCGATTCTTCGAACGGCCGGTAACGCTGCTCAACCGGGAACATGCGGCCCGACACCAAGATGACGGGCGCGGGCAACATGTCGCCCCCACGGTCGCCCACTTCGTGTGGCTCCCTGCCCCCCGTGCCGGGTTCGCCCGGCGCTTCGCTGGTGTGTGGGGCCGTGCCTTGCTTGGGGCGGCCCGGCGCGGCGGCTGCTTGGCTTGCAAAGTGCCGGGCAAACCTGTCCGCATCAATCGTCGCCGAGGTCACGATGATTTTCAAATCCGGTCGGCGCGGCAGAATCTGCTTCAAATAGCCCAGCAGAAAATCAATATTCAGTGAGCGTTCATGCGCCTCGTCGATGATGATCGTGTCATACGCATTCAACAGCGGGTCGGTTTGGGTTTCAGCCAGCAAAATGCCGTCTGTCATCAGCTTCACTGAAGCGTCGCGGCTGAGCCTGTCTTGAAACCGCACCTTGTAACCTACCACTTCGCCCA
The DNA here is from genome assembly GCA_031428695.1 of Rhodoferax sp. GTDB lineage: Bacteria > Pseudomonadota > Gammaproteobacteria > Burkholderiales > Burkholderiaceae_C > JANYCG01. The sequence goes on along the minus strand of JANOYE010000204.1, from coordinate 18,793 downwards.
GTGGCGTTTTCAATTCATCGGCAATGCGTTTGGCCACGGAGCTGGCCGCGATGCGTCGGGGCTGCGTGTGGCCGATGAGTTTCGCGCGCTGGCCCGGCGCGTAGTTCATCTTGCCGCGGCCCATCGCCAGCAATATTTTGGGCAACTGCGTGGTTTTGCCCGAGCCGGTTTCGCCGCAGACGATGATGACCTGGTTCTGGCGAATCGCTGCGGTGATCTCGTCTCGGCGGGTGGAGACGGGTAGGGATTCCGGGAAGTCGATGACGAAGGCAGGCATTGAAGCTATTATGGCTTAAGCCACAGGTTCACTTGCTCACACATTCACAGTAAACTGTGCTACACTGGCCCTCGAAAAGTGAGGACTGTAAAAGTGAGGACTGTTTTATGTCAAATTTAACAATTTCTGTGGATGACGCACTCATCAAACAGGTGCGGGTTCGCGCCATTCAAGAAGGCACATCGGTAAGCGCCAAAGTGCGGGAGTTTTTGGCGCAATATGCACAACGCGGCGAACAGCCAGCGCCGGTTAATCCTGTGAAGTTGCGAGTTTTCCGTGGTGGCTCCGGGTTGGCGCCTGGCATTGACCCCAGCAGCAACAAATCCTATCTTGACGCGATGGGTGACTGAAAGGTCAACAAACCATGACACCCGATGTCAATGTCCTGGTGGCGGCCGCGCGGTGGGAGCATCCGCACCATAAAACCGCGTTCACCTGGCTTGAAAACACCGTCAACGGGAACCGTGACAAGAACAAGCTCACACTATTTCCGGGCGTGATTGCAGGTTTCTTGAGAATAACAACCAACCAGAAAATTTTCCCCACACCAACGCCAATCGAAACTGCAGTTGGTTTCATTGATGATATGTTGGAATCCGCGCGGGTATCTGTGCTCGTCAATGCGCGAGAATGGCCGCGATTGCGGGCGTTATGTTTGCAGAAATCCCTTGCTGCCAACAAAATCCCTGACGCTTGGATCGCAGCACTGGTGCTTGACCACAAAGAAATTCTCGCCACTTTTGACGCGGATTTCATCCAACTACTGCCTGCAAAAAACCTGCTGCTGCTCGAACCCTAAATCACATCAATGGTCCTTTGCGCAGCTAACCCGTCCAAAATGTCCACCGTCTTCAACTTCACCTTCGTCCCCTGGTTCCGCTCGGTCGCGCCGTACATCCACAAGTTTCGACATCAAACATTTGTGGTGGGCATCGCGGGCGAAGCCATTGCAGCGGGCAAGTTGCAGCATTTGGCGCAAGACATGGCGATGATCCAGGCGATGGGAGTCAAGATCGTGCTGGTGCACGGGTTTCGCCCGCAGGTCAACGAGCAATTGCGCGCCAAGGGGCACGAGCCCAAGTTCTCGCAGGGTATTCGCATCACCGACGAGGTGGCGCTGGATTGCGCGCAAGAAGCCGCTGGGCAGTTGCGCTACGAGATTGAAGCGGCGTTCAGCCAGGGCCTGCCCAACACACCCATGGCGGATTCGACCGTGCGCGTGATTTCGGGCAACTTCATCACGGCCCGGCCTGTGGGCATAGTGGACGGCGTCGATTTTCAGCATTCGGGCGTGGTGCGCAAAGTGGACACGGCGGGCATCGCTCGCACGCTGGATTCGGGCAGCCTGGTGCTGCTGTCGCCGTTTGGGTTTTCACCGACTGGGGAGGCCTTCAATTTGCAGATGGAAGAGTTGGCCACGTCGGTCGCCGTGGCCTTGCAAGCCGACAAATTGATTTTTTTGACCGAGGTGCCAGGCATTCGCATCGACCCGCTGCAGCCCGCCGGTGAAGACAACCCGATCGACACTGAGCTGCCTTTGGCCGCCGCCGAAAAGCTAATTGCCGCCCTGCCCGCACCGCTTTTGCCCACCGACACAGCCTTTTATTTGCAACACTGCGTGAAGGCCTGCAAAGCGGGTGTGGAGCGCAGCCATATCTTGCCGTTTGCCACCGACGGCGCGCTGTTGCTTGAAATTTACGTGCATGACGGCATTGGCACCATGGTGATTGATGAAAAACTCGAATCCATGCGCGAGGCGACGATTGACGACGTGGGTGGCATCTTGCAATTGATCGAGCCCTTCGAGAAAGACGGCACACTCGTCAAACGCGGCCGCTCCGAGATCGAGCGCGACGCCGGCAACTACACCATCATCGAACACGACGGCGTGATCTTCGCCTGCGCCGCGCTGTATTCATTTCCAGAGGCAAAAACCGCTGAAATGGCCGCGCTCACCGTGTCGCCCGCTGTGCAGGGCCAAGGTGACGGCGAACGTGTGCTCAAACGCATCGAACAACGCGCCAGAGCGGCCGGCCTGGACAGCATTTTTGTGTTGACCACCCGCACCATGCACTGGTTTTTGAAACGCGGCTTTGCGCAGGTAGACCCAGACTGGCTGCCCGACGCGCGCAAACGCAAATACAACTGGGATCGGAAAAGTCAGGTGTTGGTGAAGAAATTGGCGGCCAACAACTGAGCGTACTTGCGCGTCCAGCCCAGCCTCGGCGACTCAGCGCGTGCGGGCGAACGCTTGGCGCCAAATCAACACCAGGGCGACAACTGCCAGCCCCACAAAACACAGAAACGACCAGTTGGCGATGGAGCCGCCCAAAAACGTCCAATCGACTTTGGTGCAATCCCCGCTGCCCTTGAAGATCATCGGGATCGCGCGCTGCAGCGGAAAGTTCTCGATCATGCCGTAGATGTCGCGCCCACAAGAGGCGATCTCGGGTGGGTACCACTGCAACCAGCTTTGCCGCGCCGCGACAAACGCGCCAAGACCGGCAAACAGCAACATCAAGGCTGCCCCACCGATATGCAAACGTTTTTGGGCTCCAAGTCTCGAAAAAAATGCACAAGCAGCTATCAAAACTAGAGCGTATCGTTGCACCACACACATTGGGCAGGGCTCAAGTCCGACGACGTGCTGCAGGTACATGCCATAGCCGAGCAGGGCTACGCAGGTGATAAAGACAAGGGCGAACACGCGCCTGGGGTGGCGGTCAAACAAAGCGGTCAGGAAATCCAAAGTGTGGCCTTATTGAGTGCGTTTAGGTTCGGCGATTGATTGGGGGCTGAGTGTCGCAGATGGTTCCTGGATTTCGTGCGCTGCTGTCGCATCTGTCAGGCTGCTCACTGTGGCCCGCTGCGGGTGCTGAACTGCCGCGCCGAACCGCTCCCCATGGTGTGCTGATCCGCGTCGCCTGTCGGCGGCACGGGCGCAGGAACCGTCGGGATTCGGCACGGCAATTCAGCGCCACTTCGCTGCGTGGCCGGCGCGTTGAGGCGGCTGGGGGCGAGTGAAGCAAGCACCGTTGTAGCGGAGTGGTTTCAGGTTGGGATGCCGGATGCCGACGATTTCTGCGCAACGAAGCCGAAAGCGAAGTGTCAGCGCACCATGAGGAGCGGTCCGGCATCCCAACCCGGAACCCGCAGCGGGCTAACGTGAGCAGCCTCTCGGCAAGACTTGCGCTTATTGCTCCGCAAACGCCCGCTCAATCACAAAATCCCCCGGCCGGCTGGTATTGCCTTCGTGGAAACCGCGCGCCTCCATCATGCCTTTGAGGTCGCGCAGCATGGCTGGGCTGCCGCAGATCATCACCCGGTCTTCTCTGGCATCAAGGGGCGGCAAATCGAGGTCTTCATGGAGTTTGCCGTTGTCCAGGAGTTCCGTGACGCGGCCGCGGTTGATAAAGTCTTCACGTGTCACGGTGGGGTAATAACTCAGTTGTTTGGCCACGGTTTCGCCCAGGAACTCATGCGCGGGCAAATGGTCGGTGAGGTATTCGCGGTAGGCCAGCTCATCGACTTCACGCACGCCATGCACGAGAATCACACGTTCAAATTTTTCGTAGGTGGCTGGGTCGCGCACGATACTCATGAAAGGCGCAAGGCCGGTGCCGGTGGAGAGCAAATACAGGCGTTTGCCGGGCAGCAAATAGTCGATCAACAACGTGCCCGTGGGTTTGCGGCCGACCATGATCGTATCGCCGGGCTGGATGTGTTGCAGCTTCGAGGTGAACGGGCCGTCTTGCACCTTGATGCTTAGAAACTCCAGGTTTTCTTCGTAATTTGCACTGGCGATGGAGTAGGCGCGCAACAGCGGTTTGGCCTCGGTCTTCAGGCCAATCATGGTGAAGTGGCCGTTTGAGAACCGCAGCGCCGGGTCGCGCGTGGTGGTGAAACTGAACAATTTGTCTGTCCAGTGGTGCACACTCAAAACTTCGGCTTCGTGAAAGGCGCTCATGTCAAAATCTGTGTGAAGTCGTCGGGAATCGACATGGGTTGTCAAAACCAGGCTAATTTACTGCCAAGTCTTCAAAACTCAAACTAATTAGAAATAGATTGCTTAGACAAAATTAGTCTAACAACCAGGCCATGAATCGGGTGCGATTTCGGACCAATCAAATGGGGCTACCTGGGGAAACATACCGTGGCCATGCAAGCCATCTTGCGCCCGCTCAAGCCAGGATACAACTGACTTGCTGAAGAGCCAGCGAATCCGACCCTGTAAATTTATTTTTGAGCGAGTTGCGCGTCAAGCTCTTTGCAAGAGGGCGAACAAACGGCTTGCGCCTTGCCTAACACTTTGCGGGTGCCCATCAGCGAACGCGCACGGTGTTTGCCGCACATGAAACACGACATGGTGGCACCGCCAAAAGACGCGGCGGCTGCGAAAGGCGACCCGGACACTTTGGATTTATAACGCAAACCGTCTGGCAAGACGGCGGTTTTTGCTTCAGCTCTAGACATTGGCCGGGCTCTCGAAAAGTGGACTAGCCCGTATTTTATCGCGGTTTGACCCTTTTCCTTCGAAGCGACGTGAATTAGACTTGGAATGTGCCGACTGCACATTTACAATGCAACCGTGTTAGATACAAATCACCCACCTCAACCGGAGTCGAATTGACCGGTTGGCATGATAACTAAGCGAATGTCTGACGGCACTGCACCAAGCGATCCGCACAGCGCCGAGCAGCAAAGCCTGCTGGTCGCACTGCGCGCCGTGTTGGCACCGGTGGCACAACTGTGTGTGGCCCAGGGCATTCGCATTCAGACGTTTGAAGAAATGGTGCGCGGCGCCTTTGTCAGCGCCGCGATTGAGGCGCACCCGGCTCTCACCTCCGGTCGCATCGCCAGCCGCATCAGCGCCACCACCGGTTTGACGCGGCGTGAAGTGACGCGCCTGGCCAAAGAGCGCAAACCGCCAGTGCGCCGCCTGCGTTCGCCCATTACCGAGTTGTTCACGCGCTGGATGTCGAGCCCAACTCTGCAAGGGCCCGATAAGCTGCCGCTGCCGCTGCCCCGGCAAGGCGACGCGCCGAGTTTCGAAAGCCTGGCTACCAGCGTCACACAAGATGTGCACCCGCGCACCTTGCTCGACGAGTTGTGCCGATTGCAATTGGGTCGCCATGACACGGAAACAGACACCGTTTACCTGGTGCAAGACGCCTTTGTGCCGCGCGGCGACTGGGCCCGTTTGATGGCGTTTTTGGGCGATAACGTGGGCGACCACCTGCGCGCCGCTGCCAGCAATGTGCTGACAGACGGCAAGCAACATTTGGAGCAAGCGATTTACGCCGATGAATTGTCTAAAGAATCGCTGCACCTGGCGCGCGAGAGGATGGCGCGGCAATGGCGCATGTTGCTGGCGCAGATGAGCGCCGAGCTGGATCAAATGATCGAAGCCGACCGCCAGGCGGGCCGGCTGCAAGATCAATGCATGCGAATCGGACTGTTCACCTGGTCGCAACCGATGCCATCCGACCCCCCCACGATTACACCGCTTAGCGCCAACCTACCGGATGATGGGGAGTTGCACTGATGTCCGCGATGAAAAAAAACGTTCTTGAGACGCTCGTTTCCGCCAATTCAGGCGAAGTCGCTTCGACCGTAGTTTCGCGACGGGCAGGCATTTTGACGGTAATTGGCGGCGTCTTGTCACTTGCCGGGTGTGGCGGCGGTGGCGTAGGCGGCAGCGGTACCGCGGCAGATGCAGGCGCTGCAGGCATCGCACCGGGAGATTCCGGTGCGGGTGCGGTCGGGGGAGACACCAGCGTGGCTGGCGTCAGCAGTGGCGGCACCGGTTCAACGTCAGTCGGTTCGGTGACCGGGTTTGGCTCGATCTACCTCAATGGCGGCGACGTGCGCATTGACGATGCCTCAGCCACGGTCACCGATGAAGATGGCGTGAACAAAAAGGGTTCCCTCAAACTTGGCATGCGCGTGACGGTGGTGAGCACGGTTTCAGTAGCCAGCGATGTGACGGCGCAGTCGATTGTGGTCGGCGGAGAGTTGCAAGGGCCAGTAGACAGATTGAGCGCGGGCAACGGACGTTTTGAAGTGCTGGGCCAAAAGGTGGTGGTTGGCGGAGGCTCGGTGTTTGATGCGTCTTTGCCCAATGGCCTGCTCTCTTTGGGAAATGGCAACTTGGTCGAAGTGCATGGCCTGCTCAATGCTGATCGCAATGAAATTACTGCAACCTTTATTGAGAAGAAGGACAACGCGGGCGTCGCATATTTCAAGATCCAGGGTTTGGTCAAAAACCTGCTGCCTGGGCCAAAAGAATTCGGGATTGATAACATGGACATCGGTTATGCAACAACACCAGCCGCCGGGCTGCTCGCAACGCCCGTGGAGGGCGCCTACGTGCGTCTGCGGTTGAACCCTGTGCCCGTCTCCAATGTATGGCAGGCCACCCGCATCAGCGGCCCGGCAACCACCGGCCAAAACGGCAGCCAGTCTGAGATTGAAGGGCGCGTTACGGCCTTCAACTCTGCAACTTCTTTCGCGGTTGATGGTGTCTCTGTCCAAACCAATGGTGCGACGGGTTTTGACAACGGTCAAATTACACTTGCCAGCATGGGGAGTTGGGTGGAAGTCAAAGGCGTCATGACGGCCGGTGTTCTGGTAGCCACCCGCGTAAAGCTGGAAAACGACAGCGGCTTGGCGACGCTTGAATACCGCCTCACCGGAAATCTGAGCGGTCTGATCCCAATCACCGCCACAACCGGCACATTTTCCCTTCGTGGCTACACGGTGCAATTTGCCGATGCCGGCACCCCTCAGAACCCCTTCGACCACGGCACCCTCGTCAATCTGGTCAATGGCACACCGGTGGAGGTGCGCGGCACGGCGGTGGCAGGCGTCGCCAACACGCTCTTGGCCACACGCATCAAATTTTTGTGAACAACACTGGATAATCAGGCCATTCAGAAATTCAGTCATTCACAAAGGCACCCATGGCCCGTACCGTCAACTGCATCAAACTTGGAAAAGAAGCCGAAGGGCTCGACTTTGCGCCCTACCCTGGCGAACTGGGCAAACGCATCTGGCAGTCTGTCAGCAAAGAAGCTTGGGCCGCCTGGCTCAAACACCAGACCATGCTGGTCAATGAAAACCGCTTGAATCTGGCCGACGCGCGCGCTCGCCAGTACCTCGCTCGGCAAATGGAAAACCACTTCTTCGGCGCAGGGGCGGACGCCGCCGCCGGCTACACCCCTCCCCCGACTTGATGCCACTGTGACGGTCTGGCTGCATGACTGCGGATTGCCGCACGCATGGGCCGGCCGCAGCGCTTTTCAAATTCTCGACACGTCCTTTGGTGACGGCAGCCGTTGGCGCGAAGCCTTGGCCGCCTGGCGCGCCGACCCAGCCCACCCGCGCATGTTGCACTACGTTGCTTTGCAAGTGCCGTCAAATGCCGGGATTTCATCGGGCACACCCGAAGTAGAACGCGAAGAGTTTGACGATGGCGCGGCGCTGCTGACACGATTTTCGGGCGACCTGGCCGCCGGATTGCGCGCACTGCGGATGAACGCAGACCTGCTCTTGCTTGCACCAGTTGGGCCCTTTGCGCATGACCCGCTCGGCTCCTGGGCAGCCAAACTGCTGGCACGTTGCTGCCACCGAGGGTCGCGCGTCTTTGCTGACGATCTGCCCGAGCCGGCAAAACTGGCGCTGACCCAACAGGGCTTTGAGGCGCATGGCGCGGCTCAACACAGCGCCTGGTTGGGCCTCTACAACCCGCGCTGGGAGCCCAAGGGCCGCAAGCAGTCTGCTTGGCTCGCTCAAAGCCAAACTCCTGTGGGACACTCGCGCCGTTGCATAGTGGTGGGCGCCGGTTTGGCCGGCGCCAGCACGGCTTACGCGCTGTCACGGCGAGGCTGGGCGGTGCAGGTCTTGGACGCCGAACTTGCACCTGCGCTCGGCGCTTCCAGCCTGCCCATGGGCCTGATGGCGGCACACACCTCGGCTGACGACAGCCCTCGCTCGCGTCTCACCCGCGCCGGCGTCCACATGACGGCATCCCAGGCGGCCCGCTTGCTCACCCGAGGTGAAGATTGGGACAACTCAGGCGTGTTAACACTCAAGCCAGGCGCCGCGCCGCACTACCAAACTCAAGGCGCGTGGATTAAACCGCAGGCTCTGGTCAAAGCCTGGCTGGCGCAGCCGGGCATCGAGTTTCAGGGTGGCGCCAAGGTGGTGGCGCTGGAATGGCAGGAAACGCCTGCGGATGGAGAAGGCGCTGGTGAGTGGCGCGTTTTGAATGCCAACGGCGACGAACTTGCCCGGGCGCCCCTGGTCATCCTGGCGGCAGCGGGCGGCTGCAAGCAACTGCTGCAACAAGTCAAAGGGGTAGAGGCAGGTCTGGCGGTGTCAGCCCTTGCGACGGTGCCTGGCCAGGTATCTTGGGGACATCAATTGCCCAGCGACACCGATTGCTTGCCCGCCTTTTCAGTCAACGGTCACGGTTATCTGGCAAGCAACGTATCGATCAATGGCCAATTGGCCTGGCTTGCTGGCGCAACCTTCGAAGACGAGGCCCGACCGCTGGAAATTGGCGCCGCCCATGCCGAGACCTTCACCCGGCTACAACAGTTGTTGCCGGGCGTCGCTGCCACCTTGCGGGCCCGCTTTGAAGGCGGCGACCTGCAGGCCTGGCGCAACCTGCGCTGCACCACAACTGATCGCTTGCCAATCACTGGCCCCGTCACTGATTTGGTTGGGGATTCTTTGCCTGGTCTGTGGCTCAACACAGGTTTTGGCTCACGCGGCCTGACGTGGAGTGTGTTGTGCGCGGAGCTGCTGGCGTCGCGTTTGCACCACGAGCCGTGGCCGGTGGCTGCCAGCCTGGCGGCAAAATTGAACTACCGGGTTTGAGACTGCAGACTCAAACCTTGCGCAGCATCTCCATGATTTGAAGCGGATCAAACGGAATTTCAATCACACCCAGACAACCGGCTTGTTCCGCGCGCTGCTGCAGGTGCACAGACGCAATTCGAGAGGTCAACACAATGGAGCCAATGGCGGGCTCAAGCGCCACCAGGCGCTCTACCAGGCGCCAGCCATCCAGCGCGGGCGAATCCAGGTTGACGATGACGAGGTCAAAGTGGCGTTGGTGCGCCTGCTCATAGGCTTGCGCGGCATCGTCGGTTTCTGAAATTTCCAGCATGCCCACCAGCGCCAGGCGGGCCCTCAAATACAGGCGATGGTCGCGTGAGGCATCGACCAGCAATGTCTGGCGCACGCCCGGCGGCGCAATGCCTTTGGCCACTTCGCCGGTTTCCAGGTCAATGTCGGAGCCGACCGCGCCGGCAAAAAGCTGGTCCATCGCGTGCACCACGGCAGACCAATTCAGCGGCCGCTCAAAGGCACGCCATGCCCCTTCAGGCGCCCGTTCCCCCACGGCAATCAATTTCAGGTTTTTGTTAAAGCCGGGTGACTCCAGTTCCATGCCGCCTTCGTAACTCTCGGTGTCGATCAACAACAAGTGCGGTGGCAGCGGCGCCTCTGGCGTCCAGAGCAAGTAGGTGGAGGCGCGCTCCTGCGACAGGCGAAACAGCGTGTTCAGGGCGTGCCGCTCAGCATCGCGAAAACCGACAACCTTCACATAGATCGAATTCAACATGCTGCTATTGGACGGCACCCACCGGCGAAAATCAAGTAAAAAACAGAAGCACTGCCCAAAAGTGGGCGAGGGCCTGCAAGAATGTTGCGCTACTTCATCGCGTCGGCTGGGCGGCGGGTGCGCACGTAGGCGTCGGTTGGCATGTAGGCCTTGCCGTCGGCGTAACGCCACTGCACCATGGTGCCTTTGCCGCCCTTTTGATCCAACGTTCCAACGTACGCCCCCATGGTCGATTGCTGGTCAATCGCGCGAAATTCGGCCGGGCCGAAAGGTGTGCTGAACTTCAAGCCGCGCATCGCCACCACGAGTTTTTCATTGTCGGTGGAGTTGGCCTTTTTGATGGCGGCGAAGATCGCCTGCATCGTGGCGTAACCCACCACCGAGCCGACTTTCGGGTTCTCATTGAACTTCTTGTAATAGTTTGCGGTGAACGAGGCGTGCTCGGGCTTGTCGATCTGGTCCCACGGGTAGCCGGTGACGATCCAGCCCTTGGGCGTTTCGTCCTTCAAGGTCTCCAGGTATTCAGGCTCGCCCGACAGCAGCGACACGACGGGGGTTTTCGGGAAGATGTTTCGCTGGTTACCTTCGCGCACCAATTTTGCGAGGTCGGCGCCAAAGGTCACATTGAAGATGGCGTCCGGGCGGCTTTGCATCGTCGCTTGCAAGGTAGTGCCGGCGTCCAGGCGTCCCAAAGCGGGCCATTGCTCACCGACAAACTCCACATCGGGCCGTTTGGCCTTCAAAAGCTCTTTGAAACTCGCGACCGCGCTTTGGCCGTATTCATAATTCGGCGCAATCGTCGCCCAACGTTTGGCCGGCAGCTTGGCGGCTTCTTCCACCAGCATGGCCGACTGCATGTAGGTGCTGGGGCGCAGGCGGAAGGTATAACGGTTGCCCTTCTCCCACACAATCGCGTCCGTCAGTGGCTCGCTGGCGACAAACAGGCGTTTGTTTTTCTGCGCGTGGTCGGCCAAGGCGAGCCCCACGTTGGAGAGAAACCCGCCGGCCAGCACGTCAACCTTTTCATTCGACGTCAGCTCCACCGCGTGTTTCAGCGCTTCTTCGGGTTTGCCGCCGTCGTCCCGCGCGATCACTTCCACTTTGCGGCCCAAAAGGCCACCCTGCGCATTGATCTGCTCCACCGCCAGTTGCCAGCCTTGTTTGTAAGGCGTCGTGAACTGCGGAATATTCGAATAACTATTGATCTCACCAATTTTGATTGGCTTGCCCGCCTGCGCCAACGCGCCCGCGCCAAACCCCAACGCCAAACCAGCAGCCAAACTCGGTATCCAAATACGTTTCATGGTTTCTCCTGTGGGACGGACTTTATCAGGGAATTCCCTATGAGCCTGGGGGGCAGAAGGCTTCGCGCCAAAATTGTCGAAAATCAAGGTGCGATCAGCAATAACCGCTCGCCGACAACCCTCGCAATCGGCGGCAACGGTAACGCCAAAAGATCCCGATATCCCGGCGATTTGGGCCGAAGTCGTTTTGCCGTCCAGGCTCCCAGGCTGTGTTTCAACGCGCGAATGGAAGTTTGGGAGGACGGGCGGGCCATTTTTGCTTCGGGCTTCCAAGATGAATGCGCTTTTATGGCGCAAACCGCTCTCAGGCCATTCGTTTGGTTGCACTCAGCATGTCCGGTCACAGCAACGCAGGAACGATGCAGCTCTGTTGGCGCAAAATGCCTGTAGCGTTGTTCTGCCCGCCCATTCACTGACCGCCAAGTCAACTCCGCACGGAGGCGCGTGTCGGTCTGTGTGGCATTCCGCCACGCCAGCATGAACGCGCCATTTGTCGGAGACGAAGACCTTATGAACACCACAAGACTCATCGCTATCGTGCTTATCGTGGCCGGCGTCCTCGGCTTGGTATACGGCGGGTTCAGCTATACCAAAGACACAACGGCAGTCAAACTCGGCCCCATCGAACTTTCCGTCAAACAGAAGCAACAAGTCAACGTTCCAATGTGGGCAGGCATTGGCGCGATCGTGGTCGGTGGGCTCCTTCTGGTTCTCGGCAACAAGAAGGGGTAATCGCCGAGAGCCGGCTCACCCTTTGCAGGGACTTGCCAAAAGGCCAAGCAGCGGTTTTTTGGCTTCTGGTTTACTTCCTTGATAAACAGTAACTTCGCATGCAGGGGGTCAGAAGCTGAGATCAAACGGGAACAGACTGCACGTCAACAGAAGACCGTGTTGCACCTCGGCCGGGTTCGGCCCCAGACACGAACCGCTCGCCAGGACTTCATTCCGTTGCCGTGGTCACCACCCATCGTGGGCAACGCAGCGCCAGCCGAGTTTGCCCACCGCCAGCCTGAGGCAATTTAAACCCATCGCCAAAAATTCGATATGCTACATTTTAAATAGCAAATAACGAACATTTTTCGTGACTTAGCGGCTATTTCGGGTACGCAATCACGGTTTCCCTGCGCACCAGCTCCTGAAACTGCCCAGCGCCAAAGTCGGTCAGCGGTTTTCCATTGACGAAAAAGGTCGGCGTTCGGGTGACTTTCAAGCGGTTCACGTCTTCGGTGTCCAGGCGCAGCGCGGTTGCGGCGGCGGGGTCGTTGGCATCGGCTCTGGCTTTGGCCACATCAATGCCGGTTTCTTTGATCAAGTCCCACAACAGGCCGGGGTTGGGGTTGTCATGCGCGGCCCAAGTGTCTTGGTTTTTGAGCATCACTTCGAGCACCGGCAGAAACAAGTTTTGCCGCCTGGCGGCTTCCAGTATCTTGACGGCCTCATCCGAGCCTTTGTGGAACGCGGCGTAACGCAGCACCAGATTGACCTGGCCAAAACTGGAATTCACCACGCCTTTGACCAAAGGGTAAAACGCCCGGCAGGTTTCACACGCCGGGTCGAAGAATTCGACGATGGTCACCTTGGCGCTGGCGCTTCCAATCACCGGCGAATGGGCCCGCACCAAGGCGCTGGCGTTGGCCTGTGTGGTCTCAGCGGCAGTGGCAGCCGTTTTTTGCTGCTTTTGCACCGTGTACACATAAGCGCCCACGCCAAACAGCAACAGCGCCAGGCCAGCAGCCGCGCCCGTCAACATTTTTTTATTCATGCGAACCCCCTCTTTTGCAAACAAACAATAAAACCAGAATCGCCGTGAACGCCGCCAACGCGAGCAACGGGATGGAGATGAAACCCAACAGGTTCAAGTTGGCCTCCGTGCAGGAAACCTCTTTGCCGCAAGGCACCAAATCTTTGGGGACGAGGCCCCAATAAAGCAGGCAGTGGTACAACGCAATGCACCAGCCCACTGCCGCCAAGGGCATGGCATACCGCACGCAGCGTGTGTCCAGCGGAAACAAGCCCAGGCCCAGCACGATCACCAGCGGAAACATGGCGATGCGCTGGTGCCAGCACAACACGCAGGGCGTCATGCCCATCACCTCGCCCAAGAACAGCGCGCCCAAGGTGGCGGCCAAGGCGACCAGCCAGGCGCTAAAAAGAAGTGACCACTGTCGATCCGTTGGTTGCATGGTTTCGCGTCTTAGGTTTCAGGCAGATGGCATTGATTTTCGGGCCAAAAAAATCACCTCACTCACCGCCTTGCTCACCGGCATTGGTTCAAAGGCGCTCACGTTGGCTTTGCCAGAGTTGCCCAGTGGCAAGCGGCCTGTCAAATGGCCGAGCGGCACCAGCGCCATTCTGAAGACTTGCCCCGCAACTTCGCGCCAATCGCCAGTTTCCCAGGCCAGCGCCAGCATCAGCCAGTGAACGCGAAAATGCGGCGCGACCCCCGTTTGGCCGACCCCATGGGCCGCCTCCAGATAGAGCCAGCGTTGTTCAAGCTGGGCTGCAGGCACGGCGGCGAATTGCGCGGTCAATTTGCCAAACAGCGCTGGCTCAAATAGGAACTGTGACCCGGGCGGCGAGCCCGGCGCAGGTGACTCAGTGCGCATGGCCATGATGTTCCTGCACTGCCAGTTCGCCTTTCGCCTGCCGCATCACAGCCCAGCCGCTCGAAATCGCCAGGCTGGCCATGATGGCGGCCACCGCCAAATCCGGCCAGGCGCTTTGGCTGCCGAACACGCCAATCGCCGCTGCGATCACGGCCAGGTTGCCGATCACGTCATTGCGCGTACACAGCCACACGCTGCGCATGTTGGCGTCGCCCTCGCGAAAGGCGTAGAGCGCCCACGCCACGGCCACATTGGCGGCCAGCGCCAGCATGCCGATGGCGCCCATCAAAGGCGCATCGGGCACCCCGCCATACAGCGCGCCCCAGGCGGCGCGGCCCATCACAAACGCGCCAAAACCGATCATGCAAACTGCTTTGAATTGCGCTGCACGCGAACGCCAAGCCACTGCCGCGCCGAGCACCGCCAGCGAGACGGCGTAGTTGGCCGCATCGCCGGCAAAGTCAATCGCGTCAGCCAGCAGCGAGGCCGAGCCGCTGCGGTAACCGGCGAGGATTTCCACGAAAAACATGGCTGCATTGACCAAGAGCGCAAACCACAAAATCCGCCGGTAGCGGGGGAAATTCAGTGGCTTGGCAGAAGGCGCGTGGTGTTGACAGTGTGCAGACATGGTCTTTTCTCGGGAAGTTGAACCGCCATTGGATACCCTGGAGTCGCTACAGAGTCATGTCCTATAATTTCGCAGGCCATTGGAGCACGAACCAAGGACAAAACCATGCGCATCAAAGCACTGAGCGACGCCACGGGTGTCGAGATCGAGACCATCCGCTTCTATGAAAAACAGGGCCTGCTGCCCGCCCCCGCGCGCGAGGCGAACGGCTACCGCGAGTATGGGCCTGCGCATCTGGAGCGACTGGCCTTTGTGCGCCATTGCCGCGCGCTGGACATGTCGTTGGCCGACATCGCGCGCCTGTTGTCGCTGGTGGACTCGCCCCTGGCCGCCTGCACAGATGTTGATCTGCTGGTTGACGCCCAGCTCACCCGCGTGCGGGCCCGCCTCAAGAGCATGCGCGCGCTCGAAAAGCAGCTGGTGCAATTGCGCGCCCAATGCAGCGGCAAACACGCGGGGGATGAATGCGGCATCTTGCAGGAGCTGGTCTCTGCGGCGCATGGTGAGGCCTGCGCTTGCCATGCAGAGCGCTAGCCGCTGCTGACTGCCCTTCGTGGCGAATTGCCCGGTCACGGCGACAAGGCAAGGAGCAGAGTTGCTGAGTTGGTGGGAAACTGTGCGGGCCAAACAGCACCAACGCCAAATGTCCCACCTCTTCAGCCGCCGTGAAATCGCAAGGGCCTGCCTTGCGGTGCCCGCACTTGCAGCCGTGCCGGGATTCACGCTCGCTCAGATTTCCGGCTCAAGCTCAGACCCAAAAACACGCTGGTACCAAGCTGCGGCCGCGATGAAGCGCCTGGCCGAGTCCTGGGGCGACCAATCCTACGGCGCGGTGCTGGTGCTTGACGGCCAGCTTGTCGGTGAAGGCCCGAGCCGCGTGGTGAAAAACGCCGATGCAACCGCCCATGCGGAGCGCGAGGCGATCCGCGACGCGCAGCGCCGCCTTGGTCGCAGCAAGATTGAAGGCAGCGTCTTGTACTCCACCTCCCGGCCATGCGCCCTGTGCGAGTCTGCGGCGGCTGAAGCGGGCGTCAGCCGCATGTATTTTGGCGAGCGTTTGCAGGATGCGGGTGTGCCGAGGCGGTAGCGTCGCTGCAAGGCCGTTGTCATTTCAAGCATGGGCGCGAGCGCTGCCCGTTCGCCGCGCGGGGCGCATCGGATTAACCGTTTGCGGCGGCCTCAATCGATTTTTCGAACCCAGAGTCGCTACATTATTGATAGCTTCTTACGCACATTATTCGTGACTTGGAGGCATAAAAATCCTAAAAAACCGGACAAACTTAAGGAAACGGATAAAATATTAATACCCATGTTAATTTTAAGAAGCGCACCCAAATCAGGCAACTCAACGCCGCCCCGCGAGCCTGGCCATTGACCGTGCTGCGCCGTTAGAATTTCCCGCCATGACCCACAGAATCCGCGCCCTTTTGCAGTTGTCGCCTCAGCTGCTATTGGCCCTGCCCCCGCTGGCCGCAGCCCACGGCATCTCCGAGGCTGACCGCCAGCACATGCTCGACGGCGGCTAACTGCGCTGCATCTCTTTGGGCGCAAGCCACATGCTGACGGGTTACGACCACCTTTTGTTCCTCTTTGGGGTGGTGTTTTTTCTCACCACCTTCAAAGACGTGGCCAAGTTCGTCACCGCCTTCACAGTTGGGCACTGCATCACGCCCATCTTCGCCACCTTCTACAAAATCACCTGGAACTTCTACCTGGTAGACGCCATCATCGCCACCAGCGTGATCTACAAGGGTTTTGACAACAACGGCGGTTTCCAAAAGCACTTCAACATGGCCTCGCCCAACCTGCTGGGCGCCGTGTTTGGCTTTGGCCTCTTGCAAGGTTTTGGCCTCTCCACCCGCTATGAAGACATGGACGTGCAAAATGCGACCGATGCCAGCCGCAACACGCTCAAATAGCCATCCGTTTCAACGCTCGTCTGGCAGAACACGATCATGAAAAGCTCTGTTTGCGCTCCCCCGTTTTTCGCTTCGATGGTGATCACTTTGTCCGCTGGTTTTGCGGCGCCCCAAGCCTGGGCGGACACCGCCGGCAGTTGCCACTTCCACGGCAACAAACCCGCCGCGCAAGAAACCATCATCGCCTGCGCGCAACAGCGCAAAGCCGCGCTCGTGAAGTCCGGCAAACTCGGCGCATCGTGGCAAGACATCAAGCAAGACACGGCGGACTCGGTGGACGGCAAAAAAGGCAAGGAGTGAAAGTGACCTTCAAAGACCCCGCCGCGCGGGACAAATCGAAGGAAACGCTCTACATGTTTTTCACGCCTGCCGGCAATTTCATCGCGACCAATTTCACGGGGCAGTGAGGCCGTGATTGACTGCCCGGTCGCGGCGACAAGGCAAGGGGCGTGCGGTTTTGGTGTGAAAGCACGCGCGGTTGCGAAAAATGGGTCAAGCTGGCGCTTGGCCATTTTTTGTGCTGACCGACAGGCCGCTCCCACGCACTTTTCACACCAAAGCCCGGTCCCCTTTCCTTATCACCACGACCTGCGTGGGTGGGTAAGTCAGGCAAGTTGCCAAGAAGTTAGGAGTCTGCAAAGGGTCGCGGTTAAGGGCGCAACACCGTGGCACCTGTCGCAAACACCAAACCTGCACACGCAGCCACGGACAACCAGGCGCCAATCAAGTTGCCGGCGAGAACGAATTTTTGCAGGCCTTTGCCATCCGAAGTAAGGCCTCGATGCCCGGTGATGGCCGCCAGCGGCATCGACACGCAAAAAGCATAGGAAGACAAGATGAGCGTGCCAGCGATGAACCAACTGACACTTTGCCCTGCCGCGAAAGACGGGAGCACCGCAGCAATGGCAAGCATCAGCGTTGCGGCAATCGGAAGGCTCTGGTGCGCAACGCGCCACGAGTTGATGACCTGAGCGGACGCGGGGCGGTTGATCGCCTTCGCATAAGGCGCGCCCAGGAGAACGCCGAACAGCAAAACGATTGAGCCATGGAAAGCAAGGTGGTGCGAGGCGTTGGGCATTTTGGATATCTGGTTTGAGGGTGGGACTGTCAGATTCGCGACGTAACGATTCCCTATGGGGTCAAGCAATGAAATTCAACGAGCGGCGTGAACGCACTGCGAAAAATATGCTGAGCGGGGACTTTAAGGTACTCATTGTTCACCAATCTTAATGCACAGGACTGAGCGCATTGCAAGGTCGCCGTGAGGGGCCCATCGCCAATGACCGAATCAATTGGACATTCGAGTTTTTATTCGCTATATTTTCAATAGCTTCTTACGCACATTATTCGTGACCTAGAGGCCAGAAAGGCTTAAGAAATAGAACGGGTGATCAAAATGTTGATATGCTTATAAATTTCAATAGCATCAACCAATTCACAAAATCAAAATCGCCCTGAAATCGTTCACATTCCCAAGCGGCCGACCCCACCGTCCGGCTAATGTCGGTCGGCCAATACGCGGCGCAGGGTCTTGGGGTTGCGCCTTGCGTCCAGCACGGCGGCGACGGTGGCGGTCTTGCCGTCAAACTGGTAATAAATCGAGAATGGGAAACGCTTGGACGCTGTGCGGTACAGGCCGAGGTGTGACTTGGGATGAATGCCTGCATACAGCCCCAGAGACTCAATGTCTGAAGCTAGAGACTGCAAAAAATAGTCACCAACGCCTGGGTCTTGCAACTCGTAAAACGCATAGCCATCCAGCAAATCGCCCTCGGCTGAGGGCGCAATTTGCACTTTATGCATTGCGCCGAATATTCAGTTGACCCGCTTTGGCAAGAATGCGGGGTTTGGCGTCGGCCCAGTCTGTGGCCTGGCCCGTTTCAAGCTCGCTCACGCGCTGCGCCAGTACATCCGCATGCCACGCGGGGCTGGGGTCGTAGGCACTGTCGCGCGAGAGAGATTCCCACAACACTTCCATCGCTTCCAGGCGTTGTGCTAGCGGAAGGGCGCTTAGTTCGGCCATGTTCATGGTGAAGTCCTGGGTGTGATTCGACATTGATTGGAGACGGAATTTTATTCCTGCTGTAGAGGCTCTGTGGAATCAGAAAATCAAAATCGCCCTGAAGTCGTTCACGTTCGTCAACGTCGGCCCGGTGACAACCGAATCACCGAGCGCTCGAAAGAAGCCATGGCCGTCGTGTTTGTCCAGGCTGGCGCGGGGGTTGATGCCCTTTGCCCAAGCGCGGGCCAGGGTGTCAGGCAGCGAAATGGCACCGGCGATTTCGGCTGCGCCGTCTACGCCGTCGGTGTCGCCTGCCAGCGCGTACACACCCGCTTGACCCTGGAGCGCGACCGCGAGCGAGAGCAGGAACTCGACGTTGCGGCCGCCCTGCCCGCGTTTGGCTTCGTCGCCTTTCACGTCGCCTTT
>JANOYE010000203.1:0-25687 GCA_031428695.1 Rhodoferax sp. | reverse complement strand
GCATCAACGTGGGAACGGCAGGCAGCGGCGTGCCAGCCCTGATGGAAAAGCTGTTCGAGGTCAATCGGCTGGAATCCGGCACGTTGAAACTCAGCAAACTTGAGCAAACCCCCGCCACCGTGGCGTTTCTCAGCGGCGAGGCAGACGCATTGGTGTTCGCCTCCGCGCCCGAGTCGCCCATGGTGCAAATGCTGCTGCAAACGCCGGGCGTGAAGCTGCTGAGCTTCGAGCAAAACGAAGCTTATTCGCGGCGGTTCTCATTCCTGGCCCCGGTCGCTTTGCCGCGCGGCGTGGTCGACCTTGCGGGCGACGTGCCCAGCGCCGACGTGCGCCTGGTGGCGCCCACCACCTCGCTGCTCGCGCGCGACAAAGTGCACCCGGCCATCTTGCAGCTTTTCTCGCAGGCATCCCTCAAGTTGCATGGCGGTGCGGGGTGGTTCAACCGAGCGCATGACTACCCCAGCACGGCCAACACCGAGTTCCCTCTAGCGCAAGAAGCCGAACGCGCCATCAAAAGCGGCGTGCCGCTGTTGCAGCGGTACTTGCCGTTTTCAATGGCGAACCTGGTCGAACGCATGTGGCTGGCGCTGGGCATCATCGTGGCGGTGTTGTTGCCGCTGTCGCGCATCGTTCCGCCGGTGTACCAGTTCCGCATTCGCTCGCGCATCTTCCGCTGGTACGGCCAGTTGCGCGACATTGAAGACCGCCTCGGGGAAAAACTGGAGACCTCGGCCAATCTACAGCGGGAGCTCGACGAGCTGGAAACCCACGTCGAGAAGATCACCGTGCCGTTGTCGTACGCGGATGAGTTGTATTCGCTGCGCAACCACATCGATTTGGTGCGGCAGAAGTTGTTGAAAAATTGAGCCGGCAGAACGCCGGGGAAAGGCGCAACATGCGAGTGGGTGTCTTGACAGGCGGGGGCGACTGCCCAGGCTTGAATGCGGTGATTCGCGCCGTCACCAAGTCGCTTATCGGCCAATGCGGCGCCGAGGTCATCGGCATCGAGGACGGCTTCGCTGGCCTGATGGAGGAAGGCCGCACCCGCCCGCTGGACTGGCGCGCGGTCAGCGGCATATTGTTCAACGGCGGCACCATCCTGGGCACCAGCAACCACGCCAACCCGCTGGCCAGCGAAGCGGCAACCACCTCCACGCTGGCGCGAGCCCAAGCCCTCGGCCTTGACGCCCTGGTGGCGATTGGCGGGGATGGCACCATGACCGTGGCCAACGGCTTGGCCCAGCGTGGCTTGCGTGTGGTGGGTGTGCCCAAAACGATCGACAACGACATTGAAGGCTGCGAGCGCAGTTTTGGCTTTGACACGGCGGTAGACACCGTGGCGCAGGCGCTGCAGCGAATCCAAACCACAGGCCAAAGCCACAGCCGAGTGATGGTTGTTGAAACCATGGGCCGCTACGCCGGTTGGATTGCGCTGGAAGCGGGTCTGGCGGGCGCGGCCGATCTTATTTTGCTGCCCGAGATCGACTTCGACATTAATGCGGTGCTGGCCGTTTGCAAAGAGCGCGAGCAGCGCCAGCGCTTCACCGTGATCTGCATTGCCGAAGGCGCAAAGCCACTCGGCGGGCAATTAACGGTGGAGCAGCGGCTGCCTGACCGGGCCGAACCGGTGCGGCTGGGTGGCGTCGCCCATGTCCTGCGCCAGATGTTGCAGCCTGGTTTGAAGAGCGAGGTGCGCGCCACCGTGCTGGGCCATGTGCAGCGCGGCGGCATGCCAACCCCGTTTGACCGGGTGCTGGCCACGCAGTTTGGCGCCGAGGCCGCGCAGCTTTTGATGCGCGGCGAATTCAACCGAATGGTCACCCTGCAGGGAGGACAATTGTCCAGCCTGCCGCTGGACCTGGTGGCAGCTCGCAACCGTCGCGTGCCGCTGGATCATCCTTTGCTAAGAACCGCCAGGACGATTGGCATTTCGCTCGGCGAGACTTGAACATGGCCACCGCACTGGCCGACGCGAACTCCGTTGGGGCGCTGCGTCCCGCTTTCGCTTAAAGGCCCGGTATTCGCAGACCGGCTCGGTCAGGCAGGTTGGGCAGCCGCGCGCGCAGCTCGGTGCCGCCGCCGGCCAAACGGCCCACAGAAAACTCGCCGCCCAGCAGACCCACCCGCTCGCGCATGCCGCGCACGCCGAATGAGCCACTTTTGCCCAAACTCGCCTCGTTGATGCCGCAGCCGTTGTCACGCACCGTCAACATCACGCTGCCATTGACTTGCTCCAGGCGCACCTGCGCGCTGCTGGCCTTGGCATGGCGGGCGATGTTGGTGAGCGACTCCTGGGCGACTCGGTAGAGGGCAGACGCGACCGGCTCGTGCACGTCGGGCAGGCTGTCATCGGCGAACAATTTCACGTCAATTTGCGTGCGCTCCGCAAAACTCTGCATTAGCCATTCCAGCGCGGCGGCTAGCCCCAGATCGTCCAGCAAGGTGGGGCGCAGGTCTGACGCGATCCGGCGGGCAGCGGCCACAACGCCATCGAGCGCCGCCCGAACGTTCTGCGCTTTGGACTGAAGTTCAAGCTGCTCCGGCAAAAATCCGCTTCGAAGCGCCTCAAGATCCATCCGCGCAACGGTGATCAATTGGCCCAACTCATCGTGCAGTTCGCGCGCAATGCGCTTGCGCTCGGCCTCAATGGCGGCATTGGCGGCACGGGACAACTCGCGCAATTCCGAATGCGAACGCTCAATGGCCGCTTGCGCGCGTTTTCGTTCAGAGATGTCGCGCAAAATCACCGTGAACAACTGGCGCCCATTCACGGCGGCGTGTGAAATTGCGGCTTCAACTGGAAATTCTTCGCCGTTGGCGCGCAAGGCGGCCACCTGGCCGGGCTGGCCCATGCTGCGGCTGGTGGCCCGGCTTTCGCCGAACGCCCGCATGTGGCCTTGGTGGCTGGCACGCAAGCGCGGCGGAATGAACCGTTCCAGCGGTTGGCCGATCGCCTCGGCGCTGGCGCAACCAAACATGGTCGCGGCCGCCTGGTTGAACAGCACAATCCGCTGCGCATCGTCCACCGTGAGGATGGCGTCCATGGCCGACTCGATGATCGCGCCGGTGCGCGCTTCGCTGTCGGTAAGGCGCTGTTCGGCGAGCAGGTGCTGGCTCACGTCCACCATCGCCACATGGCATTCCAACCCATTGGCCGAGCGTTTGGCCTGCAAGTCCACCTTGACGGCGGCTCGGCCCACCGTGTTGAATGCCACCGTGCAACGGTGCGGAACCGCACTATCCAACACCTTTGACAGAAAAACCTTCAGCGCGACATATTCGTCTCCCGAGACGAAATCAATCAACGGCTTGCCCGCCAGATCTACGCGCTGCATGCCCAACAGGTTTTCCGCCGCAGCATTGACTTGCGCGATCACGCCGTCATTCGTCAGCGCAACATAACCCACCGGCGCGAATTCAAACCATTCGCTGTAGCGTGCAAGCTGGGGCACCAGCGCGCTTCTGTCCACCGGCATCGCTGTTACGCGCCCTTCACTTCAGCGCCTTGAACCGCATGCGTTTGGGTTTCGCGCCCTCGGCGCCCAGGCGCCGTACCTTATCAGCTTCGTATTCCTGGTAGTTGCCGTTGAAGAAAGTCCATTGGCTGTCGCCTTCACAGGCCAGAATGTGGGTGGCGATGCGGTCCAGGAACCAGCGGTCGTGGCTGATCACCATCAACGAGCCGGCAAATTCCAAGAGCGCATCTTCCAACGCCCGCAAAGTTTCCACGTCGAGGTCGTTGGAAGGCTCGTCAAGCATCAATACGTTGCCGCCGGCGATCAAGGTTTTGGCCAGGTGCAGCCTGCCGCGTTCGCCGCCGGACAAGGTGCCCACGCGTTTTTGCTGGTCCTGCCCGTTGAAGTTGAAACGCCCGCAATAGGCCCGGCTGGCCATGGTGAACTTGCCGACGTTGAGCATGTCCAGCCCGCCGGAGACGTCTTCCCACACAGTTTTTTCGTTGCTCAAATCGTCGCGGTGCTGGTCAACAAACGCCATCCTGACGGTGGAGCCGACTTTGACTTCGCCGCTGTCCGGCTTTTCCTTGCCAGAGATCATGCGAAACAGCGTGGACTTGCCCGCGCCGTTGGGGCCAATGATGCCGACAATGGCGCCCGCAGGCACTTTGAAACTCAGGTTGTCGATCAGCACCCGGTCGCCAAACGATTTGCTGACGTTGACGAACTCGATCACTTCGTTGCCCAGGCGCTCCGCGACCGGGATGAAAATCTCATTGGTCTCATTGCGTTTTTGGTATTCGAAATCGGACAATTCTTCAAAACGCGCCAAACGCGCCTTGCTTTTCGCCTGGCGGGCTTTGGGGTTTTGGCGCGACCATTCAAGTTCTTTCTTCAAGGCTTTGGCGCGGCTTTCTTCGCCCTTCTGCTCAGCTTCCAGGCGCGCCGTCTTTTGCGTCAACCAGTCGCTGTAATTGCCTTTGTAGGGAATGCCGGAGCCGCGGTCCAGCTCCAAAATCCATTCGGCGGCGTTGTCGAGGAAATAACGGTCGTGGGTGATGGCGACTACGGTGCCAGGGTAGCGCTGCAAAAACTGCTCCAGCCAATCGACCGATTCGGCGTCCAGGTGGTTGGTCGGCTCGTCGAGCAGCAACATGTCAGGTTTTGACAGCAACAGACGGCACAAAGCGACACGGCGCTTTTCGCCACCCGAGAGCACGCCGATGTTGGCGTCCCACGGTGGCAAGCGCAGCGCATCGGCGGCGATTTCAAGCTGGTGCTCGGAGTCGGTGCCAGCGCTGGCGATGATGGCTTCCATTTCAGCCTGCTCGGTGGCGAGTTTGTCGAAATCTGCGTTCTCTTCGCCATAAGCCGCGTAAATTTCCTCCAGACGCGCCTTGGCCTTGAAGATCGAACCCATGCCGGCTTCAACACTCTCGCGAACCGTTTGGGTTGGGTCAAGCTGCGGTTCCTGAGGCAGGTAGCCGATATTCAGGCCGGGCATTGGAATCGCTTCGCCTTCGTATTCCTTGTCCACACCCGCCATGATCTTTAGCAGGGTGGATTTGCCCGAACCGTTGGTGCCCAGCACGCCGATCTTGGCGCCGGGGAAAAAACTGAGCGAGATGTCTTTGAGAATGAAACGCTTGGGCGGCACCATCTTGCCGACGCGGTTCATCGAAAATACGTATTGAGCCATTGTTTTGGAGGGTTCGCTGAGGGAAAACCACCATTATCGCTGGCGGCGCCAGCGCGCACCTACCGCAGCTTTACATCAACGGTGCGGGGCCCGTCACATTGGAAGGCTCGTTGCGCAACGCTGCTTGCGCCACAGCGTCCAGCGCACTGCCCACCACGTCGCCATATGACACCACCCGGATGAGCCCCTGCTCGCGGCGCAGATCCATCGTTCGGCGCGACATCGAATGCGCCAGGCCTTTGCCGGAAATGAACATGAACAAGGTCAAATGCGGGCTGGCCCAAGTCAGCTGGGCGCGCACCCAGTTGCCCTGCAGCATGAGTTCTACCCAGGTGCCAACTTTCAGGTCAGACACCACCCACGGGCCAACGGGCTGGTCTTCTGCAGCAGGCTGCGCGTCGCTGAAATTGAGCAAAGAGTCGCCATCGCTGCTCACGTAACCGGAATCAACGCCAGATTCGACGCCGGATTCGACACCAGCCTCTACAGCTTCGTCGCCCGCCACCCAATTCACCTGCGAAGGCGTGCCATCGAAACGCGAGTCGCCAGGCAACACGGACAAAAGTTCTGCCTCTTGTGGCAGCTGGATGTCCGCAACCGCAGCTTCTCCCAGAACCGGCTCTGCACGCTCTGGCGGCACTTCAAATGCCTGCTCATGCAAGGCAATGAGGTTGTCAAACAATGGTGGCACCCGGTCTTCCGGGTAATCGACCAACTGCAGGCCCTGGCGCAACTTCACCAGCAGACTCGGCACCATTTGCACCAGCTTGGCGCGGTTACGTTTGGTCAGGCGCAGCTGCACACTCCAGATCAGGTCATCGGCGGTTTGCGACAGGCCCAGCGGGTCGCTCACGCCATCGGCCGAGCGCAGCTGCGACTCAGCCAGCGCCTGCGCCCAGGCGCCACGCAGCAGCGAAGTGATGAATTCAGGCACGTCTTTGCCTGCCACGCGCTGCGCAAAGTCTTCGGCGTGTTTTTGCGCCAACAAGTTGCGCTGTTCGGCCAGCATAAGCGTGCGTGCAGCCTCCTCTTGGCGCTTCTTTTGCGCCTCCTCGTCACGCTCCCAACCTTCTTCGAGTTTGCGCAACACTCTGGCGAAAGCGGGGGCGTCACCGCCGCCGCTCACCAGCACCTGGATCGAATTGGAGATGGCTTTTGAAAACCTTGGAAAACCGTCGTCATCCTCTGACTTGAAGGCCAGGCTGCGGTTTGTCATGCGGTCAAGCAGTTGGCGCGCCGGGTGTTCACGTTCGCTGAAAAAGCGCGGGTCGGATTGCGACAATTGCAGCAGCACTGACTCCATATCCTTTATATGCTGCCGCACCTTGGGCAGCAAGCGGTCGTCTTTCATCAGGTTCTCCAACATCAAGCTGACCACTTCGGCGCCGAGTTGGCGGCCCAGTTGGCGGCTTTGCAGGTTGTCATTGGCGAGCATGTCAACCGCAGCGGGTGTGCCCGCTTTCTTCGGCGCGGCTTGTCTGGCGCGGTTGGCCAGCCGCTGCATCATGGGCTCGACCAGCTTCAGATCCTCCATCGCCACATAGGAGGCTGGCACGGTGTGCAGAAAATCTTTAGGCGCAGTGCTTTGGCCAAAGGCCAGATCGAAGTCGCCAGACAGCAACTTGCGCAACTTGTCCAATGTCAAAAGTGTTCGACTGATGGCGGTTTCAGCCACTTTGACGCCCGAGACAGCGCTTGCCCCAGGCAGGGTGCCGGCCGGCAATGCCGGCTCGATGCCTTGCGAGCGAAGCCAGTTCACCAAATCCTTGTAAAGCTGGTTCAGCGCGGGCCCAAGAAAACTCGCTGCAGAGCCGAGCAAAGCCTTGCGAGCGCCTTCGTTTTCAACATGCACCGTCATGCAGGCTTTGAGCGCGTGCACAAAGGATTCTGGCTTCAGTGGATTGAGCTGGCTCTGCACGTTGACCAGCCCCAACAGAGTGCTGACCAAGGCATTGACCGGCGGCAACGCGTCGTCAACAGCGGTGGCTACTTCCTGCTGCGTCAGCGCCGACTCGATGTTGGCGTCAATTTGCGTTTCATCGAGGAACTGGAAGTCGTCAAACCGCAGAATCGGCTGCGCCACGACGTCTTGTGCACGGCGGCTGTAAAACGCGCCACGCAGTTCAGCGGCAAAGGAGGCTTTGACGGCAACTTCTTGGTCTAACAGCGCGTCCAGCGCTTTGACGTATTCCGGATTCTGGTTGATCACCACGGCGCGGCCACGGTTTTGTCCTTTAATGGCCCGCATCCCCGTCATCACAGCGGTCATCAAGCCGTCGGATTGGCTCAGCACCGCCTCAATGCAATCGCGCAGGGCCGGTTTCGTGCTGACTTTTTCGTCAGAGAACCCCAGCCGTGTCATTGCATTGTTCGCCATTCAACTCTCCTGCAATATTAGTTTGCCAGTCATTGTCACCTGAGCCGTCCACCCACAAAGCGAACTTTTCCGCGCAATAACATTATGTTTCAGACGGCGGTTTGGTGTGGGTCGTATTGATTCATGCGACAATGCAGGTTCTTGTGGCATTTCAGTTGCCCACAATTTCAGCGATTCGCTGGGAACCCAACGCTTACGGACACAGCTCCCGCAGCCCTCAGTTCCACCCCTAACCGACTCTGCCTTGACTGATTCCGGCACCCTTTGTGGCGCCGCGATGGGCTGAATTCCAGGCGCCTGTGGACAGGCGCGTATTAAATGAACTTTGATGATTTGAACCTGGCTGCGGCCATTGTGAAAGCCGTGCGCGAGCACGGTTACGAAACCCCCACGGCCATCCAGGCGGAAGCCATTCCGATGGTGCTGGCTGGGCATGATTTGCTTGGCGGCGCGCAAACCGGCACCGGCAAAACCGCCGCCTTTGTGTTGCCCATGCTGCACAAATTGAGCACGACCCCGCGCGCCACCAACAAATTTGGCGGCAACGGCATCCGCGCGCTGGTGCTCACGCCCACGCGTGAACTGGCGGCGCAGGTGGAAGAGTCGGTGCAAACTTACGGCAAGTTCGTCGAATTGACATCCACCGTGGTGTTTGGCGGCGTCGGCATGAACCCCCAGATCAGCAAGGTGAAACGGGGCGTCGACATTTTGGTCGCCACCCCTGGCCGCCTGCTGGATCTGCTGCAGCAAGGCGTGCTTGACCTCGGCCAGGTGCAGATGCTGGTGCTCGACGAAGCCGACCGCATGCTCGACATGGGTTTCATCCATGACGTGAAAAAGGTGTTGGCCGTGGTGCCGCGCGACAAACAAAGCCTGTTGTTTTCAGCCACCTTCAGCGATGAGATTCGCGATCTGGCCGCCACGCTGCTGAAGAACCCGCAAAGCGTGCAGGTGACACCGCGCAACACCACGGTGCAACGCATCACCCAGGTGATCCACCCGGTCGGGCGCGGCAAAAAGAAGGCCTTGCTGGCACACATCATCAACGAGCAAAACTGGAGCCAGGTGCTGGTCTTCACGCGCACCAAATTTGGCGCGAACAACGTCGCCGAGTTTTTGACGAAAAACGGCATTCACGCCATGGCGCTGCATGGCAACAAGAGCCAGTCTGCCCGAACGCAAGCCCTGAGCGGCTTCAAGAGCGGCGACATCCGTGCGCTGGTAGCGACAGATATCGCCGCGCGCGGCATTGACATTGACGACCTGCCACACGTGGTGAATTACGACATCCCCAACGTCACGGAAGACTACGTGCACCGCATCGGCCGCACGGGCCGCGCGGGCGCCGACGGCGCTGCCGTCAACCTGGTGTGCCTGGACGAAGAAGGGTTCATGCAGGCGATTGAACGCTTCACCAAACAGGAAATTGCAGTCCAAATCATCGAGGGCTTTATGCCTGAGCCCGGAGAAGTGGCCGAACCCATCGCCATGGGCCGCCAGACGATCTGGGGCGGCGCCGGCCGAGCGCCCAGCCGTGACGTGATGATGGCCGCAGGGCGCGCGGCGCGCACCGAGATGCTCACCCGCGTGCGCGAAACCCGCGCAGGCTCGGGTGCGGCCGGCCAAGGCGGCCAACGTGGCCGTGGCGCTGGCGCGAACTCAGGTGGTGGCAACGGCGGTGGAAATGGCGGCGGAAATGGCCGACACGCCAGTGGTGGTGGCGGTGGCGGCAGAAATGCCGCAAGCAACAATGGCGCAGGCCGATCCGCGCCCCACGGCGGGGGTCGCAACGCAAACACCTTCCCCAACGGCAATGGCGCACGCGACGCTGGGCGAGCACCGCACCGCGATGCCAACCGCAGCCCCAGCCGCGACCCGAACCACGACGACTTTCAACCCGCCAGCAGCGCGCCGCGCAATTTCTCCTCACGCACAGCGCAGGACCACAATGCGCCGGTTTACACCGACCCGGGCAACCTGGGCGCGGGCAACCGACACGAGCCCCGTGCGCCCCAAGGCCAGCCTGACCCGATGCGCACCAGCGTTGATTTGATGGCCCGTGGCAATGGCCGCAATGGCGGCGGTGCGCGCCGCACCGGCGGAGGTGGAGGCGGTGGTGGTTATGCTGGCAGTCGCTCTGGCGGCGGTGGTGGCGGCTACGGCGGTGGCGGTGGTGGTCGCAGTGGCGGCGTCGGCGGCTCGGGTGGTCGGGGTGGGTCGCGGGGTTAATTGATTTTCAAGTAATTAATTACATAAATACTTGAGAAGATTTATTTGAAACTAAGTCACGTATTTATTTAATAATTTGCTACTATTTTTATTGTAAATATGATTAAATTATAATCATATTTACATTTTAAATTACTTATTAACGAAATTACCATTGAAGTCCAGGTGTCATGGCTTGCCCCGTGACACCACATCAAACTTCAGGCCACTGTTGCCTTCGCCACGACCTGTCGTTTTGCTGCGACCGATCCACAAAAGGCCACGGCCCTTCGCGTCACGGGCGTAGTTGAAGCGGCGTTTGAGCTCGATGCCGTCGCGCGGCACTTCCTCTTCTTCCACACGCAGGTAATCTTCGGCCACTGGCAGGTTCGGGTCCAGCCGCAACAGGCTGCCACGCGGATGGAACATGAAACCCTGCAACTGGTTGTCCTGCGCACCTTGCACAGGGGTGGTCTCAACAAAGTCGTTGTCGCGCAGGCGCGTGATGAACGTTGCATAACCCTGGTTCAGCGGGTCCAGCAGCCGCGTTTCGGTCACCTGGTAATAGTGCGTCACAACGCCGCGTTGCAGCTGGATCGCCCAGTTCGCTGGCGTTGCACCTTCTTTTCTCACGGGCAAAAACGGCACCCAATTGGCTGCCACCGGCGTTTGCAATCGGTATTGCAAAAGCGCACCTGCTGTCACCAGTGGCGCGCCTTGGGCAGGCGCGGGCGGGCGCAGCGTCTGGGTGGTGGTCAGCCGCGTGCTTTCAAACTTGCGGTCGATCGGCTCGCCACTGCTGCCTTGCACGCGTTTTTCAATGCCCCAGACCATGTTTGCCATTTCGTCGCGCATCATCACCACATGCTCCAAGGGCGGGCCCTGCAGGGTTTCGAGCGCGGGGCACAGGTACATCGCGTTGTCCAGGCGCTGCACGGGTGCGCCAGCCTGCAGGCTCATCTCGTACATGTTCCAGCCGGCCGGCGGAATCGGCAGCGTGATGCCAAAGTTGTCCAGCACATTGAATTTTGAAATCCGGTAGAGCGCGTTGGTTGGCAGGGTCAGCGGCAAGGTGAACCAGTCGTTGCCAAACACCAACGCATATTCGAGCACCGCAAGCCGCGTCAGGTCACTCTTGGCAGCGCCGAGCATGCCGAAGTTGACGCGGCCATCTTCAAACTCCCAATACCGGTCCGCCGGCATGCCCGGGTAACGCGCGGTGGTGGGCAAAGGTGGACGTTTCGGCGTCACCGTAAACGCCTGGCTTTGAGCCGCTGGTGCTTGCGCAGCGCCCAATTCGAAGCTGTGCCAGTCGAGGCGACCGTCAGTGTATTCATCCGCCAGCAGACGCACCGGTGCGCCGTCGCCCTGCGCGCCCAGGGCGAAGCTGTACTCCAGCCGTTGCGGATTCCAGTACGGGCTCGCGCCTTTGTCCTGGCCGTTGAATGCCAGTTCGTCGAGCCAGCCGAGCCAATGCGTCAGCAAATCAGCTCCACTTTGCACTGCTGCGCCAGCCAGCCCCAAACCGGAGGCGAAAGCTTCCAGTGCAGGGCGGTCCGGCAGCGCCTTGAGGGTTGCCGACAAGGCCAGCGCGTCAATGGCGCGGGCATGCAGCAGCGTGTGCCAGACAAACCCGGCGTTGTCGGCCGAGGCATCGTCGGGCGGCGGCAGAGCCGCCGGAAACTGGGCCAGCAAGGCGTTGGCAGCAGCCGGGTGCCCGGCAGCGCGCAGGCGCCGCATCAGTTGCTGGCCCGCTTGGGCGTTGAGTTTCGGGTGAACCGCCAGCACCTGCTCGTGCTCCACCATCGCTTCCAGCGGCGCCGCGCCAGCAGGCAGACTGACCGCGTCCGGGGCATGGGGTGTTTTCAACAAGCTCGTCATTGGCAAACCAACTGCGGACAGCGCCACACTGATCGGGCTGCCGGCGTCTTCACCCTGAAACTCGTTGAACTGCCACTGCCGCGCCAGCATCCACAAAGGGTCTGCCACGCGCGCCTGCAGGCTCTCGGCCACGTTGTCGCTAGTGGGCAGCGGCTCCAGGCGCGACCACACCGTGTGTGACGGGTCCGGCCGCGCAATCAACACCGACTTGACGGATATCTTGGCGGCAGTAAGGGAAAGCGTCATGGCAGCTCCTCCATCATGTCGTGAACTGGGTCGTGCCCTTGGCCATAGTGGCCTTGCCACCAGTTTGCTGGCTGGCTGCCTTCAGGGTTTCCAGGTTCTTGAGAACCATCTTGCTGAAATCCACCGAAGGCACGTCCTGCTTGAAGTTGTTCGAGAGGAATATGCCCGGCAGCAGCAGGCCAAGCCCCTGCAGATCCTGCGGCCGCACGGCGCGCAATCGCGCCAGCGCCATGGCTTCGTTAACGGTGGCCAGCAGGCTGTCGAGCGTCCAGTTGGGCGCCGAGGTGTCCGCAGGCACAGCCAGCAAAATGCTTTGTGGCGGACGCGCGCCAGGCGCATCGAAATGAAAGCCCAGGCCGGTGGTTTCTTCATCTGAGGGAATGGATTCGGTCCACTCGTCGACGAACAGGCCTGCCAGCAAGGTGCCGGCCTGAACGCCCTGCAAGGCATCGGGAGCGTGCGCCGCAATGGCGACAACGCCGCGCAAATCCTGCCCGTCGGCCAAGGGCAAGGCACCCCAGTGCGCGGCAGCGTCGCGCGGGAACTGCATCAGTTTGAAATCCTGCGCATCTTCGACGTGGCCACTATCGGCGGCCAGCGCGCCGGCCGCTAACAGGGCGTCAGACAACAAAGCTGCTGCTTCGCGCACACAGGCCAGTTTGGGCAACCAGCCAGCGATGGTGGTGTCGTCATTGCCCTGCGCCGCTTTGGCCAGCAACCCATCGCGATCGGCCAATGTTGCCGCTGCGTCGGCGGCAAACGCGCCCAACGTGAACTGGGGCAGGACTGGAAAGTTTTTGCCCATCACCGCATGAATCCGGTTCATTGCGGCCTGCAGCTGGCCGCCTTTGCCGTCGGAAACTGGCGCATTGCGCGCCGCGTCAACACGCCCGCCAATTTCGAGCAACAAGGCGCGGGCGCGCGCCACAGCCCGCGCGGCGGTGTCGTCATTCGAGAGGCCCTGCCCTTCGGCGCCACCGGGTGCAGGCACCGGGTTGGAAGCGGTTGCGCTGCGCCAGCCCAATGCGTGCGCGTCCGCCAGAGCTGCTTGGGCTTGTACCAACAACAGGCTCGTGGCAGGCGCATTGGGGTCGAGCGTTTCCAGGTCTTCGGGCGCGGCGTTGCTCACGGCAAGCAGCGCAGCCAACACGGCATCGGCCTGGGTCTCGGCGATGTCGCGTCGCGTCTCCAACTCGGCCAGGTCAACCCCGGCGGCTTCGCCGTCATTCAGTGTGGCGTCGGTTTCAACGCCGTCTTTCGCCTGCACCAGGTCCATGCGGCGCAGCGCGCGCGTTTTTTCCAGCAACCGCCGCAAGACCCAGGCGAAC
Organism: Rhodoferax sp.; assembly: GCA_031428695.1. Classification (GTDB taxonomy): domain Bacteria; phylum Pseudomonadota; class Gammaproteobacteria; order Burkholderiales; family Burkholderiaceae_C; genus JANYCG01. The sequence continues at coordinate 12,493 of JANOYE010000203.1, read as the reverse complement.
GATTCGAACGCCACCAGGCCGATTTGTCCGGCTTGGGGAGCTTCGGCCTGCAAGGCCACGGCCATGCCGTCGGCGCCCCCACCCAATTGGGCCTTGAGCTTGTCGCCCATCAATTGGCCCAAGCGCTCCTGCACGCCGCTGTGGCCAGCGCCCTGCGCTGCTTCACTGTTGAGCACCAGCGCCAGCGGCGACAGCCCCAGTTCACTTAGCGTGGCGGTGATGACGATGCCGCTGTCGGTCCAGCCCTGCCCAGCTTGTGCTGGCGGCGCAAGCGCCTTGGCGGCGAACGCGTAGTTCGCAGGATCACCCAAGAGCCGTGCCAACCAGGCGTTCAGCCTCGGTTCCATCCGGGCTGCCAGTTCGTTGTCGGCCACACCAGCCCAAGCCCCCAAATCGACGCCTTCCATGGCCACCACCAAGCGCTGGCTGTAGCCTCGGGTGGAGTGCGGCGTCTCGACCACACGCGGCTCGGGCGGGCGGGTTTGTTTGTCGAGTGTCATCATCGCTGCACCGGCGGCGTCCATATTGCCGCCCACCATCTGGAAGACACTTTCCGAGATCAGCAAATCGGAGACCGAATCCATCTGATCCAGCAGGTCATCTATGAAGCCGGCCATAGCGCCACCTGGTTGTGTCAAGGCGGCGGGCACGCCGGGAATGTTGAAGCTGGGCCGCGTGGTGCGGTAGGCGTCCATCAGGCGCACACCATCCACGACATCGCGGGCGGCAACCGATTCAGCGGGCTCGTCGCCGGGGCCCGCGCCTGCCGGATTGAGCGGGTAGGCCTTGCGGCATTCCAGGATATGGGGCGACAGGTTGGCGTCACGCAGGGCGCGTTCAAAGCGGTAGCCCAACAGCGCCGCCATCGACTGCCCATTGGCCAACCCCTCCAGAAGGCGCTTGGCGCGTTTGACGCGGCGCGAGCGCAGGTCGATGTCAAAGGCATTGCCGGCGGTGTTGTGGTTGGCCAGAAACCCGCTGCGCAACACCGATGCCGCCGTGGCCTGCCTGAGCGACGGCGCGTGCACATACCCCAGGCTGTCCAGCGCCTGCGATTGCCCACGTGATGAATCGGGAACCAAATCCTCGACCACGCCGAAAGCGCCCAGGTGGATGCCTTGCGGCTGTGCATCGCGCATCGTGTCCAGTCGGTGCGTGGCCTGGGAAGTAACCCAGGCGTCCAGCCGGGTCGAAAACAAATCGAGTGTGGTGCGAAATGTGGTTTGCAACTCACCCGCCGTACGCTCCTTCAAAAACGCCAGGCTGTCGTTGAAACTGGCAATGTTTTGCATGTGCTGTGGCCACTGCTGGCGCGGCAGCGCAAACTTGGCGCCGATGAACTCCTCGACCGACTGGCTTCCGGTTGTCCCAGCGAGTTTCAAACCCAGCAGCGCGCGCGCAGTGTTGACTTTTATCTGGTCACCGGCCAGCGTGCTGCTGTCCACGCCGATGTACTCGGCAACTTGCACGCGGCTCATTTGAAGTTTGACGGTTTCACTCAGCGTTGCAATACCTTGCAAATGGCCGTGAAAAAGTGCGTGGCCGGACTTCAACACCTCTTCATCCGCTGCAAACCCGAGCATGGCTTCAAGCAATGATTCGCCGTTCTGCATGGCTCCCAATGCGGTGCGGATGCTGCTGGCCGGCTGGCTCAATAAATCCAGAAGACTGGCGATGTAATTGCGTTTCAGTGGCACCGGGCCGTCAAGCTCACGCTGCGGCTGGTCCAGGTCGCGCTGGACCCAGGGCACGGCGTCCATCCCGTGTGGTTTGGGACGCACCGCACAAAGCGCAAGAAATGGCGCCTTTCCCTGAAAACTCTGCTTGTTCAGCAAGTCAGCCATCAAGCCCCAGCCCAGGGCCTCCTGGAAATTCGCGAAAGGCTTGATGTCCGGGTAGTTCTGGATGGTGGCGGGGCCCGCTACTTCCCAATACCGTTTGGCAGTCGCCCAGGGCTGCATCGCTAGCACCTGGTGAAGGTTTTCGGCGCTGGGGTTGCGCAGCGTCGGCACCCGCGCAGCGGCGTTGTCCCAGAACTTGCGAAACCATTCAATGACCTCGGCCAGTTCACGCTCCAGTGGCGAATTTGCAGGCGGCTTATGGCCCCGGGCAGAGACGGGCAAGATGCCGTAGGGCTGTTTGCCCACGCGCAGTGCAGACAAAGGGCCACTGGCACGCACCGCGCGAACCGCCCACGCCCGCAACTCTTCTACTGCGGCATCGGTCAGCAGAGCTTTGCTGCTGTCCAGCGGGTTCCAGAAATACCGCAGGGTGTAGCCCAATGTGGCGCTCCACAGGGCGTTGAGCATGTGGCCAGCCGTGGCGCCTTCCTGCAGGTCGGAGCCAGGCACCGCGCCTGCGTCAAACACGGCAGTCGGCAGGCCCAAGAGCCGTTGCAGGCGCGCCCCGGCACTGGCCAACTCCACAGCGGCACTGAGTGACCGGGCAGCTGTATTCTCCGGATTCAATTCTGCCACCAGGTCAGCACCATTGGCAGCAAACGCGGAACGGCTGCTGCCGGTGTTGTTGGTCGGCGTGCCCTGCGCTACAAATTTCATGCCCGCGCTGTGTTGGTGGTTGTCCAGGAGCGAGCCGGCCAGCTCTGCGGCAGACTGCGGCGTTTGCGTCCAGTCCACGCCCAAAACGATCAGGCGGTCAATCCGGTCGCTCATGCGTGCGCCGTTTTTCAGGTCATTGGCTGTGATGCTGACGGCCATGCCCACCTCCAGCGCCGCTTCGTAGTTGACCATCCAGGCACGGTCGCCGCCAAAGGGATCGTGGTTTTGCGGGTCATCCACCAGAAGCGGGTCAAATGCAGGGGACATGGGCAACAGGTCTGAAACGACCTTGCCCCATTTGCGGAACACCTCTTTGCCACGTGCTTGACCGATCACAACAAAGCGGTCTGGCAATGCCGTGGCATAGACCGTTTGTGCTTCACGGTTGGCCAGCGGAATCGCATCGTCGTCAAAAACCGGGTTGACCAAAGGCGACTCGACATCCTGGACATGTTGACCCAGCTGAGACAGGTTCACGGGTGTGGTGCTGCGCACGATCCAGGCCGAGCGCGCCGGCGCGTAGATTCGCACGATCTGCGTCCAGGCGGAATCCGCGTCCTGCGGGTTGGCAAAACGCTCCATCCAATAGCGTTTTCCTTCGGCCACTTCCGCTTCGGACAAACCCGGTTCATGGCCGAAGGTGTGGATGGCGTCCGGGTAAATGCGCACCATCAGGAGCGAGGCGTCGTCGTTGTACCGTGTTTGCACAGCCACCGGCAGCAACATCACGGGTTGCTGGCTGCCCAAGGCGTTCACCATGGCCGCCGGGTCGCGCCTGCCAACGAGCCTTTGCGACAGGTCGCCAATGGCCTTGAGCTGTGCGCTGGCGCCCATCAGCGCTTCCCGCGCCGACGTCCGCAGCGCCGCGACCGCAGCTTTCTGCTGCGCCAACTCTCGCGGGCTGGCGGCTTGTTGTTTCATCTCGTCAAGCTGCACGCTGGCCTGTTTCAACGAAACTGCGGCAGCACGCCCGTTTTCCCGTTGTCGTGCCAGCGCGTCGCGCGCGCTTTGAATCGCTTTGAGATCCAGGTTGAGAACGGCCATGAAAATCCCCTCAGGTTTTCAAATCTTTGCCAACGAAATAGGCACGAAACGGCTGTTGCAGCAATGCCTTGGCAATTTCGGCAGCACTGGGCGTGTTGCTCAACGCGGGGAATTCCGCATAAGGTTTTTGTGCGAGCTGCTTTAAGCCGTTGACAGTGACAAAACCGCCTGCCGGCACGCCGACATGGGTCCAGGAGAGCGCCTTGTAGGCGTTGTACTCCTTGTACAGCGCCGGCTTCGCGGGCGCATTCGGCTTGGCAAACAAGGCCATTTGTGCCAGTGACTTGACCAGCACCCCCCGCAAAGGCGGCCCGGTGCGCGGCTGGCCGTTCACTGGAACGTCCACGTCAAATCCAAATCGCGGTTCGTGCATTTGTTCCTCCAGCACGAAGCACCACTGGTCAACATTTCCAGCGTCAATTTCAAAACCGAAGAAGGTGATGTCTTCGCCAATCGTTCCGGCAAAGGTGGGCACCTGGATCGCGTTGTCGGGTGGCAGGCCCTGCGCGTTTTTCAAAAGCGTCTCCTGACCGACCGTTTTCTTCCACGCATAGACAGCGGTGTTTGGGTAGCGGCGCAGCAACTGGCCACGCACCAGCAAGGCGACCCGGTCCGGATCGCCGCCGATCGGGTCAACGCGTTTGCCCAGGGGTTGCGCGCCCCAGAGGTGCATGGGCTGCATGTCGTCCAGCAAGGTGTGGGTATAGGCTGGCGCCGGGCCCACCAGCTGCCGGCCCCAGAAGCGCTGAAACGGTGTGCCGCGCAGGTCGGTCGGGAAGCCGCGCCACAACAACTCGCGGTTCATTTCACCGTTGGCCCCGGCCATGAAGCTGTCTATGAAGTGCTGGTTCACGCGAACCAGCATCACCAGGTCTTGTGGAATGCCGTCCACGCCAGGCATGAAGGCGTCGGGGTTCCATTTGGCCAGTCGCTCGTACAGGGGTTCTGGCAATTTTGGCCAGGCCATCACACGGTCAAACAGGGCTGGGACTTTGAAACGCAAGCGCGACCGGGCGTCGGTAAGCGAGAGGTGTGCCGCGACAAAACCATTGCCGTTGCTCGCCGCCAGGTTGGCCACGGACACCGTGGAATCCAGGCGCGCACGAAGCGTGGTTTCCGGCTGCGTGCGCAGCGCTATGGTGCTTTTGGCTGAGCTGAGCAAGAAATCAACTGGTTTTACGTCGACATGGCCCACAGCAAAGGCATCGCGCCACAGCAGTTGGGTGCCCCGGGTGGCCGCGGCGTACCGGTTCAGAATGTCACGTTTGCGCAGCGCTGGCGGCAGCGTGAGTGTGACCACGGCCGACTGGGCAACCGGCGCCTGTGACGAAACCAGCTCAAAACTTTCGTTCACCAAGAAACTGGATGCAGTGGTGTCGGCCACACTGGATTGCACCGCATTCACTGGCAAGGCTGCAAAAACGCCAGCCGTGTTGAATTGGCGCGCGTCGGCGATGCGCACCGTGCCCAGGCTGACGCCGGCCATGGCCAACGCCTGGGCTTTGCGCGCCGCTGGCTGCGCAATGCTCCGCCTGGCGCCATCCAGCTCGCGGAACAATGGACGGTCGAGCAACAGGCCGCCATTGCGCGCGTCCAGGCGCATGGTGCTGAATTGCAATCGCGACGTGGTGGCATTGGCCTCCACCAACACGCCCTCGACGCCCCGCGCGCCCAAAGACTCCACCGTATTGGCAATCACCCGCCAATCGGTGGTCCGCACGCCTGGAACCGCACTCAACAGTTGCCCGAAACGCTGGGTGTGCAGGTCCGTAAAGACGCCCAAATGCTGGCCCACCCGGATTTTTAGTTCAGGCACACCGCGCTGCTTCAACACCGCTGCCGACTCATTCGCGGCCAACTGCATCTGGCGCACCATGCCCACGGTGAATTGCTTGCCGAGCCCCTGGGCGCTCAAGTCAAGTTTGCGGTTCACATCGCCCTTCAAACTGACCTTGTCAAAGGCTTTTGTGCTGAGGATGCCGTCGGGCACGAAATCGTTGACGCTGAAGGCGGCGGCGCGGGTTGTGGCCGTGGCCATGGACGCCATGTAACGGGCATTTTGTTTGACCAGGGTGGGCAGAGTTTTGGACAAACGCGCAGCCATGCGCAAGGCCCGCCGCTGCGGCGTGATGGCGCGGCGCAGGGCCGTGTCAGTCAGCGCGATGGGCAGGCTGGTGCGGTCAATCTGCCCTCCGATTGACGCCAGATGGCCGCCGATCCGGTAAGCAACGCCGTTGCCCGCCATCGCCTCAATACGCGGCAGGGCTGGTCCCATCACCTGCAACAGCCGTTCAACCGGCAAGGGGTCAAAGTGTTTGGCTTTGAGCGCGCGCTGGGCCTCGATGGCCAAACGCGTCAGGTTGAAACTCATCTCGGCCTTCAGGATGTCGCCAATCTGGTCCCACGCGGCGTCGACAAAACTCTCCTGGTTTTGCCGTACCACTTCGTTGCCATACCCTGCCGCGCCCCGGTAGCGTGGGTTCAGGTTCAGCCCGGCCACCCAGTGTTGCGCCAGCTCGGACTTGGCCGCCTGGTGTTTTTTCGCCGGCCAGGCGCCCACCATGTGCGGCTTGACTTCGATGCGGCGACCGGCGGCATTGGTGCTGCCATTGCCAACCGGGCTGACCACGTTCTCCTGCGGTGTGTTGACAATGATGGCCAGGCTGTCGGCCTGGGTGCCATCCGGCGCCGTTCCGGGGGAATAGCTGATGGGCACCAGCGCACCCTCCATCGTGGCTTGGGCGCCCTGGGTAAAACCGGTGAGCAGGGGATCAACGCCCATCGGCGCAGTACCGACGTTGGCCAACAAGGCCGCGATCTCCGGGTTGTTCTTGTAGGCGCTGGGTGTTTTCAGACGCCGCGCCAGTGATTCGAAATCGCCCGCAGGTCCAGTTGAAAATTCCCAGTGGTAATACACCGGCAACACCACATCGGCCACCCCATTGACATTCCATGCGGGCGCCAGCGTTGCCATCGATTCCGGTTTGGATTCCGCCAGGCCCAGGCCGCGCAGTCGGCCCGGCTCAAAGGCCGGTACCACGCAGGCGACGTAATCCTTGTTGGGCTCCAAACGTCGCGGACACACCAGGCGCGAGGCATTGCTCGCGGGGTTGCTTTGCAGGTCGGCATGGATGCCATCGGCGGTGCTGGCCTTGCTCACCACTTGCGCGTGGGCCCAGGCCCAGGATTCACCCAGACTCGGCAATTCAACCTGGACGTCCGCCGCGCTCACCCGCAGGGTCGGCAACGGCCCCTGGGCCGGCATTTTGGGTGTGCCGGTTTTGCTGCGCTCGGTGACGATCAACACCAGCCATGGCCGCAGGCGACCGTCGTTGTTGGCCAAAGCTGGCGTGAGCATCCACGGAAAATCCGGCGGATCAAAATCGATGATGGCCAGGTAATTGGGTTCGTAGTTGCGGGTGTGCGGGCGCGGATCCGTGCGCAGGACAAGTTTGGTGTCGATGGCGATCACGTCACCTGGCCCGTGCAGGTTCATCATGGGAGGAACCACTGCCGTGCCTGCGTTGGCACCCGCCAGTGTCATGCCGATCTGCACCGTGGCGCGGGCGGGCAAGGCGCCAAAATTGTCCTGCAACGGCAAGGCAGCCGAGAGGCCGCGGCGCACCCAGGGCAGAAACTGGTAGGAGATCGCAGTGGTGGTGGCCATGGGTTAACTCCGGTTTGCTCTTTGTGCTGCCGACGCGTGTAGGCCGTTGATCAGAAGGCTTCAACCGTTTCGAACGCTTCGACCACCTGCAGCGCCTTGCCGACGGACTTCACGTGGTCTTCTGCGGCCCAATACGAATGGGATGCGGCCCCGCCCATCGCGGTACCGAGCAGGGTGCCCGCGCTTTGGTCGATGGTCTGCAGGGGCGGCGGGTTGACGCTGATCTTCACGTCAATTTCCGGCCGCAATTTGCCCGCGCGGCGCAACTCCGAGCGCCCGGCCGCGCTGTTGGACTGTGCCCAGGACAAATGGCCCGCACCCGTGAGCGCCGCATAGGACAACACCGACTCCACATTGGGCGTCGACAGGTTGACTTCCTCGTAGTCATACACATCCAGATGCGCCGTGCCAAACTGGTAGTTGCGCTGGCCGACTTCAAACCCGGCCTCAAAGCGGTCGAACGACGGTTTGGTGAACAGCTCGTCTTCATTGAGTTTGAAGAACTGGGCGGCAGAAAAGTTGTCGTCCAGCTTTTTGTCCGGCGTTTTCAGGACAGCGCCGAACAGGATTTGACCGATGGCGATGTCGGTCGCGCCTTCGATCGCGTCGGTGCCCAGCTTGGCCAGGGTCTTGCCCAAAGGCATGCGCTTCTGCACGAATTGCAGCACGGCGTTCGGGTGCGCCAGAATGCCGGGCGCATCCGGCAACTTGGCAAAGGTGGCAAAGGCGTCACCGGCCTGGGCCAGTTGGGCCGACCAGTTGCCTGGTTTTTCGATCTCGAGCCTCAACTCCTGCGCCAGTTGAAGCTTGCGCACGGTGGTGACGCGGTCTTCGCCCCAGGTTTCGTCGACATGGAAACTGAAATCCGGCAACGGCCACGGCGTGTGTATCTCCGCCCGGCCCACCACGTGCCAACGACCGGGGCCGGCGAACATGCCATAGATATCGACGCTGGCGAAGTCGATGCCAAACACCTCGATGCCGGCCCAGACATGCAAATCAACCTCAAAGCGGAACTTGGGCACGATGTAGATGATGGCGTCAAACTCGAAGCCGCCCTCAAAACTGGCGATGCCGACGTCGCCCCACACCCGCATCGCCGAGCCGCCCTGCACGGTGGCCGAAGTCACCGCAAAATAGCCCGTGAACTTCATGCCGACGATGCCGATCGACAGCTCCGCCCCGATGCGATGAAATGGGCTGGGCAAGCCCGGTGGCAGGTCGGTGAACCGCGGGTGGAAGCCGCCCGCGCTGATGAGAAAGCTGGGTTTGTCACCAAATATCGCACGGAAGGCAAACTGCCCGGTGAGCGAGATGAACACCACGCGGGAGTCGCGCAAGACGCCGTCAAACCAGATCTTCAGCGGGTCAAACACGATGCCGCCAGCAAAATCAACCTGCAGGCGCAAGATCGCCAGCGATTTGTCCACCAGCGGCGGCAACTGCACGATCACCTGGCCAACAAACACGATCTGGCTGGCCTCGATCAAAATACCGACCCGTGCGATGACCAGGCTTGGCGTGCCCCAACCCAGCTCCATCATCGGCCCGATGACAAAACCACCGGCTTTGAAAGGGAAGATCACACGCAACTGGCTGATGATCTGCGGCGCATTGGCCACCGGGTTCTGCGGAAACAGGAAATTGTCCAGTGAGCCACTGGCCAGGCCCTGCGACAACACATCGACACTCACCGTGTGCTGCACGCCCAAAAGGCCGCCAATGCCGGTGAGCGTGAATCCAAATCCCAACTGGATCGGCGGCAACTGCGCCGTGATGATCAAGAGCAGCGACCAGCCACCCGGGTTTTTGGTGGACAGCAGCCCAATCGCCTTGACGCCAATGGCGGCGATGCGGATGTCCAGAATGCCGCCGTATTCGCCCCGGTCTGGGTCGAACAGCAGGAAGCCGCCACCTTTGACGATGCCCACGTCAATCGCGAGACCCGCACCCGACGGCGGTTTGAGGTCGAACCGTGGCGCGGTCACGCCGGCCAGCAGATCGTCAAGCTTCAAAATCGTACCGAGGCGGTCAATGGAGCCGGAGAACGGCCCGATTGCCACCTGGAAAGAGCCCGACAACTCCACCTCAATCTTGTTGAGATCGTCGGCCTTCTTCATCTCGAAAGTGAGGAAGGGAATCTGCACCGGGCTATTAGGGATCTTCTCCAGCGGAATCGTCGCCTTGAGACCAGTGCCGTCTTTCAGGCGCAGGCCGCCGGCCAAATCGGCAATCAAACCAAAGGTCATCGCCACTTCAATCGCGTCACCCAACACCGCGCCCAGGAATGGGTCGTCCCCTACTTTCAGGACCAACTTGCTCTCTTGGAGGTCAAATTCAACCAGCGGCGTCTGCTTCTTCATCGTCAAGCCGCCCGACAGCTTGCCAATGTAGAAATGTGTTTTTGACGCGTCGCCCAGGACCAGCGGTTTGGTGCGCTTGAACAGGATGCCAATCTCCGAACTGCCCGTGAGCGTGGGCGCAGTCAGCGGCGGCAGCGGGACGGTGAGCGCCGGCAGGTCCAGCTGCAACTTGATCTGGCCACCGGCCTTGAGTTCCAGCGCAAAATCGCCAACGCCCTGCACTGTCTTGAGCGAGGTAAACAACTCTGCATAGAGACTTTGCGGCAAGGTTTAGCCCAGGCGCAGTTCGAGCTTGCTGGCCGGGCTTTGCACCAGCGAGTAGGTCTTGGCGCCCATCAATGCAGGCAACGGGATATTGGGGACAGCCGGCTCGATCCAGCCTTTGGCGTCACTCAGATTGGGGGCGCTGAAAGAGCGGTCCAGAATCGTGCCGATCGCCATGATCACCAGACCCAACGCCATTTGCGCGTCGGCAACGACCTGCGCTGCGAGCGAGTTGCCGGCCGGGTCTGCGCCCTTGAGCAGGTACACCAGGCGCCGTGCGGGCGGGTCGCCATCGGCCGCGTCGGCATCGCCGCTCAAGATCAGCAGCAGTTTGGCGATGGAATAGGCGCTGGGCGGTTTGCCCGGCTCGGCCGACGTGATGCGTTTGATCTGCTTGATGACTTTTGAGAGTTCGCCCAAGCCGATGTTGCCGCCGCCCAGCGCCGCCAACAGCTCACCCACCGTCTTGAGCGCGGCGAGCGACTCGCCCACCACCATCGTGGCCATTGCCAACGACTGCGCCTCGGCGCGGCTTGCGTTGAAGTTGTTGGGGTCAATGGTGGCCGAGGTCTTGTTCAGCTCAAGACCGAGCCGCGTGCGCAGCGCATCAAGCAATGGGGCGACAAGTTGCGGTGGCCCGCCCGCGTTGAGGTCTGTCTCCAGCGCAGACACCGAGGTCTGGAACCACTTGAAGGCACGTAAAAAGACAATATCGGCTGTACCGGCCATGTCGTTTTCTCCCCTGTGGCGTGCCTGCACGCTGACGGAAATTGTTGTCGAACTCGTGGCTTTGCGACCCTTTGCGCGACGCGGGCTCGACACCACAAACCGTTTTATGCGGCAGGGGTCGGCCAAAAAGCGCGTTCAACGCAAGGTCATGCTAGTCAGGTATCAGCAAAAAAAGGTGTAACTGAAACGCAGATTTGTAATCAGTTGTTGGATGATGCCGGGACGAGTGGCAACAACTGCCCGGGCCGTGGGAAGGCAGGCAATGGGCCAATAGTCTTAAATAAATACTGTCAATTAAAAATTTTTAAAATAAATTAAAGCTAAGTCACGTATTTATTACTTTACTAGCTTCTATATTTAATATAGAATTGACTACTTATTAATCCAATAATAATTTAAAATTAATTAAACACGAGACTAAATTTTTGCATGTTTTTCATGGATATATACAAATTCAATGGCCGTGCTTTGAATCCATCACCCCCGCACAAACAGCGTCACCAGCGGCTCCGCGCCCACCTGGCGACTCCAGTGGCCGTGGATCGCGGCATCAAACACGGCGCCGTCAGGCAACATGTCGGCCGAATAAAAATGTTCGCCCGGCTTGAACACCCTTGATGCGCCGCCCTGCAAGCCAATTTCCATTTGCCCGCCCAGAATGAACACCCACTGTGGGTGGGGTGAGCAGTGGAATTGGCTCCTAAAACCAACTGGGCTATGGCGAAGTTGCAGGCCGCCAGAAGGCATCAACTGTGACAGCATCGACTGCGGGTTGCCTTCGGCCAGCGGCACGGTTTCCTCGCGGAATTTGGCGCGGCCATCGGTGTCGGTAAAGAGGACGGTTTTTGTGAAATGGGTCATACAACGCTTTCTAAAAATCAAGTGCCTGAATTCATCGGGCGGCGCATCAATGCTCCAAGCTTGGATCGAACTGAATCAACACCTTGAGCGACTGGCTCTTATCGCCAGCGAGTTTGAAAGCCTCCACGGCAGACTCATACGGCAAGATGCTTGTGATCACGGGTTTGACATCGATCAAGCCGCTATTCAAAAACGCGACCGCATTGGCAAACTCCGAATGAAAACGGAAGGTGCCGCGCAAGTCGATCTCTTTGGCAACGATCTGATTGACTGGCAAGTTCATGTCGCCACCCAGCCCAACCGCCACCAACACGCCCTGAGGCGCGATTACGTCCAAAGCGCCCTTCAAGGCGCGCTCGTTGCCTGAACATTCAAACACGCGTTCGAACTGGCCTTTGTCGGCCATGTAGGGGGTCAAACCGTTCGGCTCCTTGGCCAGGTTGATGGTTTCGTCGGCGCCCATCTTGCGGGCGCAATCCAGGGGCATGTCCGCCACGTCGGTGGCGACAATTCTGGCGGCACCCGCGCGGCGCAGACCACCGATCAAAAGCGAACCGATGGGGCCGCAACCGGCAACCAGAACCTGTTTGCCGAACACACCGCCCGCGCGGTTGATGGCGTGCAGCCCAACCGACAACGGCTCGGCCAGCGCCGCTTCGCTCAGGCTTAAATGGTCTGACAGCGCATGTGCCTGGTGCTGCTCGATGGCCAGGCTGTCGCGAAAACCGCCCTGGATGTGGGGGAACGGCATGGCGCTGCCATAAAAACGCATCGAGAGGCAATGTTGTTGCTGGCCCAGTTGGCAGAACCTGCACTGGCCACAAGGCCGCGACGGTGAGATGGCGATGCGCTGGCCGGGCTTGAAGTCGCTGACCTCGGCACCGACTTCAGACACCACACCCGAGACTTCATGCCCCAGCGCCATCGGTTGTTTGATGCGCACCACGCCAAAACCGCCGTGCTGGTAATAGTGCAGGTCCGAGCCGCAGATGCCGCCAAAGGCCACC
>JANOYE010000202.1:0-3353 GCA_031428695.1 Rhodoferax sp. | reverse complement strand
CCACCATGTAGCCAGAATTTCCGTATTTTGGCGAATATCAATCAACATCAGGCGTTTTCAATTTCCCCTCTGAAAAACGCTAAGTTGTTGATTTGTATTGATTGTATCGACGTTTATCAACACCCCAAAACACCCTATTCTCAGGATTGTGATTCCTGTTGTCGTGGGTTCGAGCCCCATCAGCCACCCCAAGAATTCAGGTCTTCGGCATTCTTCAAGCCCGCTATCTTCAAGCCCGCTATCGTTAAGGTAGCGGGCTTTTTGTTTCGAGGCGCATTAGAATGGTTTCTATCGGCAGCGAACCAACACGTCATCAAGCCACTGAACCGTCAAACCATGGCAACCGGGACTGAAATCATCATAGCCACACTGCTGGTGTTGGCGATTCCATTGTTGTTGGGTGTTGTCTGGCTGGTGAACCGAAACCGGCTGCGCCGCCGTGCTGCTTTGGATCTGAAGAAGGGCAACAAAATCTTCAGCGAATGGCAACGCAAGAGCGCCAATCAAACATCTGAACGAGTGCGGATTGAGTAAAGCCGGTTCGGTCAATTCTCTTTAGATTTCGACCCGGACAATTCGTCAATTTCAGCCTGGGTGAACCCGGCGTCCCGCAGCACCGAGTGTGTGTGTTCGCCCAGTTGCGGGGCTGGCGTCGGGGCTGGACATGGCGTTGCCGACCAACTCGTAGGCGTGCGCATCGTGTGCACTTGCCCTTCGCTCGGATGATCAACTTGCGTAAAAAAGCCGACGGCTTTGAGGTGCGGGTCGTTCAACAAGTCTTGCGGCGAGTTGATCGGCATGTTCGGAATATCGGCCTGATCCAGCAATTGTTGCCATTCCGCCGTGGTGCGTCCACGCAAAATTGTGGCCACTTGCCTGTACACCCAGTCTATATTGGCGGAGCGCTCTTGGTGTGATTTGAAGCGCGGGTCGGTTGACATTTGGCCCGGGTCGCCAATGGCTTCAAAAAAGCTTTGCCAATGTTTGTCGTTGTAGATCAAGACACACAAGAACCCATCGAGGGTGTCGTACGGGCGCCGATGCGGCGTGATCAAACGGCCATAACCGCCGTCTCCGAGGGGCGGCTCAAAACTCAGGCCGGCCAAGTGGTCGCCCATGACAAACTGGGTCAGCGCCTCAAACATCGGCACTTCGACCATTTGGCCAAGCCCGGTCTTTTCACGTGCATAAAGCGCCGCGGTGACGGCATAAACAGCATGCAGGCCGGTTACTCGGTCTGCCAATGTCACGGGCGCGTAGCCGGGCTCGGGCCCGCGGTATCGCTGCATCAGCCAGGGCAGTCCCACGGCGCCTTGGATCAGGTCGTCGTAGGCGGGCTTGGCGGCATAGGGGCCGTCCTGGCCGAAACCGACACAACTGACGTAAATGATTTTTGGGTTGCGCGCCTTCACCGTCGCGTAGTCCAGCCCCAGTCGGGCCATTGCCAGCGGGCGCACGTTGGAGATCATCACGTCAGTCTGTTCGGCCAGGCGCAACAGGGCCTCGACTGCCGCGGGTTTCTTCAGATCCAGCACCACGCTTTTTTTGCCGCTGTTGACATGCAGGAAGATGTGCCCCATGCCGGCATGGCGCATCGGCCCGACGTTGCGCACGTTGTCACCATCCGGTGGTTCAATCTTGATGACCTCGGCGCCCAAAGCGGCCAGCGTTTGCGTGGCAGAGGGGCCCATTAGCACGGCGGTCAGGTCGAGTACTTTGACGCCAGCCAGCGGTCCGGCAGTTGGTGTTTGAGCGGGTTGAGAAGGGGAGTTTGAGGCGGAATCAGGGGAGGAACCAAAAGGAGGGGCGTGAATCGTCATGGAATGGGTGGGCGCGTTTTTTGCGAAGAAACCGGGCAGCCATCGTAATCCAGCTTGGCTAGCTTGAATTTGATCCGTATTTCCCCTAGTGCCAATTGAGTGCCCGCACCGAATAAAAACGCCTGCGAGAGTGCATCATCGGGGCATTGCATTACCTGTTGGAGTTTCCTATGCGTCGCGACACATTTATCAAGTCCCTTATAGCGTTGGCCGCCAGTGGGGGGGTGCCTGTGAGCGCGCTGGCCGCCGCCAATATCAAAATGATGATTCCCGCCAACCCTGGTGGCGGCTGGGACACCACCGGCCGGGCGCTTGCCCGCGCCATGCAAGACGCCAAAGTGGCGGACTCGGTCAATTTTGAAAACAAAGGTGGCGCGGCGGGCGCCTTGGGCTTGGCACAGTTTGCCAACGCCAGCAAGGGTGACGCCAACGCCATCATGGTGATGGGCGCCGTGATGCTGGGTGGCATCATCACCGCCAAACCCGCAGTTAACTTAAGCACATTGACGCCGCTGGCACGTTTGACCAGTGAATACAACGTGTTTGTGTTGCCAGCGAATTCGCCGTTCAAGACCATGAAAGACGTGGTTGAGCAGCTCAAGAAAGACCCCGGCAGCGTGAAATGGGGTGGCGGTTCGCGCGGCTCCACCGAGCACATCGCGGCAGCCATGATCGCCCGCGAAGTGGGTGTGGATGCCTCAAAGATCAACTACGTGGCGTTTCGTGGCGGCGGCGAAGCCACAGCGGCTATTCTGGGCGGCAACGTCACGGTGGGCGGCAGCGGTTACAGCGAGTTCTCCGAATACATTGCCAGCGGCAAGATGCGGGCGATTGGCGTCACATCGGGCACCCGCCTCAAGGGTGTCGCGGTTCCCACCCTTAAAGAGCAGGGCATCAACGTTGAAATTGGCAACTGGCGCGGCGTCTATGGCGCGCCTGGCATCAGCCCAGAGCAGCGCAAGGCCCTGATCGATCTGGTGGTGAAGGCGACCAAATCCAAAGCCTGGTCTGAAGCCATGGAAAAGAACAACTGGACGCCCGCCTTGCTGACCGGCGCAGACTTTGAGAAGTTTGTTGACGACGACTTTGCATCGCTGCGGGCCACCATGGTCAAGTCTGGAATGATTTGAAAGCTTTACTGTTTTGACACCGCATTTTTCGTCCGCTAGCCGGCGCTTCCAGACCTGCGTGGCAGCTGGAGTTCTAATTTTGGGTTTGGGTCTGGCTGCGGGCGCTTTGACCATTCCATCGGCGGCGGGTTACGCAGGTGTTGGCCCGAACTTCCTGCCCTGGGTGGTGTCCATTGCCTTGGTTGTGTGCGGCGGCTTCCTGCTGTATGAGTCGCAATCCGGCGGCTTTCGTGACATGGAAGCGCCGGACGGCGAGGCGCCCAGGCCGTATTGGGGCGGTTTTGCATGGATGTCAGCGGGCCTGCTTGCCAATGCCGCGTTGATCACCACCATCGGTTTCATCCTCAGCTGCACCTTGTGTTTCGTGTTGGCGGTGCGCGGCCTGCGTCTGGCGGGCGGCCAG
>JANOYE010000201.1:0-6271 GCA_031428695.1 Rhodoferax sp. | reverse complement strand
TGCGCAAGGCGCGGTGAAAATCGATGTCGGCGGAGAAAATCTCGGCGATTTGCACGCCTATGGAATCGGGCAGTTTGGCCTCGTCAGTGGCGGCGAACAGCGAAGAATTGATGCTGCCACTGGCCAAGCGCACGGTGGCCGTCAGCGGCGCGGTTTCAACGCGTGATTTCAACCCAGATTGAGTTTGCTCCACCACCAGGCGGGTGAAGCTGCCGTCATCACTGGGTGTCCAGCGGGCGACGAACTTTTTCAGGCTGTGGTCGGCATGGGCCTCGGCGGTGATGCTGCGACCGGCACGGCCCCACAGGCTCTTGCGGGCCAGGGCGTCGGTTCTGAGGAACGCGGCGGCTGCCGTGTCGTCAATGCCCAAACGGCGCAAAAGCGTATCTGCCGTGTCGCTGGATCGTGTGGTGTCTGAGCGGTAGAGGGTAAGCGCACCGATATCCAGGGTGCCGGGGAGGGTGCTTGCATCTATGGCGCTGACCAGGGTGTTGGGCGTGCCCAATGGGGCAACCAAGGGCGAAGCACCGACCGAAGCGCCTAACGAAGCGCCTAAGTTGGGCAACTCAACCGCTTCAACCACTTCGCGGGTGGGCATGGCGATGTCGTCCGGTGCGCTAGCGGCCACGGCGAAGGCGCCACCCGCGCCGGCCACGGCCAAAGCGCCCACAAAGGCGGCGACACGCGCTGGGTTGCGCAGAAATTGGGTCAGAACGGCTCGACCGATTTGGGTCAAAAAGGCATTCGATGAAGGAATAAAACCGTGGGACAAAACTGGCGTTCCGTTTGATTTGTCTTGCAGCCGCCATAAAGGCGATCACTCAACGACTGATCTACAACTAAAATTCTGGGGTTCGGGAGGTTCATAGCAAAATTCAAGGCACCCCACTGAAATCCTCAGCCGAGGTGGGATTCTAACGCCCAACTTCCTCCGAGAATCTGTAAAAACCCTTATGAATCAAGCCCCCACCCTGCAAATTGACGCCAAAATCATCGTAACTGATCGTGTCCGTGAGGCGATGGCGGTGACCTTGCGCGGCTGTGAAGAGCTCATTCCGCAGGAAGATTGGCTTAAAAAGCTGCAAAAGAGTGAAACGTCTGGCATTCCGCTGCGAATCAAGTTTGGCATGGACCCGACAGCGCCTGATTTGCACCTCGGCCACACGGTGGTTTTGAACAAAATGCGCCAGATGCAGAACCTCGGCCACGTCGTCATTCCGCTGATTGGCGACTTCACCACGTTGATCGGCGACCCGTCTGGCCGCAACTCAACCCGCCCGCCTTTGACGCGCGATGAGATTGACGCCAACGCCAAAACCTACTTTGAGCAAATCAAACTGGTGCTGGACATGGACAAAGCCGAGGTGCGTTACAACAGCGAGTGGAGCGACCCGCTGGGCGCGCGCGGCATGATTCAGCTGGCCGCCAAATACAACGTGGCGCGCATGATGGAGCGCAACGATTTTCATGACCGCTTCAAGGCCGGCACCCCCATCAGCGTGCACGAGTTTTTGTACCCGCTGGTGCAAGGTTACGACTCGGTGGCGCTGAAAAGCGACTTGGAACTGGGCGGCACCGACCAAAAGTTCAACTTGTTAGTGGGCCGTCACTTGCAGCAAGAGTTTGGCCAAGAGCCGCAATGCATCTTGACGATGCCGCTTTTGGAGGGGCTGGACGGCGTCGAGAAGATGTCGAAATCCAAGAGCAACTACATCGGCATTTCGGAAGACGCCAACACCATGTTTGCCAAAGTGTTGAGAATTTCAGACGTGTTGATGTGGCGCTGGTACACCTTGTTGTCGTTCCAGTCTGAGGCCGACATTGCCAAACTGAAAGCCGAAGTGGATGGCGGACGCAACCCGAAAGACGCCAAAGTGGCTCTGGCCAAAGAGATCACGGCGCGGTTTCATTCACGCGCTGCGGCAGAGGCGGCTGAAGCCGACTTCATCAACCGCTCAAAAGGCGGCGTGCCGGACGAGATTCCGGAAATCACGCTGAGTTTGGGCGACGGCGGCGCGGCGTCTGGCGCGGCGGCTGGCGCGACAGTCAGCGCGCCAGTCAGCGCGACGATGGGCATCGGCAATTTGCTCAAAATGGCTGGGCTGGCCGCTTCCAGCGGTGAGGGCAACCGGCTGATCGACGGCGGTGGCGTTCGCGTCGATTCGGTCGTTGTGACCGACAAAGGCTTGAAACTCGGGCGCGGTGTGTACGTGGTGCAGGTGGGGAAACGCAAGTTCGCGCGGGTGATTTTGGGTTGAATATTTAATTAATACAAAATTTTTAAGAATTAATAGGAACTTAAGTCACGTATTTATTGTATTTATTGGTATATAAAATATTGTAAATATAACTAATAATTATACAATTTTATAATTTAAATCGCAAATACACGTATATTTTGACCTGTTTCGGTCTGATCATACCCAAATTAGGGTTGAGTATTTGTGTTGACCGCCGACAAAAAAAGCCGACATCACGTCGGCTTTTTTGCGTCTGCCCGAGCGGTGCTCGGTGGAATCAACCTGCGTTAGGCGGGTTTGAGGGCGCGGCGGCGCGTGACGGCCAGGGCGGCAAAGGCCAGGCCAAACAAGGCGAGGGTTTCGGGTTCAGGAATGCCCAGCGCGACCAAGGCTTCGCGGGCGATCAGGCTGTGGGCGTAGGCGGACGGGTGCAGCACGTCTGAGAAGAGGGAGGTGTTGCAGCTTGCGCCAAGTGAAAAGGCGAACCCGGCGCAAGGGGCGAAGGTGTTGTTGATGCCAAACGCCGCCGGGTTGGTGCGTGCCGCCGCAGCGACGCCGGCCATGTCCAGCAAATCAATGTCAAGTCCGGGGAAAAAGCCTTCCAGGGCAACCAGGCCGCCAATCAGCGCGTTGAAGTTTGCACTGACATCGCTTGACGGCGCCTGCAAGCCCAGCAAGATGGCCTCGGGCGTGAAGCCCAAATCCGGCAAGCTGGAGATCAGGATGTTTTTGGCGCCGCGTGAAGCCAGAAACAAGACGGTGTTTTGCAAGTTGCCGACAGCGATGCCAGCCGCCGCCAGCCGGCCTGCAGCGTCTGCGCCAGAGTTGGATTGAAACGCATCACGTGCATCGCGCATGTCATTGCCGCCGCCAACGACGACGTAAAGCGCATTCGGGTCAGCCAGTGGGTGGGTGGGTGCCCAGAGACCGCCTACCTGGGCCAGCACGCCGGGAGGTGATGACGCCGTGCCCGTGCGTGCGCCAGCAAATGCGTAATTGTTGCCACCCACCAGGTACGGAGCAGCGTTCGGTGCCAGGCCCAAGGCGCTGGCCAGCCCTTCTACCCACACCGGGCCATTGGAAAAACGCCCGTTGAAATACGGCTGGCCGGCGGGCGGTTGGGTGCCACCCGTGGCGAGGAACAAATTCCCCGTATCGGACAAGCTGTCTCCGAACACATACATGCTCGAATAGGGGCCCGCAGCAGCGAACAATGGCAGGCTGAGGAACAGTGGGGCGAGGAGCGACTTAAGTCGTTTGAAATTCATGTCTACTTTCCAGAAATTGAAAAACAAGGGTTATCACGAGTCGTCCATACACTTGTGAATGGATGCAAGATCAACACGGCAATTTCCGGGCCAGGTGGTGGGAAGCCTTTGGATTCGCGGGTTTGGCTGCGCCGGGCAGCAACTTGTGACGAAATGTCAGCAAACGGTGTCAAATTGACCGACACCGGGGCAACCCTGAGTTGAATTTGGGCGCTGGCACTAAATTCAAAGCCCGCTTGAATGCCCACTCCCGCCGGGAAGTTCAGCTCGTCGAGCGCAACGCCGTGTGGTTTCCGGCGGACTTTATGTTTCAGCTTGTTGCGCCCGAGAAGGCCGAGGTGGTCACTTTTTTGCCCCTGCCTAAGAATTAGGCAAGGTAAGTAAAACACCTGGGTCAATTTTGAATCGGCACAACCTCTCTAAGTGGATGAGTTTTCAATCGGCGGCAACAGCTTGCAATGGCGCGGGCGTGTATTTGCGCAGAATGCTTCCCCCAGCGGCCACTCCTGCGCCCCGTCGTCCCGACGACTTTAGGCGCCAGTGTCGCGGACAGCGACACGCCTGCGACGTATGGAGGAGCGGCGACGGGGCGCTGGGGTGGCTGCCAGCGGCGGTGACGCTGGGGCCGCGCCAACTGGCCAGTGGCGACCGCACAAGATTAAATCAGCCGCTAAGTCACGTAAAATTTGCGTACTTAGCTACTTAAAAAATAGCAAACGAGTTTCAAAAAATTTTCCAAAACCTCACCCGACCTGCCCCATCTCGCGCCCCGCGCCCGTCACCCCGCCACCCGCAAACTCAAACAAAACTCGGCCCCGTGCGGCACGCGGTTGAAGGCGGTGAGGGTGCCGCCCATGCTGCTGGCGAGCGTCTCGCACTGGCTTAGGCCCAGGCCGAGGTGGCCGGGGCGGGTGGTGAAGAAGGGGTCAAAAATTTTGGTGGCAATGTTGTTGGCGATGCCGGGGCCGGTGTCTTGCACGGTGAGGTGGCCCATGCGTTCGGCGTTGACGAGCAAGATGCTGAGGCTGCGGTCTTGTGGGCGCATGCCTTCCATCGCTTGCAGGGCGTTGGTGACCAGTTGAAAGAGGATTTGTTGCAGCGCTTCGCTTTCGGCCAGCACCGAGAAATCTTCACCCGCCATCTCGATTTTGGGGCGCACGCCGTGGCGTGAGAGTTCGGGTTGGAGCAAATCCAAGGCGGCGCGGGTGGCATCCAGCAGGCTCAGGCGTTCGAGTTGGTGGGACAAATCGGGCTGCTCGGCCACATGGCGTAAGCGGTCGACGACGTTGCTGGCGTTATTGAGCTGATCCATCGCGTTGTCAACAGCCATCAGCGCGTCCAGCGGCTCCAGATCGTCCGTGCTCAAAAGCGTGCGGGCGTGGGTGACGGCCGCTTGGGCGGCGTTGAGCGGGGTGCCGAGTTCTTTGGCCATGCCGGCCGCGAGTTCGTGCATGGTGTTGATGCGGCCGACCTCGCCCATGTGCATAAGCTCTCGCGCCCGCGCCATGTCGTGGCGCTGGCGCAAGAGGGCGCGGGCGACCAGCAGCAGCAAGGCGGTGACAAGCGAAATATTCAGCAGGGCGCTCCAGGGCAGCTCGCTCCAGCCCAACTGGCGGTACCCGGTTAACACAAAGGGCTGACTGGCCGAATCAAGCGCCCGGCTGAAAGAGAAGAGCCAGCCGCGCGCATCGACCGCAGGCAACTGCCCGTCTTGCAGGCTCAAATACTGGCGTTCAAACTCAAGCCGCACCTGCGCCGGGTGGGCGTCGCGGGCCATGGGCCAATCGCTCCACGGGATTTGCGCGCGCAAGTCCAGCTGCAGGGCAATGCTTGCGGGCTCGGCGGCCTGCATCAGGAGATAACGGCCACGGGCGAGATTGACGTTCGAGGTTACCGGCCGATTGAGCTTCTGCGAGGCTGCTTGCGCCGCCGCCAAAACTTCGTCGCCCCAGGAGCCGCCGGGTTCGCGTTTTTGCACCGAGATCACCTGCGGGTGCGTGACGGCGAGGCGCGCTTCCATGCGGGTGCGCGAGTCGGCGCTGGGGGCGGTGGCGAGGCTGGTGATCAGCGCATCGTTTTGCGGCAGCTTTTGGCTGATGAGGCTGTGCACGCGGTGCAGGTCGGCGTCAAACACGTCACGCTGCTTGCTGATTTCCCGCTGCCCGAGGATGAGCGCCGCCAAGAGCGTTGCCAGGCCCCAAGCCAGCAGCCACGGCAAGTGGCGGCGATAACGGGGCGAGCGGCGGTTTTGCATGGACTAAATTTTACGGGTGGGTAAAAATTAATATGGGTATCAACAAATGTGAAAAATCTGCTGTTTTTGCAAAATTATAGAAAAATTAAGGCTCTAAGTCACGAATTATGTGCGTAATTAGCTATGTAAAAGATAGTGACTAGAAGCTCACTCCAAACGCACTGAAAGCTCGCTGAAAACCCGCAGCAAGCTCAACCATAGGGATTTTTAAAGCCCAGCCGGGCGAGGATCTGCGCTTCCAGCGACTCCATCGCGTGCGCGTCAGCCAATGAGGATTCGTGGTCCCAGCCCTGCGCGTGCAGCGTGCCATGCACCATCAGGTGGGCGTAATGCGCCTGCAGCGTCTTGCCTTGTTCGCGGGCTTCGCGTGCGACCACCGGGGCGCACAGCACCAAATCGGCTTGCACCCGCAGCGCGGCGGGCGGGCGGGTGTAGTCAAAGGTCAGGACATTGGTTGGGTGGTCTTTTTGCCGGTAGTCGCGGTTCAGCGCCTGGGCCTCTTCGCTGCC
>JANOYE010000200.1:0-60936 GCA_031428695.1 Rhodoferax sp. | reverse complement strand
TTGCCGCGCAAACGGAGAGCAACTTCGCTGGCTACTCGTCCGAGGACCTTGTCGGTCGCGTCAATCACAAACCACTCGTGCGTCACGTCAGCGGGTTTTGCGCTGAACGTTTTCATGAGTTTTCTCTTTCAAGAGGGTTTGTCCAACCTATGGGGTTGGCGCCAAGTTGCCCTTTTCCACGGTCGGGTCTCTTCTAGCGAGAGTCTCTTAGGTGGGTTCGCTCATGCAGCACGGTCGTGAGACGATGTTCTGAGAAGCTTCGTCGCGGGGCCACAAAATCGCTGCGAAGCTTTCCATTATACAAAACTACGGGATTTGCGGGCAATAAGAGCGATGGCAGCCCGAATCAGGCGTTTTTCCACCACAGCCACAGCTTATTGGCGATCAACGGGCCTGACGCCATCATTCAGCCGCCGCGCATTCTCAATACAAAAGCCCGATTGCGCGAATTCAGGTTTTTCGCATTCCTGGTGAATGCACATTGGCCGCACCAGGAAATTCTTCTCCGCACAGATTTCCCTCGGACCGGGCCGGTCTTTGGCGGCGCTAGGCCTGGGCGCCGCCGGTGGATGCGCGGGCGCGGTGGGAGCATTGGTCGCAGAAGAAGTGGAGGAAATGACTGGCGGCAAGGTAGCCTGGCCGCCGCCTGAGCCATCGCCTGCGGCTTTGTTGGCGAGCGCGGAAGGCGCAGTTTTTGGTGGCGCCGAACGGGCATCCGGCGTGGTTTTGGCCGCTGCGGCTGCGCCGACTGCCGTTGCTGAACCGGGTTCAACGGCTTTAACCGGTGTTTTCGCCTTTTGTGCGGCTGCCGCGCCCAGCGGCGAACTGGCAACTGCCACGGGCGCGGGCGTCAGCTGAATGGCGCTTGGTTGGGGCGGCAGGACGGGTTTTGTCGCAACCTCAGGGGCGCCAGGCGCAGGCGCGGCAGCGGCTGGTTGCGCAACTGGCGCCTCAGCTCGCTTGCCTTTGGCGTTCCACACCACAGCGCCGGCCAGCAGCGCAACCGCGCTGACTGTGGCGATGACAATCATTTTTACTTGACTGACGGCGGTGGCAGCCGCCGCTGCGGGCGCCGCCTTGGCGGACGCTCTGCGACCGCTGGTGGTTTTGGCTTGGCTGACAGGGTCAACCGCATCAACAGCGCCGACACTTTTGGCAGCCCCTGCGGTATTGGCGGTATCGACCGCCTGCTTGGTGTCAGCCGGTGGAAGCTCCGTCGCCTGATGCGGCGCCAGCAGCGGACTCTCCAACTCAAGCACGCCATAGGCACTGATGAGTTCAAGTGGCGAGGCGTCGGTGGCAGGCGCGTCAACGGTAGTGACAGCCTTGCGCGGCGCCTGGTACACGGTTTTGGCTTCCGAATCAACCACGGGGGCCGCGTTGCCAACCGCCGGTTGGCTGCGCCAAGACATGGTTTGCGGGCCAATGGGTGCGGCCAAACCCAGCTCTTCAATAAAGGCCTGGACGCTCTGAGGCCGGTCTTGCGGCTGAATCTCCAGAGCATGGCTGAAAGCCTGCACGAATTGCGGCGAATATTCTTGCCCAAAGATCGATTCCACCGTCTTGGCCACGCTGGCAAAAGAAGGCAACCGGTCGCGCACCAAGCGGAACGTGGCCGGCAGCGGCTGCGCATTGCACAGGCTGCCATGCACGACTGCAGCGAGTGAATAAAGATCAGTCCACGGGCCCTGGGGCAGATCGCTGGCATCCGCGTATTGCTCTATCGGCGCGTAATTGACTTTCAATATCGCCGTGTGTTTTTGGCTGCTTTCACCAATGGCGCGGCGCGCGGCACCCAAGTCCAGCAAGACGGGCGGGCCCACTTCCTGCAAGAAGATGTTGTCTGGCGAGATGTCGCGGTGCACCACGTTGTGCGCGTGCAGGTATTTCAACCCTCCCAGCACCGACCACAACATGTGGCGCAGCCAGGCTTCGGGCGGCGGGCTCTGCGCCTGGTTTCGCGCATGTTTGAGCGTCATTCCTTTGTAAAGGGGCATCACCATGTAGGCGGTGTTGTTGGCTTCCCAGAAGCGGTAGACCTTGACCAGCGAGGGGTGGTCAAACTGCGCCAGCAAGCGGGCCTCTGCGATGAACGAGACCAACCCGGCGCTGAGCGCGTCTTTGTCGCTAGAGGAGCGGCAGGTCAACGTCGGCCCGTTTGAGCGGCCCGCCAGTGCCGAGGGCATGTATTCCTTGATCGCCACCATGCGCTCCAGCGAATGGTCAAAAGCGTCGTAAACCATGCCAAAGCCGCCCACGCCCAACAGCCCGGTGACCTCAAATTCACCGAGCATGGTTCCAGTCGGCAGCGCGTCAGCGTGAAAAAGGGCAGACAACTCGTTCGAAGCTGCTGAAGGGCGCGACTTTGTCATTGACACCGATTTTTACATGCAACCCTGTTCGGGCCGTCGGCATTATCCCAATAGGCCCACTCCCGGTGCGTCAGCGTGCAATAGTTCACGGCCCAGGCACTTTAGATCAACGAAAAACCATAGGGTCGTTACCATCGCTGCATGTTCAGTTACCGCCACGCCTTCCACGCCGGCAACCACGCCGACGTGCTCAAACACACGGCGCTGATCGCCATCCTTAAACACATGACGGCCAAACAAGCCGCGCTGATGGTGCTCGACACCCACGCCGGCGCGGGCCTGTACCGACTGGATGGCGATTATTCAGAGACCAGCGGCGAAGCGGCGCAAGGGGTTTTGCGCCTCCTTTCCAAAGAAAATGAGCCTCCAAGTCACGCAAAACAAGCGCAAATTGCTACTAAAAAAGTAGTGCCTCAAAAACCCACTCTACAACCGCCAACGAGCCCAGCCTTGCAGGATTACCTCGATCTGGTGGCCAGCTTCAACACCAAAGGCAGCCACAAGGTCTATCCCGGCTCGCCCTTCATCATTCAGCGCTACCTCACCGGGCGCGACAAACTCAAGGCCTTTGAGCTGCACCCGACCGACATCAAAACCCTCACTGCCAACATCGCCCAGTTGGAGGCGGGCCGCCAAGTGGCGGTGCTGCGCGAAGACGGCTTTGAGGGTCTGAAGAAGTTTTTGCCGCCGCCGTCCAAACGCGCTTTGGTGCTGTGTGACCCGAGTTACGAGATCAAAAGCGACTATGGCCGCGTCGCCGAGATGGTGGCCGATTCGCTCAAACGATTCCCCACGGGCACTTACGCCGTCTGGTACCCGATCATCCCGCGCCCGGAAGCGCACGACCTGCCCAAAAAGCTCAAAACGCTGGCAAACAAAGCGGGCAAAGCCTGGTTGAACGCGACGCTGACGGTGAAAAACAGCAAACTTATCACCGACGCCGCCGGCGAGATCGAGCGCCCCGGCCTGCCGGCAAGCGGCATGTTTGTGATCAACCCGCCGTTCACCCTGAAAGCCGCGCTGCAGGGCGCGCTGCCGCAAATCGCCGTGGCCTTGGCGCAAGACCAGCATGCAGCGTATTCGCTGGATTCGGGCAGATAACTTCTGAGCGTTAGCGTTTTTGAATCCGCCCGCCGATCAGGCGATGGGTGTTGGGCTGGAAGTCCCGGGCGGAATGAGTTTCCGAGCGACGCTAGAAATTCGTTCCCCAATGACAAGTCGACCGGATCACCCTCATTCTTTAGGGCGGAAACGCTGCAAAGTTTGATAGCGCTGAAATGTACAAATGTCGGATTTCTTTACACTTTTGGCCTTGCGTGGTGTGCGAGACTTGTAACCAATTGAAAAATAAGGATATTTTCTTTGGCACGGTATTTGCTTATTTGAAGGTCAAGGGTGCTTTCACTTGATGGAACGTCACCCGAAATCAACTACTACAGGAAATTTAGTGATGAAAAATGTCAGCTTCAAGAAAATGTTAGGGTCATGGGTACTAGCTTGTACCAGCGCTGCCGTTTTCGCCGTGCCTGTTCCCGGCCCGGATGCTTTTGGTTACTCCGGGTCAACCATTGCCCACAACTTTCGCGATATCAGCGCCACCGGTACCCGGGTACTTCAAGGTACTGACGACTCAGCCACTGGCCCCACAATTGGGCTGGGTTTTAACTTTAACTTCTACGGCAACACGTTCAGCAACTTAAACATTGCGACCAACGGCTTTTTGTCCTTCGGAAACGCGAATGCTCTTTGCTGCAATGGAACGCTGCTCGGCGCAGGTCAAGGTGTTTCAAATCAAGTTGCACCATTCCATATGGATTGGATGACCACCGCTGCTGGCGCCGGCATTTTTTACCAATCCCAGGGCGCAGCCGGTTCGCGCGAGTTTATTGTGCAATGGAATGCAGTGAATGAGTTCGGCAATGGCAGCAACCGTGCTACGTTTGAAGCCATTCTGCATGAGACCAGCAACGACATCGAATTTCAATACGTTGCTGCTTCAAACGGTAACCATCGCGTAACGGTCGGCATTCAAAACGCAGCCACAGATATTGGCCTTGGATTCGTGGAGTCGGCAGCCGGGGTGACGCTGGCACAGACCGGCCTGTGCTTTTCGACAAACGGTGTTGGCGCCAATGGCACTTGCCCGGTGTCGGCCAATGTGCCGGAACCGGCAACGTTGGCCTTGGTGGGCTTGGGTATGCTGGGCCTCGGCGTTGGCCGCCGTCGTAAGTTGAATTAAGGCCTTTCGCACCGATAGGAAACCCGCCTTGCGCGGGTTTTTTGTTGCCGGTTACCCGGTGCGCCTACTGCTTGCGATAGATCGCAATTCCCGCAGCTTACCCAGTGGTGAACCGAGCCGCTGGCTTTCACCACAACCAAAACTACTTATCGATTTGCCGCGTTGCCGCAAATTTCGGTGGCGTTGGTGCAAGACCTGCGTGCGGCGTATTCGCTCAATTCGAGCGGTTGATGCCGGGTAAATCGGAGTGAGGCGGGATCAAGCGCTATCAAGCGGTGTCGAGCCGTCTTGGGCGGTACAATATCCGCTATTATTTGAATAGCTTCATAGCCATATAATACGTGACTTGATTGCCAGATTTCCTTTAAACTTTCGAACCTATGTCGCTTCCAAGCTTTAAATTAATACTCATGTTAACAATTAGGTCCCGGCGCGCGCTACCTATTTCCGGCGAGGCCGCCCAATGAACCCGACTGGCCGAACCTCCGTTTTTACCGCCCGGCGGCTGGCTGGCGGCGCGGCGCTGCTGACAATGCTTTTTCTCGGGATCAAGTATTTTGGAGTGGTGCAGGCCGCCGTGGCCACCAACCCGATTCCCAGCTCGCCCCTGTCCGTCAGCCGCGGCCAGCAGTTGTGGAAGCAAGACTGCGAAGCCTGCCACGGCGCCCAAGGGCGTGGCGACGGCCCGGTGACCGCATCACTCTCCAAACGCCCCAAAGACCTCACCAAAATCGCCAAACCGCCGATCTTCCCCGACGGCGTGTTGGCCTACCGCATCGCCAACGGTGGCGAAGTGATGCCCGCCTGGAAAAGCGTGCTGACGGCGGAGGAAACCTGGGATATCGTCAACTTCATTCGAGCGCAGGGGCGGTAGGCGAAAGCTCGCAGCCGCGTTCATGGTGTGGAGCGAGGTCGGGCTCACTGTCTCGTGCGATTTACGCGAAGACGTCGATGCGATGAACCAATCGGCTTTCGAAAACGGTGGCGCCGCCGACGTCAATCCCGTTCAAGGCCATGGGTTCATGTAGGGTCGCGATTTCGTCGGTCTTGACGGCCAGGTTTGGGGCGCGATGTGGATGGGCATGTCCGCAATGCCTTCCCGCTGATAACGACCCGTAAAAGGCGCGCAGCCTCGATTTCAGGCAATTTCGATTGCTATATTTATAATAGCTATTAATTTAATATTTACGTGACTTAGATGCCTAAAAAGCTTGTAATTTGTCAAAGTATCGACTTTTCACGAAAAAGTTGATTCCCATATCAACATTTTTCCACCTAAAATTCACCGACCATACGGTTGGTTAACTGGTACACTGCAGCCTTCCGGCTTGGAAGTCGGAGCTGAGGCTGAGGTTGGTTTGATATTTGCAGGAGCCCGCGATGTACACCCAGGCAATGGATATCCCAGATGGCGCTCCAGGCGATAACCTAAGCGCCCTAAGCGCCCTAAGCGCCCTAAGCCCCAAGCCACGGGGCCCGGCTGCCGTGGCCAGCCCGGCCGACCAGGCCAAACTGGCCCGTTTGCAGGAGAAGTTTGACGCGGTGATGGACGCCGACGGCAAGATCGAGCCGCAAGACTGGATGCCCGAGGCCTACCGCAAAACCCTGGTGCGCCAGATCAGCCAACACGCGCACAGCGAAATCATCGGCATGCAGCCTGAGGGCAACTGGATCAGCCGCGCGCCCTCGCTCAAACGCAAGGCCATTTTGCTGGCCAAGGTGCAAGACGAAGGCGGCCACGGCCTGTATTTGTACAGCGCCGGCGAAACCCTGGGCGCCAGCCGCGACCAGATGCTAGACGCGTTGCACAGCGGCAAAGCCAAATACAGCTCGATCTTCAATTACCCGACCCTCACCTGGGCGGACGTGGGTGTGATCGGCTGGCTGGTCGATGGCGCGGCCATCATGAACCAGGTGCCGATTTGCCGCTGCTCCTACGGGCCTTATGCGCGGGCGATGGTGCGCATTTGCCGTGAAGAATCGTTTCACCAGCGCCAGGGTTTTGAGAGCCTGATGGTGCAAATGAAAGGCACGCCCGAGCAGCGCCAGATGGTGCAAGACGCGGTGAACCGGTGGTACTGGCCGGTGCTGGCCATGTTTGGCCCGCCCGACGCCGACTCGCCGCACAGCGCGCAGAGTATGCGCTGGGGCATCAAACGCATCAGCAACGACGACTTGCGGCAAAAATTTGTCGACGCCACGGTGCCGCAATGCGCAGTCCTGGGTGTGAAGCTGCCCGACCCCGACTTGAAATGGAATGAAGCCAAAGGCTGCCACGACTACGGCCAGATTGACTGGGACGACTTTTGGGCTGTGGTCAATGGCAACGGCCCTTGCAACCACGAGCGCCTGGCCACGCGGGTGAAGGCGCACGAGAACGGCGCCTGGGTGCGCGAGGCGGCGATGGCTTATTCGGCCAAACAGGAACAAAAGCAGGCAGGGCGCACTGCACTGGAGGCCGCATGACCCAACAAGCTCAATTAGGAAGCCTGCCCTCCCCTGGCCAGGGGAGGGATGGGGAGGGGTCGAGCGTCAAGCCCAGCCCAAAGGCCAAGGCGAAAGAATTGAGCCAGTGGCCGCTGTGGGAAGTGTTTGTTAGGAGCAAACAAGGCCTGGAGCACAAACATTGCGGCAGTTTGCACGCGGCAGACGCGGCTCAGGCGCTGCAAATGGCGCGTGATGTGTACACCCGCCGCCAGGAGGGCGTGAGCATCTGGGTGGTGCCCTCCCACGCCATCACCGCCAGCCAGCCCGAGGACAAGGGCGAGATGTTTGAGCCGGCCAGCGACAAGATTTACCGGCATCCGACGTTTTATGAGATTCCCGACGCCGTGGGGCACATGTGAGCGAACACATGACGGATTCGACCCATTACCTGCTGCATCTGGCCGACAACGCGCTGATTTTGGGCCAGCGCAATGCCGAATGGTGCGGCCACGGGCCGGTGCTGGAGGAAGACATTGCGATGGCGAACATCGGACTGGATCACATTGGGCAGGCGCGGCTCATTTACCAGCATGTTGCCCCCACGCTTGCCATTTCGTGTGCTGCGCTGCCCCCCGAGGGGGCTAATTTTTCTAGGGGCGGCCCGTCGTTCTCGAAGAGCGGCGAAGCCAAAAATTGGCCGCACCCCATCACTGAAGATACTTTGGCCTATTTCCGCAACCCCGAAGAATTCCGCAACTACGTATTGCTGGAGCTGCCGCACAACACCGCGTTTGCGCCGTCTGCGGCGGTCGAGCGCGATTACGCCGTCACCATCGGGCGCAATTTTCTGTATTCGTCGCTGATGCTGCTGCTGTGGGATGCGCTGCAGGCTTCCAAAGACGTGCAACTGGCCGCCATTGCCGCCAAAAGCGTGAAAGAGGTGCGTTACCACCTGCGCCACAGCACCGACTGGATGCTGCGTCTGGGTGACGGCACGCCTGAGTCGCACGCCCGCATGCAGGCCGCGCTGGACCATTTGATGCCCTTCACGCAGGAGTTCTGGATACCGTCGGCCATGGAAACGGCAGCGGCGCAAACGGGCTTGGGTGTGGACATGGCAACGCTCAAGGAGAGATGGCAAATGTCTGTGGAGCGCGTGTTGGCCGAGGCCACGCTCAAGTTGCCACCCGCCAAGGGCCACATCACGCGGGGCAAAGAGGGCGTGCATTCCGAGCATTTGAGTTATTTGCTGGCTGAGATGCAGAGCCTGGCGCGAGCGCATCCGGAGGCGACGTGGTAGCTGAAGCGCTGTATGCAAAACCAGCCGCTGGAGAGTCTGCGTCGGCGATTCAGGCGGTGTGGGACTTGCTGGAGCACATCCCTGACCCGGAGATTCCGGTGGTCAGCATCCGCGAGTTGGGTATTCTGCGCGATGTGCGGCTGGTGGATGGCGGCGTGGTCGAGGTCGTCATCACGCCCACTTACAGCGGTTGCCCGGCAATTGGCCAGATCGAAGACGACATCCGCGCGGCCCTGGGCCAAGCCGGTTATGCCGTGAAGATCACCACGCAACTGGCTCCCGCCTGGACCACCGACTGGATGGACGAAGCCACCCGCAGCAAGCTGAAAGACTATGGCATTGCCCCACCGCAGCACCAAAATGCAGGCGACAACGTGATTCAATTCGCTACTAAATCAGGAGCTAATTACGCTCATAATGCGAGACCTGGCGGCCCGTTTGGCTTAATTTCTGTGCCCTGCCCTCAGTGCGGCAGCCAAAACACCACGGAAACCTCGCATTTCGCCTCCACAGCTTGCAAAGCGCTGTACAAATGCCTCGATTGCCTGGAGCCGTTTGACTATTTCAAACCCTATTGATTCGAATCCCGAAACGACCCCCGAAGCGAAACCCATCCATGGCCTTACCGCGTTTTCACGATCTGCCCGTTTGCCGCGTCAGCCCCGAGGCGGCGGGCTCGGTGGCCGTCAAATTTGCCGTGCCAGCGGCTCTGCGCGACACCTTCGCCTTTGAGCCGGGGCAGTTTTTGACGCTGCGCGCGCAGATTGACGGGCAAGAGACGCGCCGCAGTTATTCAATCTGCAGCGCGCGCGGCTATTTCCAGAAAACCGGTGAACTCGAGGTGGGTATTCGACCGATGCAGGGCGGCATTTTTTCCAACTGGGCGGCCAAGTCGCTCAAGGCCGGGGATGTGCTGCAAGTGATGCCGCCTGAGGGGCGTTTTGTCTCCAGCAGGCCGCGCGCACTGCACCGCGTGGGGTTTGCAGCGGGCTCGGGCATCACACCGATTTTGTCGATCATCGCCACCACCTTGCAGGAGCAGCCCACCTCGAAGTTCACCCTGGTTTATGGCAACCGCAGCATGGCCAGCGTGATGTTCAACGAGGCGCTGCAAGACTTGAAAGACCGTTACCCGAGCCGCCTTACGTTGATCCACATCCTCTCGCGCCAGGCGCAGGAGGTCGATTTATTGCAGGGCCGCATTGACGCCGACAAAGTGCGTGCGGTGGTGGCCGCCCTGCTGCCGGCGGCCAGCATGGACGAAGTGTTTATCTGCGGGCCGCAAGCCATGATCGAAGCCACCGAGGCCGCCCTGCTCGAATGCGGCGTGCCGGCGCGCAATATCCATACTGAGCGATTCACGTCGCCCGTGCTCGAAGCGCTGGCGCCCAGCCAACGGCGAGTTGCCTTGGCCAGCCACGCGCCGCTCATGAGCGGTGACATTGCGCTGGAGCTGACCTTGGACGGCAAACTTCACTATCTTCGTATGGGCGCTGGCGACCACGTGCTGGATGTCGCCGTGGCCGCTGGCCTTGATTTGCCGTACTCCTGCAAAGCGGGCGTGTGTTGCACCTGCCGCGCCAAAGTTTTGGACGGGGCGGTGGTCATGGACAAAAACTTCACGCTGGAGGCGTGGGAAATCGACAAAGGTTTTGTCTTGACCTGCCAAGCGCGGCCTACCAGCACCCGGCTGGCCGTCAGTTTTGATGAGCGTTAGGCTCAGGCCAGACCACCGCCCGCCCACTCACTTTTTCAGCCTTTGTGGGTAAAAATCCGCGTGGCGCGGCTTTGGCAACGCTTGAGGCGGGGAATTATCACAATCGGCGGCTAAACTGGTCGGTTCAAATATTCACCTTGATGTCCAAAATTCTCGTCACTGGCGGCGCTGGTTATATTGGCTCCCACACTTGTGTGGAGTTGCTTCACGCCGGGCATGAAGTGACCGTGGTTGACAACTTTTGCAACAGCCAGCCCGAGGCCATCGCCCGCGTCGAACAGATTACGGGCAAAAAAGTGCGCGTCATGCAGGGCGACATCCGCAGCCGCCCGTCCCTGGTGATGGCGCTGCGCCAGAGCGGCGCCAGTGCCGTGGTGCACTTCGCCGGGTTGAAGGCAGTCGGTGAGTCGGTAGAAAACCCGCTCGCCTATTACGACAACAACGTGGTGGGAACCGTGCGGCTGCTCGAAGCCATGGCCGAGTGCAATGTGAAGCAGCTGGTTTTCAGCTCGTCGGCCACTGTCTACGGCACACCGCAGCAACTGCCGCTTGCGGAAGACCACCCCTTGTCGGCAACCAACCCGTATGGGCAGACCAAACTGGTGATCGAGGACATGTTGCGCGCCCACCATGTCGCCAACCCGGCATGGCGCATCGGCATCTTGCGTTATTTCAACCCAGTTGGCGCGCATGCCAGCGGCCTGATCGGCGAAGACCCCAAAGGCACACCCAACAACCTGCTGCCTTACGTGGCGCAGGTAGCGGTGGGGCGGCGTGAGTTTTTGAACATTTGGGGCAATGATTACGACACGCCCGACGGCACCGGGGTGCGCGACTACATTCATGTGGTCGATTTGGCGCTGGGCCACGTGATGACGCTGGAACGCCTGCAAAACCACGCCGAGTGCGCAGCGATCAACCTGGGCACGGGCACAGGTTACAGCGTGCTGGACATGGTGTTCGCCTTTGAGAAAGCCAGCGGGAAATCGGTGCCTTTCAAAATCGGGCCGCGCCGCGCGGGTGATGTGGCCTCCAGTTTCGCCGACCCCGGCCAGGCGCTGGTGTTGCTCGGCTGGCGCGCCGAGCGCGACCTCGACGCCATGTGCCAGGACGCCTGGCGCTGGCAGAGCGGCAACCCCAACGGTTATTCAGCGACATGACCATGAAGAACATGACGAAGGGCAAAACTACCCATGGCTAAAGGAATGATCCTAGCGGCGGGGCAAGGCACACGTGTGAGGCCGCTTACCCGCGATTTGCCCAAACCGATGGTGCCAATTTTGGGCAAGCCGGTGATGGAATACCTGATTGAGCACCTGGCGCGGCATGGCGTGACGGAAATCATGGTCAACGTGGCGTTTCACCACCACAAGATCGAACAGTATTTTGGCGATGGGCACCGCTGGGGGGTGCAAATTGGCTACTCCTACGAAGGTGTGCGCGACCATGGCGACATCGTTCCCAAACCGCTCGGCTCGGCCGGCGGCATGCGGCATATTCAGGATTTCAGCGGGTTTTTTGACGAAACCACGTTGGTGATCTGCGGCGACGCAATTGTTGACCTCGACATCACTGCCACGATTCAGGAACACAAAGCCAAGGGCGCGGTGGCCAGTGTCGTGACGCTCGACGTGCCTCGGGAAGATGTCAGCAGTTACGGCATCGTGGTGTCGGACGCCGACGGCCGCATTCAGTCTTTTCAGGAGAAACCAGACCCGGCAGACGCGAAATCGACCTCGGCCAGCACCGGCATCTACATTTTTGAACCTGAAGTCATCAACAAGATCCCGCAAAACCAGGTCTATGACATCGGCTCGCAGCTGTTTCCACAGTTGGTCAAGGAGAAGTTGCCATTTTTTGCCCTGAGTCGGCCGTTCAACTGGATCGATATCGGGCGGGTCAGCGATTATTGGTCTGTGTTGCAGCGCGTGTTGCGCGGTGAAGTCGCGGACATGCCAATGCCTGGCCGCGAGGTCAAGCCCGGCATCTGGGTGGGTTTGAACACCTCCATCGCCTGGGACAAAGTGAAGATCACCGGGCCGGTTTACATTGGTTCGAGCACCCGCATTGAACCCGGCGCTACCATCACCGGCCCGGCCTGGATTGGCCACGGTTGCACCGTGCGCTCCGGTGCGAAAGTCACCCGCAGCATTTTGTTTGAATACACCCGCATTGCCGCAGACATGCATTTCAGCGAAATGATCGTGTCGCCGCAATACTGTGTGGATCGTTATGGCGAAACGCTTTACCGGGGTGATGATTCTGCGCAGTTGCGTTGGGGTGACGCCCGCGCCTGAGACGCTTTCATCTCATTCGAATTGATACTGTTCCAAACCCTGTAGTCCATTTCTGATTGATTCCCGACCCATGTTGATTCAGCCCGTTGTCCTGTCTGGTGGTTCCGGCACACGGCTGTGGCCCTTGTCGCGTGAGAAATACCCCAAACAACTGTTGCCTCTGATCGGCGATGACTCGTTGCTTCAGGCCACCGTGCGGCGCATTCACGGCTTGGCCGATGTCGAACTGGCTGCGCCGATGGTGGTGTGCAACGAGGAATACCGTTTTGTGATTGCAGAGCAGCTTCGGCTGATGCAGCAACCCGGCACCATCGTGCTGGAGCCCGTGGGCCGAAACACCGCGCCCGCTTTAACGATTGCGGCGTTGACGGCGAAAACCAACGAGGTTGATCCGGTTCTTCTGGTGATGCCGTCAGACCACGTGATCGCGGATGCCCAAGCGTTTCGGCAGGCCGTTCGGGCCGGCGCCGATGTTGCGGCCATGGGCGCCATTGTCACATTCGGCATCACGCCAGATGCGCCAGAAACTGGTTACGGTTATATCCAGGCGGGCGCTGAAATAAACCAGGGTGAAGCAGGTCAACCAGCGGCCAAACCCACCGCCCGCAAAATCGCCCGGTTTGTCGAAAAACCCGACCTCAAGACCGCACAAAGTTACCTCGACGACGGCTCCTATTCCTGGAATGGCGGCATTTTTATGATGCTGGCGTCCACCTGGATTCGCGCCATGGGTGTGTGCCGCCCAGACATCCTTGCGTCTTGTGAAATCGCGCTCGCACAAGGCAGCCGGGATGGTGAATTTGTTCGGGCGCACAAAGACCATTTTTCGGCTTGCCCGAGCGACTCAATTGATTACGCCGTGATGGAGCGCCTGGGCGGCGCCAAAGCCGCAGAGCTGAAACTTCCACTTGGCGTGGTGATTCCGTTGTCAGCGGGCTGGTCTGACGTCGGCTCCTGGGACGCACTTTGGCAGGTCCTCCCTAAAGATTCAAACGGCAATGTGGCCCAGGGTGATGCCATCTTGCACGACTGCAACAACACCCTGGCCATGTCAGGCAGCCGCCTTGTTGCCTGTGTTGGAGTGAGCGACCTCATCGTGGTTGAAACCGCTGATGCGGTATTGGTGGCGCACAAGTCCAAAACCCAAGACGTCAAAGCCATCGTTGACCGTCTCAAGAAGCAAGGCCGTTCTGAGAGCCAGATCCATCGCAAAGTCTTTCGGCCATGGGGCTGGTACGATGGTGTGGACGCGGGCGAGCGGTTCCAGGTCAAACGCATCGTCGTCAAACCCAAGGGGATTTTGTCCTTGCAAATGCACCATCACCGGGCGGAGCACTGGATTGTTGTCAGCGGCACAGCACAGGTCACGCGCGGGGAAGAGACTTACCTCGTTTCGGAAAACCAATCCACTTTCATTCCCCTTGGCACCAAACATCGGCTGGAAAACCCTGGCCATGTGCCTCTGGAAATGATTGAAGTGCAGTCAGGCTCCTACCTTGGCGAAGACGACATTGTCCGATTTGAGGACAAATATGGCCGTTAACATGGTCGTTAGTGCCTCTCTGCTTGCGAAATGAAAAAGTCGCTCGCATCAACCTTGCGGAAGACTTTTCACCAGAGTTTTCGGAAGGCGTTTTCTTTTTTTCCACGGGCGGTGCGGTTCGCAATATTCCGCTCCTTCGCCGATTGCGATCCAAACCCAGACCCGCGCCTGGTTCTGAAAATCGCGGAGACAAAGGAAGAACTAGAAGCCTGCTTCCGGTTGCTGCACGACGCCTATGTTGACAGCGGGTTCATGAAGCCAGACCCTTCTGGCCTGCGTGTCACGATCTACCACGCCCTGCCCACCACGACGACGTTGTGCGCCAAATTTGACGGCGAAGTGGTAGGCACGCTGTCGCTGATCCGTGAGAGCGTATTCGGATTTCCGTTGCAGGCGATTTTTGATCTGAGTAAAGTCCGGGCGCAGAAGGGGAAAATTGCGGAAGTCTCAGCATTGGCAGTGCATCCCAAATTCAGGAAAACGGGAGGCGCAATCCTTTTCCCGTTGATGAAATTCATGTATGAGTACTGCACTACTTTTTTTGACACCCGGCATTTGGTGATCGCTGTCAACCCAAACCGGATCGAAATGTACGAGTCGCTGCTGTTCTTTCAACGCCTTACTGAAACCGAGGTAGAAAACTACGATTTCGCGAACGGCGCACCAGCGGTAGGTGCGTCGCTTGATCTGCGTGAGGCGCGTGGTCAGCTCAAGCGGGCGTACAACGCGAAGAAGCCGCGCAAAAACCTCTACCACTATTTCACCAAACTCAAGTTGCCCAATATTGTGATTCCGGGGCGACGTTATTACACAACCAATGACCCGGTGCTTACGCCCGAGCTGTTGAACTACTTTTTCAACCAACGCACCAAAGTGTTCAGCAAACTGGACAACACCGAGAAGGCGTTGCTTTATTCGATTTACAACCTGCCGGAATATGCGCAGTATTTGCCCGCTGGGTTTGCTGATTCGGAGCCTGGCAAACTGGCGCGGCAACATGCCAGGTACTCCTACAAATGCGCGGGCATCTTTGACGTAGAGATGGGTGGCGAGCGGGATTCAATTGAAATCAGCGTTGTCAATTGCTCTCTTCACGGTTTCCTGGCCCACTGCAGAAGCCCCCTGCCGACCCAGGTTTGGGGCAACGCGGTGATTCGGCTCGGGCCCAATGAGCATTCTCGTGTGCGGGCCCTGGCCGTAGCGGCGAAAAAGGATGTCGGCTTTTATGGCTTCAAATTGGCCGAGCCCGACCTCGTCTGGCGAAAATTTGTGGCCGCTCTTGGGGCAGGCACCACCCACGATGACATGGACAACGCCACGCGCTTTCTCGTAGATTGACGGACTTAGACTTGTGCCATGGTCAGTGACACTGTTTCGCGTTCAAAAATTGTGGATGTGCTTCTAGCAAGCCCGGTTTTTGGCAAGCTGGATCGTGCCGTTATCGACGCTTTGGCCGACGTGCTAAAAATCAAGCACGTCCCGGGTGGACACGACGTCATCCGGGAGCGCGAGCCCTCCAATGAAATGTTGTTTCTGATCAGTGGTGGCCTGCGGGTTTCCAGGCGTGACGCCAAAGGCACCTTGATGCTCTACAACGAGATTCGCCCAGGCATGAGTTTTGGCGAGTCTGGCCTGATTTTGCGGCAACCACGTGCTGCAGATGTGACGGCAGTGCGCGACTCGGTTTTAGCGGTGCTTGGCCGGACCGATTTCGAGGCGCTGCTCAACAGGTATCCGCTGCCCATCAACCAGGTCGTCGTGCGCGCCGTCTACAACTACCTTCGGCACGCGGAGGAATTCGCCGAGCGCACCCATGCGCAGTCTTTTGTCGTCATTCCATTGCACGAAGACTCTGGTGCGACCGAAGTGGCGGCCAGCCTGGTCGAGGCATTTTCAAAAATGGGACGTGCCCATCTGCTCGAGCCGCCTGCGGTTGCCCAGGGCCGCACCGCTGTGAAAATGCACGCACAGTCTTCCCAGGATATTGCGGCCTATCAAGATGCGCTGGAGGAGGGTTCGGATTTTCTGGTGTATGAAGCCGAGGTTGGGCCGTCTGAATGGTCTCTGCGCGCGTTTCGTCAGGCGGACCAGGTTATCTTCGTCGCCAAATCGAACACCCGAGCCATCATCGGTGAACTTGAACGACGGTTGAAGGAACAACCCGATTTTTCATTGAAACGCATGCATCTGGCCGTGCTCCACCCCATCAGTGCTGACCAGCCAGGCGATGTCAGCGCATGGCGGGAGGGCAGATCATTTGAACGCATTTATCCGCTGCGCAGCAAACGCCCAGGCGACTATGCACGCCTGGCCAGGTTTCTTACCGGCAAAGCGGTGGGGGTGGTCTTGGGTGGTGGTGGGGCCAAAGGGTTCGCGCACGTTGGCGTGTTGCGGGCGCTGGACGAAATTGGCGTTGCTGTCGATTTGATTGGCGGCAACAGCATGGGCGCGCTCATTGCAGCCCAATTCGCCTGCGGGATCCCGCTTCCAGAGATCATTGCCCAAACCCGCTCCTTCGCCAGTGGCGGGGAGCGCTTAACCCTGCCATTGATTTCCCTCGTCTCGGGAAAACGCGTGTCACGGGATCTTCAAAAGATGTTTGGCGACCAAAACTGTGAGGGGCAATGGATTCCATTTTTTGCCGCCGCCTGCAATCTCACCAAAGGGCGCACAACCGTGCAGGACAGTGGCCCGATTTGGCGCGCAGTGCTTGCCAGCAACTCACCCGCGGGGCTCTTCCCGCCAGTTTTGCAAAATGGCGACATGCTGGTGGATGGCGCAATTCTCGAAAACGTGCCTGTGGACGCCATGCGCACGCGTTTGGGCACAGCACTTGAACGGCGTCGAGGCAATGGCACCATCATTGCGATTGATGTCGATGTTCAAGACGCCATGGAGGTTGACCCGAAACTTACACGGTTGTCGGGCTGGAGTATGCTCAAAGGGTACTTTTCACCGCAAGCGCACCCCTCGCCCAGTATTGCCGACATCCTTTACCGAGCGGGCCACATCGGTGGTTTGAACCAACGTGGCCATACCATTGCCCAGGCCGACCACTATCTGGAGCCGCCCGTAGGAGAGTTTTCCATGATGAGTTATCGCAAGGCCGACGAAATAGCCGAGGTCGGGTACCAGTATGCGATGAAGAGTTTCAGGCAATGGAAATTCAAAGCCTGACAGGCGAAGCTATATCCGCTTCGGCGCCAGGGTCCGATCTTTCCGTTGGCCTTTCCACCAGTCAGCGTGAAGTTTGGCTGGATCAAAATGCCTGGCCCGATAGCGCGCACCTGAATATTGGGGGAGGCGCCTTTCTTCGAGGTGCGTTTGACCTGGCAATTTTCAAAACTGGGCTGAGGCAACTGGTTGCGGAAAATCAGGCCCTGCGGTTGGTTCCTGCACTGGACGGAAGCCAAGTACTTCTCGCTGACTATGAGCCTGTGCTCGAGGTTGTTGACCTTGCGGATACGGCCGACCCCGAACAGTCGATGCGCGAGTGGTGGAACGCCCGTATGCGTATTCCGTTTGAACTGGGTCGGTCGCCGCCTTGGCGGTTTGCTCTTTTGCGCGCGAGCAATACGCTGCACGGCCTGACCATTCAGTTTCACCATATGGTAATGGACGGGTGGGGAACCACATTGGTCATGCAGCGTTGGAGCAATATTTACAACGCACTGGCCCACGCAGCGAACCACAGCGACGTGCAAGGCAGGTTGGCCACACCCGACTATTTGACGTTTATCGCTGAATCAAACGACTACAGGAACTCAAAATCTTTCGACAGGGACTCGCAGTTTTGGCTCGGGCAGTTGCCGACGTTGCCTGCGCCCCTGTTTGAGCGGCGTTTGAAAAGGCAACGGCAATTCGGCCTGGCTGATTGCGATCTGGTTGTCAAACAGCTAGATCGTGCTCGCTACAACACCCTTGCAGCGCTGGCGCAACGAAGCGACGCCACGCCATTCAACTTTTTTCTGGCGGCATTGGCAATCTATTTTGCAAGGGTCTGCGGGCGCAGTGAAATCGTAGTCGGCATTCCGTCTTTGAACCGGGGGGGTCGCCGCTACCGCAACACGATGGGCATGTTCGTGGGGGTCATTGCTGTTGAAGTCAAGGTTTCAGAGGGCATCACGACCGCTGGGCTGCTGTCTGCAATCGCTTTGACCATGAGAAACGCGTTGCGGCACCCGCGTTACCCGCTGAGCGAGCTTGGGCGACGACTGGAGACCATCAGGGCCGGGCGAGATGGTATTTTTGACCTGCTCCTGTCTTTTGAGCGGCAAGACTACACATTGCAATTTGGCCAGGCAGACTTGCAAAATTCACGTCAGCTTTTTTCAGGAAAAGCGCGCTACCCACTTGGCGTCACCATTTGTGAGTTTCACCAAGATGAAGATGTGGAGTTGGTATTGGAGGGCAGCAAAGCCTGCTTCGGGACTGGTGAAGTCAGCCTGATCACAGAGCGATTGTGGGGGATGGCCAACGCCATGATGGAGGCGCCTGATGCCGCCATTGAGAGCCTTCCTATCATTCCCGCGAATGAGTACCACCAGTTGATTGGCGGGTTGCATGCTGGGCTAAATACTGGACCGCCTCCAGCGTCGTTTATTGTGCAGTTCGAGCATCAAGTCGCGTCGCGCCCACAGGCGGTTGCGCTGGTTTGGGAACAAGGAAGCTTGGATTACGCGGAGCTGGACGCGCGGGCCAATGGTCTTGCGAGTCGCTTCAAAAAGTTGGGCCAAGCCAAGAACGGAATCATCGCGTTCGCCATTGAACGATCGGTAGACATGGTGGTCGCGATACTCGCCATCGCCAAAGCCGGGGCAGCGTTCTTGCCACTGGATCCCGATACGCCGGTCGCCCGCCTGTCTGAAATCTTAATGGAAAGCCAAGCGGCCCTGTTTCTGATTAAGGATCACAGTCAAGAACGATTGGCCCATTTGCACCAACGCACAATCATTGTTGACTGGCAAACTCATGGGGCTTCTGCGCCCCCGGCGTCACACGACACCAGTCCCCGGTGGTCCGATCTAGCCTATGTGTTGTTTACCTCTGGTTCAACCGGGCGCCCCAAAGGCGTCATGATTGACCATGGCACCTTGTCGCGCCGGTTGGCCTGGTTGTCGAAGGCTTATGGCGTCACCGCGAAAGATCGTTCAGCGCAGGCGACGCAAATCACCTTTGATCCCTCGTTGATTGAGTTGTGCCTGCCTCTCATCCATGGGGCCAGTGTGGCGCTGCCGCCACCGGGCCGCGTGTTGCCAGAATCTCTTGCGGAATTTGCGGTTGCCCACGCCGTAACCATCATGGCATTCGTACCTTCTACCCTTGGGCGGTTTCTGGATTCGGCGGCGGCACTGGCAGGCCTCAAATTGCGTGTGGCGTGTTGTGGTGGTGAAGTGTTGCCACCCGATATGGCCAATCGGTTTCTCAGCGTCACCAAAGCCCGGCTTTTTAATGTGTATGGCCCGACAGAAACAGCCATCTTTGCAACCGCCTGGGAATGTATCGCGAGTCCGCTAGACGCCGTCTTGCCAATTGGCAAGCCCATTTCGGACACCCGCATTTACATCCTGGGTGCATCCCAAAACCTGCTGCCGTTTGGCGTGGTTGGTGAGATCTACATCGGTGGAGACGCCGTGGCTACTGGCTACCTGAACCGCCCTGACTTAACGCGCCAGGTATTTCTTGCCGATCCCTTCGAGCCCGGCGCGAGAATGTACAAGACGGGCGACCGTGGCTGGCTGTCGCCAGACGGAAATCTTCACTTTGCCGGGCGCATTGATCGGCAAATCAAACTTCGTGGGTATCGAATCGAACTCGGCGAGATCGAAGCTGCGCTGGTGAGTGCCGAAGGTGTAACCCAAGCAGCTGCCAAATTGATCGAACGAAACGGTAAGACGCAAATTCACGCCTGGGTTGCCGCCACCAACGGGCAAACACTGGAGCAACTGCAGAAAACCCTTCGGCTGCGGTTGCCAAGTTACATGATCCCTGGCGGCATAGAAATTTTGGCAAGTTTGCCGGAAAGCAGTGCTGGAAAAATCGACTATTTCGCCTTGCCAGCGCCGATAGATAAGGCTAAAACGATCTTTGCGCGCCAACCCGAAAACCTGCTGGAAACCGATCTGCTGGTACTTTGGCAGACCGTGCTGGAACGGCCCAGCTTGACAGTTTCCGACAATTTCTTTGATGTCGGTGGCGACAGCCTGGCGGCTGTCAGTATCCTGGCTGGCGTCGAAAAAATCATTGGACGACGCGTACCAATGTACCTAATCACCGAGCGGCCGACGGTCGAAGGCTTGGCGGCCGCGCTCGGAGAAGGCACAGCGTCCACCGGACTGATGGTCAAGTTCGGCGAGGAATTCGGCGATGGCGACGCCGGTACATCGTCAAAAGCGCTGGTCTACCTGGCGGCGTCCGGGCATGGAGACTTGATGCGCTTTCAAACACTGTCACGCGTATTGGATGACGTTTGTGATCTGCGGATGTTGCAGCCACCGAGCGCCAGCACCATCGCCAAAACAGTGGATTTGGCGACCCTTTACGCCAAGGTGATAGTCGACCAGGGCGGGGGGCCGTGTTATCTGGCGGGGTTTTCAGTGGGTGGGCTGGCAGCCCTTGAGACGTCGCAGATTCTCCAACGCGCTGGGGTAGACGTCAAAGCCCTTTTGCTCGTCGACACGATTTACCCCAGCCGCCTATGGGGTGGCACTTTTTTTTGGCGGTTGCTTCGGCGCTTGGTCACGATGTTTCGCATCCAGGATCTGAGCATGAATGGCCGCCGTCTTGGCGTCATGTTGAATGATCCCGGTCTTTTCAGCCAAGTGATGGCCGTCAGCGGCTACCGAGCTTCCAAATTTGACGGCACCACCCACCTTATCAAATCCGTGGGACTGGCTGCCAGACTGGACGGAATGTTATTTTTGGGGTGGCGCAATCTCATGGGCAAGACGCTTCTTGAGCATCAGGTGGCGGGACTGCACGGCTCTATGTTTGATGCCAATAACGTCGAAGAGCTCGGCAAAGTCATCCGGGCCGCAATCGGCGCCACGCCTGCGAAATTGGCGTCCTGAGCCATGCCTGATTCCGGCAAACCAAACTCAGTTCCTCGGTCAATTCGACTGCGGCTATTTGTGCTGGCGATGGTTCTCGTGGTCATGATCTGCCTGGCCGCAGCCTGGAGTTGGTCGCCAATGCGGCAATGGCTGGATGTCACAGTTATCGTGGCCAAACTCGAACAATTCGGCCGTGCGTTTGGACCGTCTGTTGCGATACTTGGGTTCACAGCAGCGTTGATTGTTGCAATCCCGTTGACGTTTCTAACGCTGGTGACGTTGGTAGCGTACGGGCCAGGGCTTGGTTTCCTGATTTCCATATCAGCGGCCACGCTGGGCGCCGCAGCCACCTTCCAGCTCGGAAAACTTTTGGGCCATGAAGTGGTTCGCCGCATCGGTGGGCCAAAAGTCAATTTGGTCAGCCAGCGCCTGTCCAACCGAGGAATTCTTGCGGTGATTGCCATTCGAATGGTGCCCATCGCGCCGTTTGCCATCATCAATATGATTGCCGGGGCGACCCACCTTCGATTGCGTGACATGCTGATCGGCACCGCCGTTGGCATGACGCCGGGAACCTTGATCATGATGTTTTTCGTCGATCAAATCCTGGCTGCCCTTAAACAGCCGAGCATGACCACGATTTTGATTGCCGGCGTACTCGGCTTGTTGATCGTTATGGGTATTGTTGGCGTGCGCAGGTGGTTGGCAAGGACCGACCTTTAAGCTTCGGATGAAGCGCCGTTGCGCTACCATTCCCTGTCAATTTACAACCCTGAGACCCCAAAACATCCAATGAAATCGGTTCGGATCAGCCTCCTGATTGCCTCAGTTTGCGTGGCTGGGGTTCTGTTTGCCCACCCAGCCCATGGTGCTGACCCGAAAACTGCGGGGTACCTGGCCGATGCCCAGGCCCGTTTTGAAAAAAGGGACTTTCCTGGTGCGATCATCCAGCTCAAAAACGCCTTGCAAATCGATGGCGGCAACGTGCCAGCGTTGGTTCTGCTGGGCAAATCGCTCCTAAGGGAAAGTGACCCGGTTGGCGCCGAAGTTACGCTTAACCAGGCATTGGCGATGGGCGCCAGCCGAGCCGAGGTACTGCCGCTCTTGGGGCAAGCCTACCTCGCACTGGGAAAACACAGGCTGATCATCGACCAAGCCCAATTCAACGACCCCAAACTCCCCGGTGAAACCCGAGCCAAATTGCTGCTGATTTTGGCGGCAGCCAGTGCCGATATCGGCGAGAACACGCAGGCATTGGCTTATATCAATCAGTCCCGGTCGATTGATCCGCACAGTCCTGACAGCTGGCTCGCAGAGGTGCCGGTGCGAATGCGCATGCGCCAGTTCAAGGAAGCCAATGCTGCGATCGAGCGGGCTACGGCGATGGCGCCAGATGCCGCAGATACCTGGTACCAAAAGGGCTCCGTCCTTCATGTGGCGGGCAATGTGGCCGGCGCCTTGGCAGCCTATGACAAAGCAATAAAAACCGACAACACCCATTTGGGGGC
Organism: Rhodoferax sp.; assembly: GCA_031428695.1. Taxonomy (GTDB): domain Bacteria; phylum Pseudomonadota; class Gammaproteobacteria; order Burkholderiales; family Burkholderiaceae_C; genus JANYCG01. The sequence goes on along the minus strand of JANOYE010000200.1, from coordinate 38,481 downwards.
TCTGTTGGCGCGGGTCGGCATCTATTTTGATCAAAAACGCAACGGCGATGCCTCAAAAGACCTTGACGAAATCAAGCGGGTCAGCCCAGATGACCCGCGGGCAGCCTATTTAAGGGCCTTGCTCGCCGAGCGGGAAAACAAACCCGCGCAGGCCCGGGAGTACTTGGTCGAAATTACCGAGTTGTTGGACAAAATTCCGCTCGATTACATCCGTTTTCGTCCGCAGATTCTGATGCTCAACGGTCTGGCCCACTTTGGTCTCAACGAACCTGAAAAAGCCAAAGTCTATTTTGAGGCGTTTCAAAAAGTTCAGCCCGATGCACCGACGGCTAAGCTACTCGGTCAAATCTATTTGCGCAGCTTCAACTATGACCGTGCCGTCGATGTCCTTGAGCGCTATTTGAAAGCCCACCCGACCGATGGCCAGGGCATGACCTTGCTGGGTTCGGCGTTGATGGCCAAGGGCCAATACGCGCGAGCGACAACATTAATGCAGCAGGCGCTTCAGATCAAAGACTCGCCCGCTTTTCATACGGTTTTGGGCATGAGTTTAATGAACAGCGGGCAAGGCGCCAATGCCATCAAAGAGCTGGAAATCGCCTTCAAAAATGATCCGCGCCAGACGCAGGCCGCGACAACGCTGGTCACGCTTTATACCCGGGCTGGACAGCCTGCCAAGGCGGTTGTGACGGCTGAAAAGCTGGTCAAACTGCAACCAGCCAACGCCGGGTTTCTTAACCTGCTGGGTATGGCCAAAGGCAACGCTGGCAACTTGGCAGGCGCCAGAACCGCTTTTGAAAGTGCCGTCAAAATCTCAGCTAATTTCCACCAGCCGAAACTCAACCTGGCTCGTTTGGATATTGGGGCCAAAGCCTACGACGCGGCAACCAGCCAGTTGCTTGAAATTCTTAAGGCTGATCCCAAGAGTGCCGAGGCAATGTACGAGTTGGCAACAATTGCGGATCGGCGCGGGCAAGTTGCAAAAGCTACAGAGTGGCTGGAGAAGGCCTTCAGGCTTTCTGGCCCTAGAGAGTTGCGATGGGGCCTGGCCTTGACTGACTACCACCTGCGCCAAGGACGGGCAGCGTTGGCGCTTGATGTCGCGAAAGGTGTTGCGTCAAAAGAGCCCGAAGGCCTTTCGGCGGTTCTAGCCCTGGCCCGCGCGCAACTGGCGACCAAAGACATTGCCGGTGCCCGAGCCAGCCTGAACACCGCCACTCGTGTGGCCGACTACGACCCGAAGTTTCAGGTTCAAATCGCCCTCCTGCAGGTGGCGGCTCAAAATTTGTCGGGAGCCAATTACAGCCTGGAAAAAGCACTGTCTAAGCAACCAGACTTTCTACCCGCCTTGGCCTTGTTGACGGATTTGGATTTGCGCCAGGGCGACAGTGGCCGCGCTGAAAAGCGGGCGGGCGACATTCTCGCCAAATACCCCAAACTGGCGGTTGGACATGGCCTTTTAGGTGACGTCGCTCTAAAACGGGGTCAAACCGCCGCCGCATTGGAGTTCTACCGCCGAGCGCATGCCCAGCAACCCTCTACGGACACCTTCGTCCGGCTTTACCACGTTCTCGCGAGTCAGGACGGCGGCAAACCCGCAGCCGTGCTGGCCGCACAGTGGTTGAAGAGCCGGCCCAACGACAGCCAGGCACACTTGGCAGTGGCCAATAACCTGGCGAGAATTGGCAATTACGGGCCTGCGCGTGCCGCTTACGAGGGTTACTTGAAGATCAATCCCAATGACGCGGTCGGTTTAAATAATTTTGCGAACGTGCTGGTGAAAATGAAAGACCCTCAGGCGGTGGCGGTTGCCGAGCGAGCTCTGGCCCAAAGCCCTTCAAGTGCCATCACAACAGACACCCTTGGGTGGGCCTTGCTGCAAAATGGCCAGCTTGAAAAAGCTCTGAAAATGTTGACGGATGCAAGGACTCGCGATCCGGCCAATTCCGAGATCCGTTACCACCTGGGTGCGGCTCTGGCCCAGGGGGGGCGCAAGAAAGAGGCCAGGGAAGAGCTTGACCTGGCCTTAAAAAGTGGCCAGTCGTTTGAGGGAGCGGCAGAAGCGGCGGCGTTGCGAAAAACGCTGGATTGATTGATTAGCCTGATCTTGCTGTCGATTTTTTTTACAATCTTGTCGCCAAACCCCCGCGTTCGGTCTGTAAGCTGTTGATCCACAATAGAAAATATATTTGGCACGAAATTCGCTTATTACAACTCATTGATTGGCCAAATTGTGACCTTTGCTTCACGAACTACCCGGCTTGCAAGGATGAGTACTATGAAAACATTTAAATTCAACCGTTTGACGCGCGCACTGGTCGCCATCGCTTTTACTGCCATCGGTAGTTCAGCGTTCGCCGTCTCTTGGAATTTGGATGGCTCCTGCCCACCTGAAGGTGGCTTGGTCCCCAATACTGTGCACAATTGCGGCAGCAACGTTACAGTTTCAGGTTTCTCGACTGGAACCGGAACGATAGCAAGCCCCACTACCGGCACAATCTTTGCAGCGGCTGCTGTTTACAACTGGACTGGTGGTCTGGGCGTTGTTGCCACCACCAACGAGGATCAAGCTACTACTGGCCCGCACGCCACGGATAACGTTAATGGCACTGATGCACTATTGATCAAGTTTGATACCGCTACGTCGCTGACCGCAGTGACGCTAGGCTGGAATGGCTCGGACACCCCTACTGGCGTCTACGCGGATTCTGATATTTCGGTATTGGCTTGGACAGGCATAGGCGACCCGGCAGCTGGCTCCATTACGGGCAGCACGGCTGCTGGCTTGGTCTCCGCCGGTTGGACGCTGGTGGGCGACTACGCCAATGTGGGTACGCTCGTCGGCGACACGCAGGCAATTTCGACGAGCATTACTTCGAGCTACTGGTTGGTGAGCGCGTATGACGCCAAGTGGAGTGGATGCACGACCGGGTGCCTTACTGGTGCCAACGATGCATTCAAACTGGTCAGCGTGGCTGGCAACCAAACCACCAAAGTACCCGAGCCAGGATCCTTGGCTCTGCTCGGTGCCGGCCTGCTCGGTTGGGTTGCTTCTCGCAAACGCAAAGTGGCGGCCATCTGACCTGAAATCAGCCAAGGCAAGCCGGTAGCGCCGGCCACAAAAAAAGCACTGAATTCAGTGCTTTTTTTATTTCAAAACTGACTTGTGAAGCTCATTTTGCGCTGCGTCGCTGGAGCAACTGCAGAACAAACTTCGATGGAATCGCGTAACTGATGCCAGATGGGTGCGTGAGCGCCGATTCCTTGGTGCCTTTGACAAAGACCATATTGATTACGCCCAGCACCTCCCCCGTGTCGGCGTCAAACATCGGGCCCCCGCTGTTGCCCGGATATGCGGTGGCATCAAGCTGAAAAATATCAAAACTGCCTTCGCGCAAACTGCGCAGCGTACGCGCATCAAGCTGCCGGGAACTGGCCGGAGGAAGCGAAATGGCTGTTCGGGACGAGATCATGCCGCGGTGCGTGACTGCTGAGAAACCCAGCGCCCCGCCGATTGGAAAACCCATAAAGGCAATGGCCTGGCCCTCTTGCACTGCGTCAGAGTCGCGCACCAACAGCTTGGGAACCGGCGCACCTTCAAACTGCAAAAGAGCAAGGTCATGCGTTTTGTCAATTTCGAGCACGGTAGCCAGGCGCAAATCCAGCTCGTTTTGACCGTTGCGAACCTGCACGGCAACTTTGGCTAGGGGGTCGGCCTCGGCACCTTCCGGGATCACATGCGCATTGGTAATCGCCAAATTACCGTCAGCCGCGACAAAACCCGTACCCCGCAGCGTGAAGCGCGGGTTGTTAGTGGCTTTGAATGTACCAACGATCAGCACAGAGGGTTTAACTTTTCCGATGGCGGACGGCAAATCAGCCAGCGCGTTGGTGCCGAGCAGACTTGAGGACACTGCAGTAACCGCAAGCCAAAGGATGCTACGTCTGTAATTCATTTGGGGCTATAATAAATTTATCTAAATGGTTTAATATGAATTATTTGGCAGCTAAGTCAAGTATTTATTTATTTCTTTGCTATAATAATAATTCAAATTATAAATAATTTTTAATCAGTAAATTAAACAAAATTTCTATTATAAAGACTTTTTCACCGCTCAACACCGATTCTCGCTCGTCTGATCGTCACGGTGGAGCGACTTTCACCGCTCTCCTGCCTTGCCCTCACTCAGCCGCGACCAGCTTTTTCGCAACAAATGTGGGACGAGAATGCCCATCGGCATCTTCATCCAATGCGAGTGCGCCAAAACCAAGGTGGCGGCAATGCCATCAATAAGGCCTGGCGAGTGATGTGCACTCAGCGCGGCACGACTCACAGACTTTGAAAAGCTGCCTGATTCTTCTGATTGTCCAGCGCGGTTTTTACCAAATATGGCCAAAGCCGCGTCGGCGGCAATGGTCACTGGCCTGGCAACATTGAGAGCCGTTGCGCGCGCCATGAGCGCGTCGAAGCCATTCACACCGGCGTGGTGTTGCTCGATCAACATAAAAAGATCGTACAAATCACGCAGCAGTTTTCTCGGCTCACCTTCCTGCAGCAGGTGCAACGCGCAATGGATGGTTCTATCGGTGGGCGACAACACAAACACACCCAGGCTGACAGTTGTTAACTCGGCAAACAGCCGACTCGGGTCAATGTAGTAGCGAGAAATGGGCGGATTAATCGCGTGGTGAAGATCAACCACAGTTTGCCTGCGCACATGCGCCATGGGTGGAACCTCATGCATCCAGTTGCGGTAGTAGGCCGCATCGTAAGCATTGACGCTCCCGGGTTTCCAACCCACGGTCACCAAACTGTTCTCTACAGCCGGCAACTCGTCGCGCCGGACCATCACATCGATGTCTGAAAACGGCCGGCCCTCGGCATTGGCGTCATTGGCTACCAGGTACGCGCAGCCTTTGAGCAGCACCAGCGGGTATTTGGCATCGACTGCCCGGCGCATGGTGGCGATTTCCCACAACGCCGACTCTCCGCGCCTTCTGGACGACAGGGCTTCAAGATCCAGGTGTCGGCGCACAGCAGACGGGACTTGCTCAAGCTGGCCCGCCCTGCCAAGGCACGCCACCAGTTGGCCGAGCAACTGATTCTTGCGTGCCGCTACAACAACGTCATTCCATTCAGATGCTGAAACGGCGGCAACCGCATCAGGCGAACGCAAAAGCTCGATCAGCCTTGCGGACGACATATGGTGTCAACCCAATTCAATGCGGAAGGAAGATCCGGATACTCCACCGCATAACATTCGGCCCCTGAAATAGAACGTGCCAATGCCTCAAAACCAACCGAGCCAAGCAACTCCACATTGAAGGTGTGTTGCATCAACTCTGTCAGCGTGGTCGCACGAGACAGTGGCTCGTAACCCAGAGTCACGTCGGCCTTGTACTTTGGAAAAACAACGTAACCGACAGGCACCCGAATAGCGCTGGACGTGACCGCCGGACTTGGCGCTCGCGCATAGGCAATGGTGCCTTTGTGGGTGTCTGTGATTGGCACGGTTAATTCAGCATCTTGGTTGTTGGCCCGGATCAGATCAATCGAGCTGTTTTTGAGGCTGATGGGCCGTGGCACGGGTTGAACCAGGCCGTCCGCCTGCGAAATGATCGTCAATTCATCCGATAAAAGGCGCCAGCCGGCATGCGACAGCGCAGCGCACAAGGTACTCTTGCCCGACCCTGGTTGCCCAGGCAGCACCAAGGCGACACCGTCGCGCTCCACCACAGCGGAATGCATGACGATTTCCATGCCACTGGCTGTGGCCACACACCAGTTCAAACCCCATTCAAAAAGCGGGTGGGTATGCGCCAGAACAAGCGGAGGGAAAGGGCTGTTGCCTTCCCAATCAAACTCGACTTCCCAGCGGTTCCAAAAATTCTTTCGCACTTTCTTCAGGCGAAGGCGGAAATCGAAAAAACCGGTGATTGAGGTTTCAACCAGGTAGTCCTGGTAAAGCATTTTTAATGGCGCTGAGAGCAGGCCGGTATCAGTGCGAATCAGGCAACGATAAGACGCTATGTGCAGGCAAAGTCCTTCGCCTCTGAGGCTGCGCTCAATCTCAACTTCTGAGAGGGCAGCCAATCGGATTGGATTCATGCCGCTATTGTCCGGGCAATTTCGGCGAGACCGGCCGAAAACTACGAAAGTGCGGCACCCAAACTCAGCAAGGTCGACTTAAGTGTGTCAAGTGATTCAGGGGCGACAGATTCGGTCGCCAAATGTGGGTTTGAGTGGAAGCAATTGAGAGCAGTCAAGCTGGGCTGAATTAAGCCTTGCCATTGCGCCAAACTTGCCAGCAGCACGTCTCCTGAACCCTGGAGAAACAAAGCTACCTCGTCTTCGCCTTCAAACCGGCAACCAAGGACGTCACCAATTCGCTCAACCTTCACCTGAGCCATCGAAGCGTTAGCCGACGGCCCCACTTAGCTCCAAGTCTGATCTAAAAAGTCCCGAATCGTGGTGTCACTCAAGACAGGCCCACCACTCACCAATTGCTTGTTTGTTGCCAAGAACAGCACTTCTGCAACGGTCATGGCATACCCGTTGAAAGTCAGTGCGTTGAGCAGGGCGCAGGCAAGTTTGATCGGAATAGGGCTGGCGGCGTTGTCAATCAGAAGCCGGCTGATGCTGGACGTTGCGACTGTTTTTCCGGTTTGGACGGTAGTGCCGGCTACGAGCGTAGGATGCAGAGTCGGGATAACTGTTCCGAACAGCGTTCCCGTCGCCCACCTGGCATCGGTGGACGAAATGCCCGAATAACTCCCCCCCTGGTACGCCGAGAATGGCGTAATGACCGGAACCTTGTTCCACGGCCAAGCGGGACTTTGAAACACATTAGCGCTACCACCGGTATTTGGTTTCCAAAAACCAGGCGACCTGCCCAAGGTATTGCGACCAGGCTGCCGGGATGGCGTAACACAATTGCCATCTGCCCCTGGCGAAATCGAATTCCACGCCATTGGCGACAAACCTTTGGCGCCACAACTGACACCGGTCGCCATGGCCGACCGCCCGCTCAATGAAAGCACCACCGGTGCCGCCGCCAGACCCGCTCGGATCAGGCGCCGACGCGCCAACCCAGCGCCAGCATTTCCAGGCTTGCTGGCAACCCCAGCGACAACGACTTCACCCTGACTATTTGAATCTTCTGACATAACACACCGCCTACAAATTGTGAAAGCTTCCAAGTTTGACAAATCGCCTTGAGAGTTTAGTGGCCTGCGCCCCAACCATCGTGACAATGTTGTCAAACCAGGCAATCTTCAAGACCCAATGAACCTTGATGCCACCTCTAATGGGAGTGAAGCAATTTTCAAGCCAGGACACGAATTATTCTGTAAGTATTTGATTATAAAAGACATGTTCACATCGTTCAACCACATTTCAGGCTTTAACCAGTCGGTCTGTAAACTTTATCGACAGTCACTGCTAGAGTGTTTTTAACAAACTGGCAACGTCGGCTTGGCCCGGGTACTTGTCGCCCAATTTGGCCAAGGCCTCCAATTCAGTCCGGGCAAGGTCTTTCTTGCCGCCTTTGATGTGAATTTTCGCCAGATTGAACTTGAACAAATTGTTCTGCGGCTGCGCAGTGATCGCCTTGTTTTGCCATTCCAACGCCTTATCGTATTCGTTTTTGTCGGACAACAAGCTGGCCAACGTGTCCATGAAGGCGGGCTGAGTGGGTGCCAGCTTGAGTGCGGACTCCGCGATCGCCACGGCCCCTGGCTTGTTGAGTTGGCCTGTTACCCAAGCCAGATTGTTCAATGCAACGGCATTGGTGGGCTGCAGCCTGGCGACACTGCCATAGAATTTTTCTGCGCCCGCGTAGTCCTTGCGGGCAATTGCCAGGTCGCCCAGGTAAAAAGGAAACGTCACGTCTTTGGGATGGTCTTTAAGCCAACTGGCAGAAAATTTGTCGGCTTCTGCCGTTTTGGAAGAGGCCAACAACGAGGCGTGAAGCTTCAGCGCAATTTCTGAGGCATCGGGCACCACCTTCAGAGCGCTGCGAAACACGGTTCCGGCCGCGTCCCACTTCTGCTGGGCCAACAATACGTCCCCCTCCATGACATAACCGATCGCCTCTTTTGGCCGCTGCTTTTGAACTGACCGCGCGAGGGCCTGCGCCTCGCTGTATTTTTTGTCCTGCATGCTGAACTGGATCAATCCGCGCTGCGCGTCGATCAGGTCAGGTTTGACATCCAGCGCCTTCTTCAAGCTCAGCACTGCGGCGTCCTTGTTCTTCGCGATCAGATGGGCGTCGGCAAGCCGCAACAGCGGAAAAGCTGACAGTGACTGCATGGCCGCAACCTTGTTGAACGTTGCAATCGCCTGGTTGGTCTCACCTGAGGCCAACTGCGCGCGACCCAAGGCGTCCAACAGTTCCGGACTTTCGGGCAGGGCTGAAACCGCGCTTTGAGCCGCAGCAAGGGCTTTGGGCAATTGTTTGTTGCCCAAATAAAACTCGACCAGCAACATGCGCGCAGCCGCTTCGGTCGGGTTGGCATCAACTGCTTTGCCGATCAATGCAGCCACTTCTTCAGTCGGGGCGCCCGTGCGGCTCGCCAACTCAGCCAAGGCCAACAGCGCTTGGCCATTTTTTGGCTCTTTGGCGAGCACATCGTTGAAGCGCTTCTTAGCCTCTTCCGGTTTTTTGTCAGCGAGGTCAAGCGCCGCCAGGCTGGCGACCGCTGGGAAAAAGCTTGGGTTCAGCGCAAGTGCGCGCTCGAAACTCTTGCGTGCGCCGGGCACATCCTTCTTGGCCAGCAAAGTGCGGCCTCTGAGGTTGTGCGCAATCGGTTTGTCGGGCTGCTTCTTCTCCAAACCATCAATGGCTTTGAGGGCCTTGTCGAAGTTGCCCCGGCGCAAGTGAGCGCTGATCAACGCCATGTCCGCCGTCACACCGGAATCCGAGGCCGCAACTTCCTGCAGTTCACCAAGTGCGATCTCTTCTTTGCCACCGACCAAATGGGCCAAAGCCAGAGAAGTCTGCTTTTTGGCATCTTTGGGTGCAGCTTTGGCGGCCTTGGCGAAATACTCTTCGGCCTTTTTGACATCCCCATTCTGTAAATAGACCTCACCTGCGATCGAATCAATCTCGGGGTCTTTCACACCTTTGCTGATGCCCTGGTTCAAGGTTGCCAGCGCTTTGGCGGGCTGGCCAGAACGCAGGTAAGTCATGATGAGCAGGCGCCGCGCCAATACGAATTCCGGAGCTGCCGCAACAGCCTTGTTCAGCAGGGCCTCAGCCTGCGCGTAAGACTTGAACTGGAACTCAATCGCGCCGGCCAACTGCAGCGCCTTGGCGTTGGTGGGCGCCAGACGCAACAACTGTTGCGCCGATTCGCGGGCAGCCTTGAAATCACGCTTTTGGTAGGAAATCTGGGTTTCTAGAAACTTGGTTTGTGGGTTGTTGGGCGCCACCGCCTTCATTTTCACGACCTCTGCCGCCGCGCCTTCGAGGTCGTTTTGCGTCAGCAGGTTGGCGATGACACTGGCGTGGCCAGCGACGTGGTCTGGTTTAATCTCCACCACCTTGCGGTAAGCTGCTAAAGCCTCTTTGGGTTGGTACTTGCCAAAAGCCAGGACGTCACCCTTGAGCCGCCAGGCTTCGTAACTGGCCGGGTTTTTGGCGATGATTTCGTCGAGCGATTTCAGCGCGCCATCGAAGTCCTTTTGCACCGCTTTTTGCCGCGCTTGGGCGATCAAAGCGGGTCCATGCGTTGGGTCGGCCTCCAACGCTGCTGCAAGCGCTTTCTGCGCGAGCTCGGCTTTGCCCTGCGACGAATATGCCGAAGCCAAAACAGTTTGCAACTCAACCTTGCCTTCTTTGGAAGTCATGGTCACGCTGCCAAACTCATCAATCAGCTTTTTGTGTTGACCCAGCGCGAGCATTGCGGTTGCCAGTTGTGGCACCACTTCGTCGGCCGGATGTTTCAGGCTTTGCGCCCTGCGCAACTCCAGCTCCGCATTGGCAAAATCGCCCGAAGCGATCAGAGCCTTGCCCAACAGAAAACGCCCTTCGGGCGACTCCGGATTCTTTTGCAGCGCGTTCTTGATTTGAATCACTGCCGCTTTTGGGTCGTTTTTGGCGAGGTATTCTTTGCCCGACGCCAACATGCTTTCTGCGCTGCCGCCGCCGCAAGCAGCAAGCGCCAGTACCGAGCCGACCGCCAATAGCGCCCAAAACACCCGCGTGAAAAACCGGTTCACAGCGTGACCGTGAAAAGTATTGGCAAAGGTATTGGATGAGGTGATATTCATTTCAGTCCCAAACGGTGCATCAAATCGTACAAAGTCGGTCGGCTCACGCCCAGCATTTCGGCCGCCTTGACCAAATTTCCGTTAACCCTTGCGATAGCGGCAATGATGGCGTTCTTCTCAGCTCGATCTCGGATAACGCGCAAATCCAGCGAATTGTCGGCGTCGTCAAGCACCGGCGGACTCAACCCTACATCGTCCGCGCCCAGTTGGTTGCCGTCAACCATGATGACCGCGCGTTTGATGCAGTTTTCAAGCTCCCGGATGTTGCCAGGCCACGTGTGCGCTTCAATGGCGCGCACGGCATCCTCACCAAGCGAGAGCGAGCCGCGATTCTGCTCCTGGGCAAAACGGCGGACAAATGCGTGGGCTAGCAAAGCCGCGTCGCCCACCCGGGCGCGCAAGGGCGGAATTTTGACCACAATTTCGGCCAGCCGGTAATAAAGATCTTCCCGGAAGCGCCCTTCTTTGCCCAGCGCATTCAAGTCTTGGTGCGTCGCACAGACGATGCGCACGTCCACCGGAATTTCCTGGCGACCGCCAACGCGCTCGATCGTGCGCTCCTGCAAAAAGCGCAGCAGCTTGGCTTGCAAGGAAAATGGCAGGTCGCCAATCTCATCGAGCATCAGGGTGCCGCCGTTGGCGACTTCAATTTTTCCAAGCGTCGTTTTGGCAGCGCCAGTGAAGGCGCCTCTTTCGTAGCCAAAAAGCTCACTTTCAAGCAAGTTTTCAGGAATGGCCGCGCAGTTGATGGCGACAAACTTCTCCGCACGCCTCGGCGACGATTGGTGCAGGCCCCGCGCCAAAACCTCTTTGCCAGTGCCGCTTTCCCCCAGAAGCAAAACCGTGGCATTGCTGCTGGCCACTTTTTCGATGGTGCGGCAAATGCGCAGCATCTCCGGGTCGCGCGTGGTGAGGCCAGCGAGCGCGTCCGGCTGCTGGAATTCACGCAAACGGCGGTTTTCGCGCTGCAGCTCAAACAGCCTGAAGGCGCGGTCAATGGTCAGATTCAGCAGTTCTGGTTCAAACGGCTTGGCGAAAAAATCGTAGGCGCCCAATGCCACCGCCCGCAGCGCGTTGGCCTGGTCATTTTGCCCAGTCAGCACAATAACTTTGGTGTCTGGCTCGACAGCCAGAATCTGCTCGAGCAGTTTGAACCCTTCAGAAACAGCGTCGGCATCTGGCGGCAGGCCCAAGTCCATCGTCACAACGGCAGGCGAATGGCGGCGCATCTGCACCAGGGCGCTTTCGCGGTCATTGGCGGTAACAGACTCGAATTTGTCGAGCGACCACTTGATCTGTTTTTGCAGTGCGAGATCGTCTTCAACAATCAGCAGTGATCGCATTTTCTCGTTGGTCATCTCGGTTCTAGCGGGTGGAGGTCGGATTCGGTCTGCATTTCAAACAGCGGAAGCAGTATTGTGACTCTGGTTCCCTGGTTCAACGCACTGTCAACATCAATCTTGCCGCCCAATTCCTGCACGTATTGAAAACTTTCGTAGGCGCCAATGCCCATACCGGCCTGTTTTGTCGTTTGGAATGGTTTGAACAAGCGGTCACGGATGAAATCTTGTGTCATGCCCTGGCCGTTGTCGGTCACTTCAATGCGCGCCTGGCTGGCGTAGCGATCCAGCTGCAAACTGACTTTGCCGCTGGCGGGCGTGGCATCAAGGGCATTTTGAACCACGTGCCCGATGATGCGCTCAAGCCGTTCCTCATGCCCGCGCGTGCCGACCCGATCCTGGATAGCCACATCAAGCTCGCGGCCACGGCCTTCTGCCATGCCCTTCATTCGTTTGACGATTTCGCACAAATCAACCCCCACTGCCGTACCCGGCGGCGTGGCGCCTTCGCGCAATTGCAGCATGAGCTGGCGCATGCGATCCAGGGAGTTTTCCACAGTTAGCACCATGTCGCGCTGAAATTCGGGGTTTTGGCTGTGCCGCTGGGCATTTTTCATCATCAACGCCAATTGTGTGACGATGTTTTTAAGATCGTGCACAACAAACGCCGACATGCGGTTAAAGGCATCGAATTTGCGCACTTCGAGCAAGGCCTCCGTGGCCTGCATTTGGGCCAGAAAACTGGCGGCTTGCCGCCCGGCGGTTTTCAGCAAGTCATTGACCTCCCAATTCACCTCGACGCGGGTTCTGGCGCGGGCCAAAATAACGAATCCAATCAATTCTTCAGAGACCGTCAAGGGCACGATCAGCCAGGCTTGCTCGATTTCTTGCAGCCACGTGGGCAACGTCAAGCCGCCATACCGTCGGCCGAAGGAGCGAAATTCTTCCAGATTGATGACCCACCCGCTGGCGATCAGGAACTGGCAGAGTGGCGAATCCGCATCTTCTCGGGCCAACGACTCCGGCTGGTTCCAACGCGCCATCTGGCTGAACGACTTTTCACCCCGGCTCTTCATCCACAAACCGCCACCTGGGCTCTCCAACAAGTCCGCCAGGCCGCGCACCACCTGTTGCCCCACCTGTTGCCCCATTTCCTGCGGAGCATGTTGGCCAGAGAGGGTTTGCGTGAAGCGCAGCCATTCTTCGCGGTAATCGTAGCGGTATCGGAAGAAGTGCTTGCCGAGGAAAACTTTCAACTTAGCCCGCACCGAGCCCGACAGCGCCAGCACGATCAGCAGCAGCAGCGCCAGGAAAAACATGCCCAGTTGCAGAGCACGGCCCCACTCCCCGCCAAAGAAGCGCACGTAATAACCCACACCCGAGACAAAAATCAGGTACACGCCGGCGATGAGCAAGGTGGCCGAATGAAAAGCTGCCTTGCGGGAGATCTGGATTTTTGAAATCCAGTTGTGGCGCCGTGTGCTGGCCAGCACCAGGAGCGGAACCATTAAAGTGTGGACAGCGCCACGGATGCTCAGCGCATCACCATCCAATTTGTTGAACAAAACTGCCTGCGAGTACAAATAGACATCGAACAACGCAGCGCCCGCCAAACCAAGGCACAAAGGCTTGATGTTCCACTGAGAGTCTTCGGTGACATTTCTGAACAGCTGCTCCACCAACACCAGCACAAAAACCGGCAGTGCCATCGAGCTAAACAGCACCAAGCGGGCCGGGTCGCCCAAGAAATCAAAACCAAAAAAGGCCAGAGTGCGCCCAAACAGGCCAAATACCAGCAAAACCACCGCCGCTGGCACGAGCCAGTCCATGCCAACAGGGAGTTTGCCGCCACCGCGTTCACGAAACAGCAGCAACAAGAAGGCATACCAGAAGCCATAACGCAGCAGATCGACTACGTCGGCGGCGACGACAAAAGCTGGTTTGTTCAGCGTCAGAAAAGCCAGCCCAAACCAGCCCCATAGAGCGCTGGCGACAACGGCTGCGAGGATGCAACGCTCCGAGCCGCCTCTGGATTTGCGTTGGTAGCCTAGCTGAACCAGGCGCAGGGCAAACGCCAGGTAACTTGCGCCGACCAGGCCGTAGCTCCAGGCCGTCAGTGAAAAAGCGCCACTTTCCATGCGCCAGTATTCACGCGCTATTGCGCGCCTTTTCCTGTCAGCACCACCGCCACCGTTTCAAACAACACCACCAAGTCGAGAAACCAGGTGTGGTTCTTCACGTAATACAGGTCGTACTGGAGTTTTTCGGCAGAATCTTCCATCGTGGCGCCGTAGTGGTAACGCACCTGCGCCCAGCCGGTCAGGCCTGGTTTGACGCTCAGGCGCACTGCGTAATAAGGGATCTCCTGCGTCAGGGTGTCCACAAAGAAGGGTCGCTCGGGCCGCGGGCCCACCAGGCTCATGTCGCCGGCCAACACGGTGAAGAGTTGGGGCAACTCGTCAATGCGCAATCTGCGGATGATGCGTCCAACGCGGGTAATGCGGGTGTCGCCCGCCTGGGCCCATTGCGGTTTGCCGTCTTTTTCAGCATCGGTGCGCATGCTGCGAAACTTAACCACGTTGAACAACCGGCCGTTCAGGCCAACCCGCTCCTGCAAGTAGAGCACGGGGCCGCCGCTCTCCAGCAAAATCATGATCCCCGTGAGCACCATCACAGGCAGGGAAACCAGCAATAACACGATGGCGAACACAATATCTAAGACGCGTTTCACCACGGTGCGGATCCAGCCCTGGTTGAACCCATCGCCAAAGATCAGCCACCCCGGGTTGACAGAGTCGAGCCGGATTTGACCCAGCGTTTTCTCGAAATGCGTCGCCACGTCGACCACCCGCACACCATGCAGCTTGCAATCAAGCAACTCGCGCAGAGGCATGCTGCCGCCGCGCCGCTCTGTCAGAGCGATGACGATTTCATCAACTTTCTGTTCTACGACGATATCCGTCAGCGACTTGTCGGGTGTCAGCACGCCCCAGGCGGAAACTTCGGTGGTGACCTCGTTGGGCCCGGCAAAGTAGCCCACCAGATCGACGTTGGGATCGGCTTTTTTCAGCGAACGCCCGACCAGTTTGGCCCGCGTGCCGGTGCCGAACACCAGGATGCGCTGGCGCACCATGGACTGTTTGCTCGAATGCGCCACGTAGACCCGGTGCGCCAGCACCAGGAACAGGCAACCCGCCACGATCAGCGCAAACTCTTTGCGGTCTTCCAGCCGCAACGGCAACAAACCGAAAAGGCCAAATGCCAGCGCCAAGGTCATGAAGAGGCTCAGGACGGCACGTGCGCGGGACTGGCCGACAGTACGGTTATGCACCCGCTGGTAGAAACCCAGGCCAGAGTTGATGGCCAACATGCCCACCGCCAAAAGCACCGAGCACATCACGGCAATCGACATACCCGCGCCAAAGTCTTGGACATGCCACAGGATCGCCCCGAGGACGATGGCCACCACCAGGCTCATGTCGAAGAAGAGCTGAAGCAGCGTTTGCCGAGGCAGGTAGTGACTGAAAATCTTGATCATGAACCCGCGCCACTGCGGTCAAACCGGGGCGAACTTGTAAGCGGAAATTGCATAAAACCGTGATGATACGGGTTAAGGGCAAAAATCAAGCATGCCTTTCGACACTGGCCAATTGAATTCCAGAGAAAATCAGAAAAAATAGCAAAAATGCCACTCTGGGGGCATCCAGAACGCTGCTGACCAGGCCCAACAGCAACGCCCCAGAAATAGACGCTAACAATATCGACGACGGCAGGCGCGCTTCTGCCGGGGCCAACACAAGCCGCCTGAAGGCCACGCCCGCCACCAGCAAAAACAGCCCCAAACCCGTCAAACCCCGTTCAATCAACAGCTCGAGGTACAAGTTATCCACATGCCAAGGCAGGTAATAACTGCTGGCGCTGGGGAACCAATGGGCCAGCCCTTGCGTGAAATTCGGATTGGCGACCAGCAGCCGACCGCCTGGGTCGGCCACTTGCAGGTGCCGAATGTCGATAGTCGCACCCGGAGAAACCACAGATACCGACAAAACTGCCCCTCTTGCCACCGGGCTCTCCTCCATCTCCAGCCCCGCCCCTCTGAGCGGCACCACGACGGCCTGCCAATTGGCCTGGACAGCTCGAAGATTGAATTGACGTACCAGGCACTCACCCTCGTACAAAAGATGTTTCTCGCAGAATCTGACCCTCACGAGCGTGTCTTGCGAAGCTCTGGCCTGCAGCGTCAGGCTGAAAGCCGGGGCAGGGCCCAGGTTTTGCGGTTTTTGGGCCCTTCGGGCCTGTCCAGCCTGCTTCAGCCATTGAGCAATCGGTGCGTCCACCCGCTGGTTCAGCATGTACAAGCCGCCGATGTCAGGGTTGGACGCAGGCCCCCAAAGCCGCACAAAACTCAGCGGCAGGTTGATCGGTGGCACGGCCCGAAACTCCAGGCTCGGCGGCGTCTCCTGCATCAGCTCAAGCTGGCCGGAGAACTCAGTGTCCTGACCCAGATGCGCATAATGCGCTGGGAAACGGCCCAGCCCAATGCCCAACAGCCAGTCGGCGGGGGTTTCCAGCAAACTGATGCCGCGGCGCCAATGTTGCAGCCGGTCGTTCAAGTCGTCCTCAGACTGCGCCATGCGTTCGCCCAGGAAACGCCCACCCAAAGCGACCACGAGGATTTCTGCAACCAGCACCGCGACCAGCCAACCGGTAGCCCGCCGGCGCCACACCTGCCCCAGCGGGCGACGCCAATCAAGCCCGGTTTTTTGCATCCAGCGTCCCAGCGCCAGCAGCACCAGCGGCAGCACCACCGCCAGGTAAACACCCCGGGAGAACGTCGTCAACACGGCATAACAGGTCAACAAGGCCAGCAGCGCCAGCGGCAGCCAATGGCGCAATTTGCGGCTTCGGGCCAGCGCCCAGACCAGGAAGGGCGTGGCCATTGTCAAATACGCGTCAATGGCAGCGCCGCCCACGTGCATCTCCCAAAACATCGCCGTGGTGCGGTAACGCGTGGAGAAATTGAACAAGCCCGGATAAGCCAGCCGCTCCCACACCACCACCGCAACCACCAGTGCCAGACCTGACAGCACACCCGCGCCGAGCAGGTTGAACGCCTGTGCGCGGCTGGCTGAATCGCTCAATTCGCGCTGCAAGAGTGGCATACACAGCAGCGCAAAGGCCAGGCTCTTGAACAGGCGCAGGCTGTTGAGCGGGCCGCTGTAGTCTTGAAACAAGCCGAGTTGTTGGATTTGCGCCAAGGCCTGATCAATGCCACCGGCAGAAAAGCCGCGCACGGCGGAAGCCATGGAAAACAACGCCAACAGCGCGAACAGCGCAATTAGCGCGATTGACGCTGCAGGCCAGCGTGGCCCGCGCCGGACTGGCAATGTTGAATCCGGAGCCGCGGCTTTTGCCAAAGGAGAGCCAACCGGTGCGACCACGCCTTGCCAGGCCATGCGGCCGTAACCAGCCGCAAAAACGCACAGCAGGAGCAGGTCGAACTCCTCCACCATCAGCCAGCCTGACCACGGAAAGAAATTCAACACCGGCAAGGCCGCGGGCACCAGAAACAGCCACCATCGCGGTTTGAACGCCAACAACACCAGCGTGGCGTAAAAAACCGACAGCGCACCCGCAGGGGACAACGGATGCGCCCACGCCAAGCCCGCGCCGCTCGCCATAGATGCTATACTTATTATAGCTAACAATGCATATTTCACGTGACTTAGGTGCCAAAAATACTCATAGAAACGACAAATTCGACCAAAAAAGCCAAATTGTTGATACCTATGTTAATTTTATCGAAACCCACCAAACCGCGCCCTGGTTGCGGGGATTGGCGGTGGCTTCCTCACACCAGCACTTCGACGCAGTCCGGGTGCCCGAGGAATCCATGCGGCGAGGCGCTGGCCCCGTAAGCGCCCGACTGAAACACCACCGCCAAGTCGCCGATTTGGGCTACGGGCAACGCCATGCGATCACCCAGCAAATCCAGCGGTGTGCACAGCGGGCCGACCACAGAGGCGACTTCAGTGGACGCGGCGCCCATTCGGTTGCCAATCGCCACCGGGTAATTTTTGCGTACCACCTGGCCAAAATTGCCTGAGGCCGACAGGTGGTGGTGCAAACCGCCGTCGGTCACCAAATAGACCTGGCCGCGCGAGACCTTGCGATCCACCACACGGGCCACGTACACCCCCGCTTCGCCCACCAAATAGCGCCCCAGCTCAATGACAAATTCCGCTTGCGGCAACTCAGTTTTGGCGCGTTCCAGCAGGCGCTCCAGGTTCTGCCTAATGGTGGACAAATCAAGCCGCTGCTCGCCCGGAAAGTAAGGAATGCCGAAGCCGCCGCCAAGGTTTAAAAACCGCACCGGTTGCGGCGCCATTTGCGCCAGCCGCACGGCCAATTCATACGACTTGAGTTGCGCCTCGCAGATGGAGTCAGGCCGCAAATTCTGCGAGCCGGCGAACAGGTGGAAGCCTTCAAAGGCCAACCCGGCGGCTTTGATTTGCGCCATCAACGCCGGCATCTGCTCCACGTCCACGCCAAATTGTTTGGGCCCGCCGCCCATTTTCATGCCCGAACCTTTGAGCTCGAAGTCAGGGTTCACGCGCACGGCAACCCTGGCTGGCAGACCGAGTTCGTTGGACATTTTCGCCAGCACCGGAATTTCACGGAAGGATTCGAGGTTGACCAAAACGCGCGCGGCGACGGCCTGACGCAGTTCGGCGTCGCGCTTTCCGGGCCCGGCGAAACTCACTTCTTGCGGGTTCGCGCCTGCATCCAGCGCCACTTTAAGCTCGCCGCTGGAAGCGACGTCAATGCCATCGACCAAGCCCGCCATGAAGGCCACCACGGCCGGCATCGGGTTGGCCTTCATGGCGTAATGCAGCTTGACGGCTTTGGGCAGCGCCGCCCGCAGTTGCGCCACCCGTGCGCGCAGCAGGCCCCGGTCATAGGCGTAAAACGGCGTCTGCCCAACGCGCGCCGCCAGCAGGCTTAAGCGCTCGCCACCGACCACCAACTCGCCGCCTTCGACGCCAAATTGGTCCATCGCAGCGTGAACAGGAAGCTGGCGGGAGGCGGTGTCAGTCATGGCTGGATTTTGGCATGTGCGCCGCGACGCAGCCCAGTGCGGGTGACGTCCCGCATCAAGTCACCTCGCGCCGGGCGATCCATTCGGTGGACAACAGTTTGCGGTCAATTTTGCCGTTCGGGTTGCGCGGCAGTGGCCCTTCGACAAACTCTATGCCCGCAGGCACCATGTAAGCGGGCATACGCACCCGGCACTCGTTCAACAAGGTTTTTAAGGCGTCAAGTCTCTGAATAATAGCGTGGGTAGCTATTATTTGTATAGCGTGCCCGAGGCTCGGATGGTCCACGCCAAAGGCCACGCACTCCCCCACAAGCTGGGTAGCGTAGACAATTTCTTCCACCTCAACCGGGCTGACGCGGTAGCCCGAGGTTTTGATCATCTCGTCACGCCGCCCAATGAAATACAGGAAACCCTCCGCATCTTTGCGCACCGTGTCGCCGGAGAACACTGCATATTCCGGCAACTGCAGGCCGCTTTGGCGCCCCGGCGCGTCAGCGGCCAGCAGCTTGTAGCGCTCTGCCGTTTTTTCGGCGTCATTCCAGTAGCCCATGCCGACCAACGCGCCACGGTGCACCAGCTCGCCTGGCTCTTCGGGTGCGCAAGGCATGCCGTCTTCGCGCAACACCAAAATCTCGGCGTTGGGAATGGCTTTGCCAATCGAGTCCGGGCGGCGATCCACCTCATCGGGCGGCAAATAGGTGGAGCGGAAGGCCTCCGTCAGGCCGTACATCAGGAAGGGTTTGGCTGCCGGGGCACGCTGGCGCAGGGCGGTCAGCGTTTCCAGCGGCATGTGCCCGCCGGTATTGGCGAAATAACGCAAATTGGCATTGATGGCGGCGGGCCAGTCCAGCTGGGCCAGTTGGATGTACAGCGGCGGCACCGCCGTGAGCCCCGTCACCTGCTCGCGTTCCATGGCTTTGAGCACGTCGCGCGGCATCAGGTAATTGAGCAACACCACCCGCGCGCCGGTGTGGAAAGCCGTGGTTAACTGGCTGAAACCGGCGTCAAACGACAACGGCAAAGCGGCCAAAAGTGTGTCTTGTGGCCCGTTTTGCAGGTAGGAAGCCACACTTTTCGCCCCCGCCACCATGTTGCGGTGCGACAACACGACGCCTTTGGGTTTGCCGGTGCTGCCCGAGGTGTACAAGATCGACAACATGTCGGTGTCAATAACGCGGTGGCCTGCGCAGGGCGCAGCTTCAAGCAGATTTGACCAGCTATGTCTCTCCCAGCGGGCCTGATACGCTCCTATATTTGTAGCGTCTAATTCTGGTGAATTTGCGTTTGCAGCAGCCAAACCGTCGGTGACAACCACGTGGCGCAAGTCCGGGCAGTCGGCCAGCGCGGCTTGTAGCGGCAGCAAACGCTCGGGCGAGGTCACCAGCACGCGCACATTGCAGTCGCGCAGGATAAAAGCCACTTGTTCAGGTTTCAACAAAGGGTTGATCGGCACAAAAACGCCACCCGCTGCCGGGGCGCCAAAACTGGCGATGACCGTCTCAAACCGCTTTTCCAGGTAAATGCCAACGCGTTCGCTGCGGGCCAAACCCAGCGACACAAGGCCACTGGCGAAGTTGCTAACCTGTTCGGCCAGTTGGCCGTAGCTGGCCTGCTGCGCGCCATACGTCAAGGCGCGGGCATCGGGCGAGCGGCCCGCCGCGTTGAAAATCAATTCATGCAGCAAGGTGGAGTCGGTCATTTAATCGGTCAATGTCGAGAGTGATCACAGGGGTGGAAAGCTGGGCACGATGGAAATAAAAGACGCTTGGGAAAAGTATCTCACAGCGGGTTGTTGGGTGAGCGAGTCGCAACCTTAGAATCGGAGCCACGGCGGCCAACCCGGCACTCTTGCGCCAGGACTCCGGTTTTGCAGCCCCCACACGCCACCAGATTTCGCTTTAGGAGAGCCCGTTTTGAACGTCTTGAAAGAAACACTTCGCATCCTGGACGAAGTTTTGAGCCTGGATGGCCGAAGCAGCACGTTTTCACGCGAAACCGCCTTGCTGGGCGCCATTCCCGAGCTCGACTCCATGGCCGTTGTGACGCTGATCACGACCCTGGAAGAACAACTGGGCATTGTGGTGGATGACGATGACATTGACGGATCGACCTTTGCCACGGTGGGGTCGCTGGCGGATTTTGTCGGCGAAAAACTCGCCACCTGACGCGCGCGTTTCCTCTAGCGGTCACACCGTCAATCCCCAAACCACGTGCAGGCAGAGGTTTTCTTTCTACCTTCGAGTTTTCCCGCGGGTGGCCAGCGCCTCTGCGTTTTTCATCCTGCCCCCCGCCCCCGTGGCCTGATTCTTTACCTGCACCCATTCGCCGAAGAAATGAACAAGTCGCGCCGCATGGCGGCGATGCAGGCACGCGCCATGGCGAAAGCGGGCTTTGCTGTGTTGCAAATCGACCTGCTGGGCTGCGGCGACAGTTCCGGTGATTTTGGCGACGCCACTTGGGACGCCTGGCTCGATGATGTGGCCCTGGGCCTGCAGCACCTTCAAACCCGCACTGCGGCACAGGCTGAGCCACCTGGACAGCCTTTGCCCGGTGCACCAGTCTGGCTGTGGGGCCTTCGGGCCGGTTGTCTGCTGGCGGCGGATGCCGCCAAACGGATGACCCAGCCCGTCAATTTCCTCTTCTGGCAAGCTCCCGCATCAGGAAAGGCGTTGCTGCAGCAGTTCCTTCGGCTCAAAATTGCCGGCGATCTGGCCAGCGGCCAATCAAAGGGAGTGATGGACGACATGCGCAGGCAACTGGCAAACGGCGGTGCTGTGGAAATTGCAGGGTATTGGCTCGGCAGCGGCCTGGCGAGCGGGCTGGAGCGCGGTGTGTTGGAGCCGTCTGCTGCTGCTGCGGTGCCCACCAGCCGCGTCGAGTGGCTTGAGCTTTCCACCCGTGAAGACGCCACGTTGAGCCCAGTGGCACAGAAAACCATCGCGCAGTGGCAATCAGGCGGGTTCGCCGTCCGCAGCCGGGTGGTCAATGGCCCGGCGTTCTGGCAAACAACTGAAATTGAGGATGCGCCAGATTTGATCAGTGCGACCCTGCAAGCCTTGGCTGGCGAGGGGGCCAGCGCGCCATGAATTACCGCGAAAAAACCACCCCCTTTTCCTGCCAGGGCGAACATCTGGTGGGCATTGTGGCGCAGCCCGACGAGCCGGCGTCAACCGGTGTGGTCGTCATCGTGGGCGGCCCGCAATACCGCGTTGGCAGCCACCGGCAGTTTGTGCTGTTGGCACGCGCGCTGGCGGCAAATGGCTTTGCCGTGCTGCGTTTTGACTACCGGGGCATGGGCGACAGCGAAGGCGAATTGCGCGATTTTGAAGCCGTGGGCGAAGATGTCGGGGCAGCCATTAACGCCTTGCAGGCCGCCGTGCCGCAAGTCAGGCAAGTTGCACTTTGGGGGCTGTGCGACGGGGCGTCAGCGGCGCTGCTGTATTGCGGTGAAACGGCAGACCCAAGAGTGGCTGGGCTGTGCCTGCTGAATCCCTGGGTGCGTTCGCAGGCGAGCCTGGCCCGTACCCAAGTCAAGCATTACTACGCACAGCGCCTGTTGCAACGGGAGTTTTGGCTTAAATTGATGCGTGGCGGCGTGGCCTGGAAAGCCTTGGCAGGTTTGGCCAGCAATGTCCGGGTTGCCCTTGCGGGAGCCCCGCGCAGTGGCCGCAATGCCTTGGATACGAGTTTTTCAGACCGGGGCGAAACCCCATTTCAGTCGCAGATGGGCCAGGCCTGGAATGCTTTTGGCGGTCGCATTTGCCTGATACTCAGCGGCGATGACTACACCGCGAAAGAATTTCTGGAATATTTGGGTCGGCAGGAGTCATGGAGATTGGCCATGAACCATGCACACCTTGAACGCCAGGACTTGCTGAATGCCGACCATACTTTTTCAGGGGCATCGGATCGGCTGCAGGTGGAATCATTGACCAATGGCTGGCTGCTCGCCGCCCGTGCCTTGTGACGCGTTGGGCCGTTTTCAAACTGCAAAATAGCCTTGGCGAGCATGCCCAGGTGTGGGACGCACTTAACCAGCGGAAATTCAAAAACCACCCCATGCTTGACAGCCGGTTCATCAACGGCCTCTTATGGCATTTTGGCGACGAGCGTGAAAGCCTGTGTGTGTTGGAAAAGGCGGGCCGGGCCGAGGCAATGTGCCTGCTGCGGCACGACCAGTTCTCCCGGTGGACGACGTTCCTGCCGTCGCAGGCGCAACTCGGCCCGGCGCTGGTCGACTCGCCAGCCGATCTTCAGCGATTGATGCGGGACTTGCCAGGACTGGTGGCGCGGCTGGACATGTTGTGCAGCGACTCGGCATTGGGCGACCTGGCGGCTGAACCCAAACGCACCACGTACACCAGCAAACACGCCTTGACCATGAACATCAGCGTTCAGGGCAGTTTTCAAGACTATTGGCGCGCGCGACCCAGGAAACTGGTGCAAAACATCAGCCGATACGAAAGACGCCTTGCCGCCGAAGGCATTCAAGCTGAATTCCGTTGCCAGCGGGAGCCGGAGGCGATTTCTGAAGCCTTTGAGCGTTACGCGAACCTGGAGTCGCAGGGGTGGAAGGCAAGCGGCGGCACCGCCATCCGCGTCGACAACACACAGGGAAAGTTCTATTTGGAGCTCCTGTCAGGCTTCGCTGCGACGGGCAATGCCATGGTGTACGAACTCTGGTTTGGTCGGAAACTGGCGGCATCGCGCCTGGTAATTACCTCCAACGAGATGGTCGTGATGGTCAAAACCACTTATGCCGAAGAGTTCGCACGGTTTGCTCCTGGCAGGCTCCTGCTGCGGCAGGTGGTTGAGCATTTGTTCACGCTGCGCCCGGCTAGTGTGATCGAGTTTTACACCAACGCCAGCGTTGACCAATTAGCCTGGGCCACCGGACACAGAGAGATCCGCCACATCAGTTTTTACACAGATTCGTTCACAGCGGGCCTGTTCGATTTTCTGCGCCGCCTTCGTGACAGGTTTCTTTCACCTTCGGTGCCACGATGACTGCATTGGACGCAACTTTGCCGAAAGGCCCGGTGCTGGGATGGGCCTGTTTCCGCCGCGTTGAAGCGCCGAAACTCGCCAGCGTAGAAGACCTCAGCCACCGCATGTTGTTGACCAGCGGCAGAGCCGCCATCTACCAGGCGCTCCTGCAGCTTCGCCTGCCACCCGGCAGCGGCGTGTTGGTGCCAACCTACCATTGCCCGACCATCGTCGCTCCGGTCATACTGGCCAAACACGACGTCCACTATTTTGGAATTCAGCCCGACGGCTTGCCGGCCTTGGGCACCATTGACGCCACCACGGCGAAGCAATGCCGCGCCATGATCGTCGCGCACTATTTTGGTTTGCCAAAATCATTGGCACAGGTGCGCCAATGGTGCGATTCAAATGGCATCGCATTGATTGAAGACTGCGCCCATTGTTATTTCGGCGATGCCGGGGGCAAGCCGATTGGCGCGTGGGGCGACTACGCCACCGCCAGCATTTCCAAATTCTTCCCGGTGTCGGAAGGCGGCCTACTCGCCTCAGCGCGCCACCCCATCTCTGCGCCCCATTTGGAGAAACCCGGCTGGCGGGCGCAGCTCAAAGCGTGGATAGACATTCTTGAAGTAGCCTCCAGGCACAAGCGGCTGGTGGGCGTGAATGCCTTGCTCCGAACTGTTTTTTGGCTCAAGAACGTCGGCGCTGCGCCCAAAGGTGCAGCTGGCTCGCCGGCCGCAATTTCAGCGGCCGATTTCATGGGCGATTGCGACATGGCCCGCATTGCGCAAGAGCCGGTTGCAGCGACCAAATTCTTGAACCGCCATTTGCCGCATGGCCGAGTGATAGACAACCGGCGCAAGAATTTTGAGCATTACGGCCGAAAGCTCAGCCAGTTGACGGGTGCCAGAGCCCTCTTTCCTGCGATGCAAGCCGCCAGTGCGCCCTACGTGTTTCCGCTTTGGGTCGATGACAGTGAACGTGTGTACCAAGCGCTGCGCAAGTTGAAGATGCCAGTTTTTCGCTGGGACAGAATCTGGCCCGCAACCCCGGTGTTGACCGGCGATGCAGGGCCGTTGTGGAGCCAGCATGTGCTGCAACTGTTGTGCCACCAGGATCTGGACGAAACAGACATAGAGAACGTCGCCAACACGATTCTGAAGTTATTGGCGTTGCCAAATGCCGCACCCACCCAAACCCGATAAAGTTTCCAACCTGCACGAGCGCCAAGAGTCATGTCTATCAAGCCAATCAGCTGGGAAAATCTCCCGGCGTCCTCCCTGCTAAACGATCAGAATTTGATCGGGCATTGGGATCGCCTGAATGCTGAGCATGGCGACGTGCCGTTTCTGGTGGCAGACGTCGTCAACTCGGCGTTGAAACTTCTCGGAAATGGCAAAGAACGCTTGCTTGTCGGCAGCCTGGAAAACGCCGTTGTGGCGATGGTTTTGCTCACCTTTGTCGGAAAATTCCGTTGGCAGACTTTTCAGCCGTCCCAGCTGCCTTCGGGTGCCTGGGTTTGCGACGCGCAGTTGAGGCTGATTGATGTTGCAAGAAGCCTGCTGCGCGGCCCCCTCGGGTTCAGCCTTTCCGTCTCCATCACACAAGTGGATCCGCGCATCGCACCACCCCAGGGCGACGAACCTGACCTGAGGCTGGCGGACTACATCGACACCGGTTGGATCGACATTGAAGGCACATTTGACGAATACTGGAACGCGCGAGGGAAAAATTTGCGGCAGAACATGCGCAAGCAGCGCACAAAACTTGCCGCCAATGGCGTGCATTTGAAAATGGAATCGCTGCGCGACCACGCCGACATGGCGGCGGCTGTCGCACGGTATGGCAGACTGGAAAGCGCCGGCTGGAAGGCGCAAAAAGGCACCGCCATCCACCCCGACAACGCCCAGGGCCGCTTTTACCGCGAGATGCTGGAACATGCCAGCTTGCGCGGCGAAGGCGTGGTGTACCAGTACTGGTTTGACGACAAAGTCGTGGCCATGAATATCTGCCTGGAACGCAAAGGCGTGCTGATCGTGTTGAAGACCACTTACGATGAGTCCATTCAAGCCTTTTCACCCGCATTTTTGCTGCGCGAGGAGGAATTGCAGCAGTTCCACCATGACCGCAAAATCAGCCGCCTTGAATATTTTGGCCGGTTGATGGACTGGCATACCAAATGGACGGACAAGAAACGCACGCTCTACCATTTGACGGTCTACCGTTGGCCGATCATCAAGAAACTCGCCGCTGCCCGCAGCAACCGGGGCAGCCAAGGCGCCGGCCAGGTTGAACCCGCAAGCCCGGTGGCGGAAAACACGCCCGCTGCCCGTTGAACGGTTTGATCACCCGCCTTTTCCACGCGACAGCCTGGCGCGTGCGCAAGCTCGCCGGCGACCGGCGGGTCGATGATTTCCTCGTCAAGCTAGCGCGGCGCTGGCGCCCGGTCTTGCGCAAACCGGTGTTCATAGGCATCGCGGGAAGTGCTGGCAAGACCACTGCCAAGGAGTTGTTGCAGGGCATTTTGTCGAGTGGATCGAGCGGCGTTGCCAACCCTGGAACATTGAACGTGCTGCCGGAAATCGCCAAGACTATCCTTCGCACGCGCCCAAGCCATACCTTCTGCATTTCCGAGCTGAGTGAAGATCACCCCGGAGTCATGGACAAAAACCTTGATTTGTTTCAACCCGATATTGCCATTGTTACTTTGATCCAGGACGACCACCTGGCGGCGTTCGAATCGCGCGAAGCCTTGGCAAATGAACTTGCCAAATTGGTCCACGGCTTGCCCTCAGTTGGCACTGCTGTCCTCAATGCCGATGACGCACAAGTGCTGGCCATGGCTTCGAAGTGCCGCGCCAGGGTTCTGACCTATGGCCTTGCCCCAAACGCTGAACTCCGCGCGGAGAATGTCGAATCCACCTGGCCGAATCGCTTGCGGATGACTTTGATTTACCAGAGTGACCAAGTCTTTGTGCAAACACAGCTTTGCGGCACACATTGGTTGCCTTCTGTCTTGGGCGCAGTGGGGGGTGCCTTGGCAACAGGCCTCGCACTGGGCGAATGCGCCAAAAGACTCGAAGGCGTTGCGCCGTTTGAAGGGCGCATGCAGCCGGTGCAGACCCCTGGGGGCGTAACGTTTATTCGAGACGATGTCAAAGCACCGATGTGGGCGTTTGATGCTTTTTTTGATTTCCTTCAAAGCGCAAAGGCAAGCAGAAAATTTCTTGTCATTGGGGAAGTGTCTGAAATTGGAAACACCAAGAAGGCTGACGCGTACCGGAAAATCGCCATTCGAGCCCAAGAAGTTGCGGATGTCACTGTGTTTGTGGGGCCATGGGCTTTCAGCGTGTTGAATGCACGCAAAATCGGCAAACCGGAGGCACTGCAGGCCTTTGGGAGGGTGCGCGACGCCGCCGCATTCATCAACTCGTCAACGCGAGAAGGTGATTTGGTCTTCCTCAAGGGCAATGTGCGGCAAGACCACTTTCTTCGAATAATTCTTGACCGCACCGATGCCATCGCCTGCTGGCGGGACGATTGCCAGCGCAACATTTTTTGCGATGGTTGCGCCGATCGACTAAAGCCGTCCGGTCAGCCTGTGAGTAGGCCCAAACCCCTCGATTCGAAGCTGACAGTTGCGTCTGCGCCATTTGTCGCAGCAGCCAATGGCGCAGACATGCAATTGGTCATCGGGCTGGGAAACCAGGAAGCAGTTTATTCGGGCACGCCGCACAACGTTGGTTTCGAGGCGGTCGATTCACTGGCGCAGGCATGGGGCCTGAGCTGGGAAGCAAGGCCGGATGCGTGGATAGCGCGTGGAAACGTTAGCGGTCAGTCAGTCATCCTGGTCAAACTCCGCTCGAACATGAACCTTACCGGAGGTGGCTTGCGACAGGTCGCTGACGCAATGGGTATCGGGCCCGAACGCTGTATTCTGGTATTTGACGATCTGGCGACCCCGCTTGGCAAGGTGCGCACGCGCACGAATGGCGGTGCCGGGGGCCATCGTGGCGTGGCGTCAGCGTTAGAGGCATTTCAGACCAACGATATCCGCCGCGTCAAGCTCGGAATTGGCAATGCCGCATCAGCGCTTGACCGCCCAGCCTACGTGACGACCCAATTCGATGGCGAAAGCCGCAAGTTGATTGATTCCGCAATTCCTCTTGCACATGCTCACATTATTGAACTATTGTTGAAAAAGCCAGCGACGATACCGCTACAAGCCTTTGGACAACGCTGAAGGGCACACAGGAGAAGCGGCGTCAAGTGAAAGAAAGTGGCGCTGTAGATCTGAGCATATCGGTCACCACTTCGCTAAATCCGCTTGATCCAGGGCTGCGCCTTCGGGTTGCCGTAACGCTTCAGGAAATCCCGAAACTCTTCAGTCAACAAGCCGTGTCCATGAATCTGAGCCGCCTGACTGGACGCAATGTCGTTCAACTCCAGAATCATGGGGCCCTTGTCAGTAAGTATGAAGTCCCAATGTTGAATCTTCAATAGCGGGAAAACCGCCCCACCCAAACGGCAAGCTTCCATGATCTGATCCCAGTAGGGCAGTTTGAAACCGACGAACGATTTTTTGGATAAAGGATGCTCGGTGAGGATGGACGCGTTTGGCCAGAATCCACCCAATACCCGACTGATTTCTCCGGTCAGCGGATCAATATCGGCCAGCAAATTTCCATACTTCCCCATGCTGAAATTGTCCACTTGGTTTGGCGGCACCGCGATTTTCCAGAAGCAGCGCAATGGTGTGACGCCGTCAGACCCGTTTAGGCACATCATTCGAACGCCGCACAGAGCGGACCAATTGGTCAGAGCCTGAATTTCCGGCGCCAAGGTGAAGCCCTCCTGGAATACAAATCCGCATTCTGGTTTGTGGTATTGCGGTTCGACCGACTTGTCCAACCTTTCCAGGAAGTCGTGGACCGAGATGGAGGCGCCATTGAGCTGCTTCAAACTGTCGGTCGAGGCTTCGTAACCTGAAAGGTATGCGGTTCCGTAGCCCTGCTGCGAGAACGAGGGCTTTCCAAACACCGGGTAGTTGTTCGGGTCGCGCAAAAAAGCTGCCACAGCCTCCCTTGTTTTTAAATGCGCGCCCAAAGTCCCCGATATTCGGCTCGCCCGGTGGTAGGTTGCACGGATGGGCGCCACCGGCAAACCGGATTCTGAAGCCAATTGGGTGAATACGATTTTGTCCCAGGCCGGCAACACAGCAAACCGGGGATTCAGCGCGGTGCAGAAATTTTCCTGCAAACACCAGCCCAAATAATCGCGCGCGCCCCGGCCCCTTTGATACGTTTCGTCATACAGCTTGTACCAGTAGTAGTCTGATACGCCGCATTGGCCTCCCAGGTTCTTCAGTTCCATGATTTCGCGCAACTGAGTCGGCAAACTTTTCCCGGTTTGTTGCTGCGCCAGTTTTGCCCATTCACGGTATTCAGTGAGTTGCGCCACTCGCCTGTGAAATTGCCCAGCATGTGCGGCCTGCATTGTCATTAGCCCTTCATCAAGTTTTTGATCGTCTCGTCAACAAACGGTTTGCGCGACACAAACTGCCACAAACCCAATTCACATTCGGTGTTCACTTCCATCAACACCGGCCCTTCCCTGCAAAACGCGATGTCCCAGTTTTGAATCGCGAGCCCCGGGAAACACAGGGCCGCCGACCGGCACATTTGCAAGGCTTCGGCCCACCCTGGCAGCACCGCGCCAATCAGGCGTTGGTGGGTATCTGGATGGTGCGTCAAACTTTTGCCGTCTGGCCAAAACCCGGTGATGACCCGTTCGATGGCGCCGGTTTGTACATTCACGGCGCCCAGCAGGTTGCCGGTTTTTCCCATGTGGAAGTTGTCGTTGATGTTTTTCGCACGGGCAATTTTCAGCGCCGCCATGTGCACCTGCGGCCCATCGTCCGTCAAAATCACCACCACGCGGGCGCAGCTGGTGGTGTCGCCCATCCACTGGCGCATCAAATCGTGCGGCTCCAGGCAGCGCTGGAACAGCATGCCCACATATTGGGGCTTCATGCAGGAGTCCATCAAGTCTTGCAAGGGCACGGATTTGCCTTGCCCATCGGTGAATTGCCGCGCCTCGGCGTTGTAGGACTTCAACAGCCAGGTTCCGCCGCCATAACTGCCATGAATCGGCTTGATGAAGATCGGGAACGGCATTTCTCCTGTGACATAGTTCTCAAGGTCCTGTCGCGAAGTCAGTGCCCGCTCATTTCCCACGCGGCGTCCGTTCAATGAGAAAGTGGCCAGGGTTTCCGGAATGGGGAACCCGTATTGCTGCAAGATCGCGTAGTTCAAGACCTTGTCGTTCGCGGTGGCGCGCCAGTGGTTTTTGTTGAGGCGTTTGTCGATGGCTGCGCTGGCGCGCCAGCCCACACAATGGGTTTTGCTCTCGGGTGGATAAAAAGTGTCGTTGAACACTTCAAATTCGAAATATTCTTCGGGGCCCAATTTCTCGGATCCGATTGCCAGGACAAACGCTTCTTTAATTTGGCGTAGTCTAGATTTCCCGGTTTGTTGCTCAGCTAATGCTGAATAGCGGAGTAGCTTAGAAAACTTAGACATTGATAACCCTCAGCGAAGCGCTATTCAAAGAGGCGCCGAAGGCTGCGGCCCGACTCGTCGAAAAAGTAGTGGTCGGATGGCGAGCAATGAACAATCCGACCTGCGATCCCGTCGATATCGGAATTTCGAAATAGTCGATGCCTACATGCAAGACCAAATTCCAGATCATTGGACTCGACGCAGCCTACTCGTCAAAGCCTGTCTCGCGATGTGGCGCGTATAACTTAAGAACCGGAGTCCACCCGGAAGAAACAGGCTGTGAAAGTGCGAGCGGGCTGCATCAAAGGTTTCACCGCGCTTTAAGCTCGCAGAAGACTGGTCATGCAGTGCGCTGGCCATCCGCCTAAGTATGACTTTTCGAATTGAAGCTTTAGGGTTGCGATCCAACATCCGTCGATACAGAGCAATGTATGCGTTGTCGTAGGCAACCGACTTTGAAAGTGAGCCTGGCGTATCGTTTACGACAAATGTTGGTCTGTTCACGATTGCAACTCGCTTGCCTTCAATCGCCAGACGGTAGGCTAGCCAAGTCCATTCCGCGTACTCGTGGTAGTCAACAAAATAGCCTTGCCCAATTGTCGCTGTACGGAACAGTCCTCCGCACGAAGGAAGCCAATTTTCTTCAAACAGACTGGTTAACGGGTCGGCAGGAACCGACTCCAGTCGGGTCAGCAGCAATTGGTCGCCGAGTGCCGTGCGGCGAATGCCATTTGAGACAACCAGATCACAATCCGGCTTTGAGACGAGGATTTTCAAACGCTCGTTGATCGCTCCTGGCAGCAACTCATCATCGTCATCAAGAAAACCGAAGAATTCCGTTTTCACGACTGAGCGGCCATATGCAATTGCCTTTGGCAGCGACGGTTCAGCAAGTTTGTAAACGCAAACACCACCCATCTTTTCCACTTCCGCGAGAACAGAGGCGTCCCATCGCTGTCCGTTCACACAAACTATCGCCTTGACTCGCCCGTTGGCATCCGCGAGAACGCTTTGCACGGCACTTCGAAGTTGCTCCCGCCGACCAACAGATGCTAGCGTTGGAATGACGATAGAGACCAATGGAAGCTCACCAGGAACTGGAAAAGAGGCCAAGGGTGACAGCGCGGTCATTGTGTGTTTTTATGAAATTTTCCAACAAATATTTGATAGAGACCCAAACCGAGCATCTCGCGCACAAAATCGTAGGTTCTGATCAAGCCAAGAGCCGAGAGGAGTTTCAACAGTTTGGGAGCACTTGTAAATCGGAACAGCCCAACATATGAAAAGTCGAGGATGAATACTTTGTGGCTGAGCACTTCGCAAGCGGAAAAAAGCGTACTCAGCTGCTTGAGTGTGAGCCAGTTTTCAATTATTTGATGCCCCTGATTGCCGATATCCCAAGCCTTTTTCACACTGCCATTGGGTGTGGTCAAAATAACGTATCCCCCGTTTCGCAGCAAATGGCTGACAGTCTGGCGGAATTTGTTGTGGTCGGGCACATGCTCAATGACTTCGGATGTGACGACTAAATCGAAGCTCTCCTCGGGTCGCCAATTCAGTATGTCTGCCTGCGAAAATTGCACTTCCGGCCATCGCTCACTCGCGACGCGCACGGCTTCTGTTGACAAGTCCACGGCTGTTACGCTGCCGAACTTTGCAAGCTCGGCAGAAAGCCAGCCGCGACCACTGCCCAAATCGCAAATCTTGATCGACCGGCCTTTGAAGCTGGGCATGACAAGGGCAATTGCCTTGAGAATCTCGGCCAAGCGGAGTACTTCATCGGGAATGAGATGCAGTGCGTGTGTACGCCAATACTCATCATAATATTCGCGTTGAATATTCAGTGCAATAACGTCCGAGCGACCTGTCATGAATCGACCCTCCACTTGAAGCGAATGTTGGTCATAGCATATCGGACTTCCGTGCTGAAAATTAAGTAGTGCATTTTTGCTCGGCGGAACCGACCCAACCGAATCCACCAGCTTCTGCGAAAACGGATCGGGTAGATTAGCGGGTTTGGGGAGCAGCCGCGCCGGGTTCACCTTTGTTGGCCCCCGCTGCAGGTTCTGCAACAGTCGCATCGGGTGACTCAACCCATTTGTTGACGCTTTTCAGCTGATCCTTGAGGGTTGGTATGGTCATGCCAAGGCTATAGGTCTTGTTCGCGTGGAGAAGCGCCTTGTCGTACATTTTCATGTCGAAGTAGACGAGACCCAGATTGTGGTGGGTGAACACGTTGTCGCCCGCTTGGCGAGCGGCGGCTTCCAACTGGGCTTCGGCTTCGCTTCGGCGGTTGGTTTTGTCAAGGTATTTGGCGTAGATCATTTTGGAAACGTTGTCGTTTGCCTTCCAGGCTACGGCCCGCTTGAGCCAGCAGTCGACCGTGTAAATTGAATCCCTCGGCTTGTCTGTCTTTTCCTTTTCACTCAAGGCAATGAGCGTCATCAAGGCTTTGTGGTGGTTGGGGAAAACGCGCAAGGTATACGACAAGTCGGCGCCGGGCGAAACCACCAACCCCGTTTTGCGTGAGACCAGCATTTCCGTCTCAATCGTGTAATGGGCACGCTCAACGATATTCACCAGAGCTTTGTGTGAGCCATAGGTTGTCTCATACACGTAGGTGTCGGGCCTGTAGTCGAAGGGGCCAAACGCATTTTCCAAATTTCCACAGCCAGGCACCTGCTGCGCTGACGCGCCGGACGCAGCCACGACCAAAAGCAGCCCCTTGAGAAGCCGCAGGGGCATCCTGAATGCACGGGATGGGCGCGGCTTTCGCAAGGTTAAACTGGAATGCATGGCAATCTCCTGAAAAGCCGGACGTTTCGGATGAACCGAAACACGTCTGATTCTAAAACTCACCAATAATTCTGACAGAAAAGTCACATTTCCACGCAAATTGCCGTCTGAACACCCATGAAAATTACCGAACGACTCCACCGTGCGCAATTCAACTGGGCGGTCGGTGCCGTCCGCAATACACCTCCTTTGCAAGCCGGTCAAAACGACTTCATTGCCTTGTCGATGGTGCAACACCGCGATGTGCTGCCCTACCTTCTCGCCCTGAAATCTTTTGCCCGGTTTTTGCCGCCGGCTCGAGTGGTCCTGGTCGCCGATCCAACGCTCGATGAAAACGACCGCGCCACCTTGCGCCAACATGTTCCGCATATCGAAATTCGTGAAGCGGCGGAATTTCAACGCTCTGGCATCCCCAAAGGGGGTTGCTGGGAGCGCTTGAACGCCATTTCAGAATATGCCAAAGACGCCTACGTGATCCAGCTGGACGCAGATACGGTTGCACTCAGAGACATGCCGGATGTTCGGCAGGCCATCCAGCAGCGCGTTTCCTTTACCCTGGGCACGGAAGACGTGCAACCGATCATCTCCTGCGTGGAAGCGGCCCAGTGGGCGAAGCCCAGACTGGATGGGCAAGACCACACCCAATTGATTGCCGAATCGAACCTTGACCGTTTCGACCCTGAAGGGAAATTCCGCTATGCACGCGGGTGCGCCGGCTTTGCCGGATTCGCGCCGGGCAGCATCAGCCCGGCTTTGGTCGAACAGATCTCAGGCCGGATGTCCGAGCTGGTCGGCCCCCAATGGTCCGCCTGGGGAACCGAGCAATTCACATCCAATGTGATTGTGTGCAGTTCGCCGGGCGCCCGCCTGCTGCCGCATCCGACCTATTGCCACCCTGGGCGCAAGACGGTCGCCACCGTTTTTCTGCATTTCATTGGTTTTGTGCGATTTGCCAGTTCGCTGTATTCGAAAACGGCACGGCAAATCAGCAAAGACCTGGCGAAAGCCTAGTCGGCCCGCCCATTTCCGGGCCTTGCCCTGGCAGAAGCCCATAGGAGCGTTTCCTTGATTCCCATTCGAATTCGCCAGTTTCCGGCTTTCGTGCAAAGCGCCATCCGGCGTACCCGCGAACTGCAAAAGCCAGACCCCGGTGGGCGGGTATTCCACCTGTGCTTCTTCAGTTGCGAATCCTATTTCCGCTACCTCTACTGCTCGCTGCACAGCCTCACCCAACACATGGGTGCTATTTCCGTGAAAGTGCTGGTCTTCAATGACACCGACCAGCCTTTGACGGCCCCGCAGATCGCTGAAATTCAGGCTTTGATCCCCGGGACCCGTGTGATGCCGTGGCCCAAAAGCATGGGCTGGGGCGCCGAGCAGATTGGCTGGATCTGGCGCGCCTACGGCCTGGCCGCCGAGGGCGCCAAAGACGATGACATCATCGCGCGGGTGGATTCCGACGTGTTTTTTTTCAACGACACCATTTTCAGAACTGTGGCGCGCAGCGACGCCGATCTCGTGGGAGACGGCCACTACGTCGGCCTCCAATATTCCCAAGGGGGTTGTTACTTTTTCACGGCCAGCGCCGTGCGAAAGGTCAATGCAATGATTGCCTCAGAAGGCATGGCGCGCCTATTGAGTGAAATTGACATCCAGGTTGAAGATGTAGCCGCCACCCATTTCGCCAGACGGCTGAAGCTGAAGGTTTGGCTGACCTGGTTCATGATGTTCCCCGACGAACTGAAAAATGCCGGCGGCCTGACGCCTTGGTCTCGCTGGAAATTCAGCTGTCTTCATTTTGTGATGAAAAACAAGGCGGCAATGCTCGACGCCTACGCGCGCGAGGTTTACGCAGGCCATTGCCCCCCGCCTTATCTGGAGGCCCTCAAGGTGAAGTAGCTTGTGAGCTGCGTCTTTTCGCGCGGAACGCGAACTGGAAGAACCGCACATCTGCGGCGAATCCGACGGTGCCGCCGATCGCTGCAGCCGCCACAGCCACCTTCGCAGCGTCCATCAAGGACTTCGGCCATCTAAAAACACTGTTGATGCCATGCAGTTCCTGCACTGAGAACCCGTTGCTGGTCAGGGCCCGGCGCAGGCTTTTCTCGGTGAAAAACCGAAGGTGGGTGCGGTCTAGGATACCGCTGTTGGTGTAGGGCCAATCCCGCCGGATCAGCAGGTCCACCAGGTTCGTGATGTAGCGGACATTCGGAAGGGAACCCACGATGAGGGCGTCAGCCGTCATTTTTTGCTGGATATGAGTCAAGAACCAGTCATGGTCGGTCATGTGCTCGATCACGTCGTTGCAAATGACCAGATCGAATTTACCGTCCGGCACCTCGGTATGGCGGGCATCGAAGGTTCCGCACAGCACGTGGGCAATCCGGCTTTCGGCAGCCTGCGCAGCCAGCGGGTCTGGTTCAATGGCCCAGTAGTCGGCTGCATGGGGCAAATGTTTGGAGAAATGTCCTTCTCCACACCCGATTTCAAGGACATTCTGATATGTGGCGGGCAGAAAACCCTTGACGTCGCCACGCTCAAAACCAAAATATGCCGAATTTGAAGAATCTTCGTTTTGACTCAATGCAACCCCCAAATGAAATGGATCAGATCACCATCTTAAAAGCATTCAATGCCGGGCAAGGTCCTTGCGTACCCATCGCAGCGCTGGCTTCTCGATCAGGTGCCAGGACAATGCGGCAAAACCAAGCGTCACAACTGTGCTGTAAAGGATGTGGCGTCCGGGGCCAATTCCCGGGTTCATTGACACGATCGCCTGTTGAACGGGAAACGCCCAGATGTACAGGCCATAGGAAAAATCGCCCAATCGGTTAAATTGCCTCAGCAGACCACCCGGCACGTAGGCAATCCAAAGCATCAGGTAACTCAGGCTCAAGTGGTACACAACAACAAAGGCCGTTCGGTCTACTGTGGACACACCAACGGCAATGGCGAGGATTGCGAAGTTTTTTGTGTTCAGGGTGATCGAATGGCGGAATAACCAACAAGCTGCACCGGCGAAGAACAGGAAAGTCAGTCGGCGGCGCTGATCCAGTTCACCTTCCACCAGCAAAGCGAACAGGTGGGTGGCCAACGCACCAATAGCAATCAGCAGAATCAGGCCTTGAAAGACTCGTTTTCGGTGCCCCGCGAGAATTGCCAGCAGCAACCAAAGACCACCCAATGCAACATACATTCGCACTTCAAAGGGAAGGGTCCAAAGCGACCCATTGATGACATTTCGCAACGGCAAGGCTGAAAATACACCTGGCAAACTGCCTGTTGTGCCCCAGAAAAGTGTGCTGTTCTTCAGCAGGTACCAGCTTGTCTGCTCGTGACGCAAGACGTCTCCAAATGGGATTGGCGTGAAAAACAATCCCAGAATAAGAATCGTCAGAACGACCATCACAATCAGAGCTGGATAAATTCTGAAAATTCTGGCGAAGGCAAACCGCAACAACCCTTTCAAACCTGTTCCTGAATTCGCAACGAGGCTGTTGGTCACGAGAAACCCGCTGGTAAAGAAAAAAGCGTCGACAGCCAGAGAGGCTGGTGTCACACCCAACCATCGCACCAAAGGCTCGGTTCCCGGATCGCCACTGACAATGGCAAAGCTGTGGCTGACCAGCACAGCCCAAGCCGCAAGCAGCCTGAACAGATTGAAATTGTTGTCGCGCCCGATGGCCGCGTTTGCCAGGTTAATTGACATTCAATTTCGAGGACAACGTAATGTACTTATTCAGCATGGGTGCCTTTGGTTTTCTTCTGCAGTGCATCCCTGACCTGTCGCCAGGCCGTCTTTTCAAAAACAAAGACGAGTACCGCATAGGTAAGGGCACCCGACGCCACCAAAGTCGCAAATTGCAGCCTTGTCTGATCGACGTAGAGCCACTTCACGGCCAACACCACACTGCACATCGCGAGCGTCAATACCAGCGGACGAAAAAAAGATTGCAAGTAGTCCAAGATTGGGATTTTCGCGAAATGCAGCGCCATCGCCACGGAGGCCAGTCCCAGGCTGGCGTTGGTGGCTGCATAACCCACCGCAACGGCCGTCAATCCGTACGGAATCATCACCAGCAAGACGGCGAAATACAAGAGTGATCCGCCAATGCTGAAAAAGAGCATGGCGCGTGTTTTTCCCAGCGCCAACAGCAGGGAGCCTGCAATACCCCCCGTGCTTTGGATCAGGAATGAAATGGCCATGACCCGGATCAGGAAAACCATATTCATCCACTCCGGGCCGAACACCTGGAGCACAAATTCTTCGGCCACGACGATCAGGCCGAAATAAAGCGGGTAGATCAGCAATGCGGTTCTGGAGGTGACCGTCAGCACACCCGTCTTGATCTTTTCCAGATCTTCCTGGATTTTGGCGAACAAGGGAAAGGTCACCCGGTTTACCGTGCTGGTGATGAGGTGCATCGGCGCATACAAAATGGTCTGCGCCATGCTGTACAGGCCCAGGTCTCGTGCGGCCAGCGCTCGGCCGATGACCAAGGTGTCAAAGTTGTTGCGGAAGTAGGTGGTCAGACCGGCGCCCAGGAGATAAAAACCATTTTTGATGATGTCTTTGGCTTTGGAGAGGTTGAACTGCAGGGTTGGCCGCCATTTTGAGAAATACGCCATGGCGCAAAACGCCAGGAGGTTTCCGACCATGGGCTGAAAAACCAGTCCCCAGATGCCGTAACCGCTGTAGACCAATACGGCCGCAGCCAGCGCGCCCGCCAAACTGCTGAGGGCCTGGCTCAGCGCGATTTGCTTGTACGCCAAACCTTGCTGCAGCAGGGCCATGGGGACTGGGGCAAGGAAACTGAAGAGCAGGCCAATGGCTGACACCTGCAAGAGCGGCTGCACGGCAGGCTTTTCGTAATAGGCGGTGGCCAGTGGGGCGCACAGGTAGACCGCCGCGCTGAGGATAAGGCCAATACCGACACACACCCAAAAGCAGGTGCTCAAGAGCACAGAGTCGTTTTTCTGGCTTCGAACCAGGCCCGCTGCAATGCCAACATCGCCAATCACCTGGGCAAAGCCAATCACAATCATCACCATGGCGAAAACGCCCAGGTCCGAAGGGAGGAGCTGGCGCGCAACGTAAATTGTTGTGAGCAGCGAAACTACTTGCCGAAAGCCCAAGGCCAGGCTGGTGAAGTAGGCGCCACGAATTCCGGCTTGGGCCAGACTCACCGAGTTTCCCTGAGGCCGATGGTGCCCAAAAGGCTCGCCAACGCAACCGAGCGGCCCTGGCGCGAGGCTTTTTGCACGGCCTGTGCACTGGGCAATTCTGAATTGCCGGAGCGCCAATCACGCACAAAAGCCGGCAGCGCCAGTGCAATCTCTTGCGCAGAATCAATCCTCACGATGCCGTTGAGTCTGGCTTGCCGCAAGACGCCTGCAGTGTCGCCAACCGGGTCTGTCAACGCCAAT
>JANOYE010000199.1:0-30274 GCA_031428695.1 Rhodoferax sp. | reverse complement strand
TCGCCATACACCACGCCGATGGCACCCAGCGTTAACGCTGCAAGAGACGATTTCGAAGCTGACACGAGTTGATCCGGTCTTCGCCTAATTCAACAAAGGGGCCGGTTTCCGTTCCATAAGGGGAAGGCTATTGTGCGCCTGCTGCAACACTTCGCAACCACATTGCCGACCCCAAAAACCACCATATGGAATTATGTTGCATTGCAACAACTAGGCATACACCTCAGCCTCAGGGTCGGTGGCTTCCATCTCATAACTAGCGGCGACCAGGGCCAGCCGCGCGATCACACCGTACATGTAAAAGCGGTTGGGTGCACTGGCACCGGGCTTTGAACCGAGCTGCGGTAAGTGCGCACTCTCGGCAAAGGCCAATGGAACAAAGCGAGAGCCCGGCGAATTCAGGTTTTCATCAACGCCGCGTTCTGCGTGAATGCGGTAAACGCCACCGACCACGTAACGGTCCATCATGTAGACCACCGGCTCCGCCACAGCTGAGTTCATGCGTTCGTTGGTGAGCACGCCTTCTTGGACGATCAGATGCGTGGACGCGCCGCCTTCGCTGCGCCCCGAGCCTGTGCCTGTCAAGGCGGCGAGTTTGCCGGGTTCGGTCAATTCGCGCGCGTCTCGCACCATCAATAGGGCCGAAGTGTCGGTGGAGCCGTCTGCGCTATGTCTGCCTCCGTCGTCGGCTTTGACCACGACAAAGGGCCGCTCGTTAATGCCGTATTCCTTGTATTTGCGGCGGATTTTGGCCAGCACCGAATCAACATGGGCAGACACTGCCGCCAAGCCAGCGGGTTTGGCAAGGTTGGCGACTTCGCATTTCTCAAACAGGGGCGTGATCAGCCAGTGGTCAACGCCGATCAGTTTGCCGAACCGTTTGGCGACTTCTTCGTAACTTCTGAAATGGTTGCTCTTGCGCCGCACCGTCCACCCTGCGTGCAAGGGCGGCAGCAGGAACTGCTCATGGATGTCTTCCAAGATGCCGGGCAGGCCCGCGCTCAGGTCGTTGTTGAGCAATATCGTGCAGGGGTCGAAATCTTTCAGCCCCAATCGCCCGCGCCCGCCGTTTTTCTTGCGGATCACCGGCTCCAGCGTGACCGACTGGCCATCTGGCAGCGCGATTGTGGTGGGTTTTTTGATGTCGGGGCTGATCGAGCCGACACGCACATTCAGCCCGGCCATGCGAAAGATGTGCTGCAACTGCGCCACGTTGCTGAGATAGAAGGTGCAACGCGCCTGGTTTTCCGGGATGAGCAGCAGGTTGCGCGCTTCGGGGCAGATTTTTTCAATCGCCGCCATCGCGGCTTGCACAGCCAGCGGCACCATGGCGGGGGCCAGGTTTTGCCAGCCAGTGGGGAAAAGGTTGGTGTCGACCGGGGCGAGTTTGAAGCCAGCGTTTCGGATGTCCACCGAGCTGTAGAACGGCGGCGTGTGCTCCATCCACTCCAGGCGGAACCAGCGCTCGATGGCGGGCATGGAGTCCAGCACGCGCTGCTCGAGTTCGTTGATCGGGCCGGTAAGCGCGGTGACGAGGTGGGGAACCATACGGCCTTTTTATCGGTTGGGTCGCTTTTGGACGGTGGCTGAAGGCGCAAACCCGCTCAGGTGCGCAGTTCCCCATGGCCCAAAACAACGTATTTGAGGGACGTGAGC
Organism: Rhodoferax sp.; assembly: GCA_031428695.1. Lineage (GTDB taxonomy): Bacteria > Pseudomonadota > Gammaproteobacteria > Burkholderiales > Burkholderiaceae_C > JANYCG01. The sequence continues at coordinate 28,618 of JANOYE010000199.1, read as the reverse complement.
CCTTCGATGCCGACCGGGCCGCGTGCATGGAATTTGTCGGTGGAAATGCCGATCTCTGCCCCCAAGCCGAACTCAAAACCGTCGGCAAAACGCGTGCTGGTGTTGACCATCACGCTGGCCGAATCCACCTCGCGCAGGAACGCCTGCGCATGCATGTGGTCGCGTGTGAGGATGGCGTCGGTGTGGTGGGAGGAGTATTTGTTGATGTGCCAAATCGCCTCATCCACACCTTCCACGACTTTGATGCTGATCACCGCCGCCAGGTACTCCTCATACCAATCCTGCTCGGTGGCAGCCTGCAGGTTAGCGCCAGGCAAATCGCCGCCTTCTTCCAGTGCGCGCAAAAACGCCAGCGCCTCGGCGTCACAACGCATCTCCACCCCTTTGGCGGCAAAGATCGCGGCGATTTTGGGCAGAAATTCCGACACTTGCGAGCGCGCCACCAGCAGGCCTTCCATCGCATTGCAGGGGCTGTATTTGTTGGTTTTGGCGTTGTCAGCAACGGCGACGGCCATGTCGATGTCGCACGGGTCGTCCACATACACGTGGCAATTGCCATCGAGGTGTTTGATCACCGGCACCTTGGCATCTTTGCTGATGCGTTCAATCAGCCCCTTGCCGCCGCGCGGAATGATGACATCGACAAACTGCGGCATGGCGATGAGCTGCCCCACCACTTCGCGGTCGGTGGTTTGCACCAGTTGTACGGCGTCCATCGGCAGACCGGCCGATTGCAAGGCCAGTTGCACCAGCTCAGCCAGTGCCTTGTTGGACTCAATCGCCTCGCTGCCGCCACGCAGGATGCAGGCGTTGCCGCTCTTGATCGACAGGCCAGCGGCTTCAATTGTCACATTCGGCCGGCTCTCGAAAATCATGCCAAAAACGCCGATCGGCACGCGCATTTGCCCCACCCGGATGCCGCTGGGTTGCTGTTTCATGCCGATGATTTCACCGATCACATCCGGCATGGCGGCAAGCTGTTCGAGCCCCAGGGCGCAAGTTTCGATGATTTTCGAGCTGAGTTTGAGCCGATCTACCAGTGGCGCAGCCAAGCCAGCGCTAGTCGCTCGGCCTATGTCTTTGGCGTTTTCCGATTGCAGGCGCTCGATGTTGGCACGAAGCAATTCGGCGAGTGTCTTCAATGCTTCATTTTTTGTAGCTGTTGAGGCTTTCGCCATGTGACTTGAGGCCGCTTTTGCCTGCAAACCCAGTGTTTGGGTGTATTCCGAGACGTTGAGCGCGTTCATCGCGCCATTTTCACCCAAATCAGGCGGCTTTGGCAGCGCCCGCGCCGCATTCCCGGCACATCATCATCGCCAAACGGTGCAAAGCCTGCCACGGGTTGGCGGGCCAGTCGGGTTGTTTCAAGCCTTTGACGATGCCGTCCACCTGGTGCGCGGCGTGCAACAGGCGCAACACAGCGGCATCGGTCAAGCGTGGCAACACACGCTCAAACAGCCGCTCTTTGACGCCCCAGACGCGTTGCTCCCGCATTGCCATCGGCAACGGTCGGCCTTGCGCCATGGCGTCTTTCACGCGTTTGAGCGCGCGAATGTCTTCCGCCAGCGCCCAATGCACCAGCACCTCGGCCTCGCCTTCGGCCTGCAGGCCATCGAGCATGCGCTGCACGCGGATGGCCTGACCAGCCAGCACGGCCTCGGAGAGTTTGAACACGTCATATCTGGCCACGTTCAGCACGGCGCTTTCGACCTGCTCAAAACTCAGCACAGCTGGTGACGCGGCAGTGGCCATGGTCACCGCTGCGGAGGGCGCAGCCACGGGAAAAAGCAGGGCGAGTTTCTGCACTTCCTGGTGCGCGGCGAGCAGATTTCCCTCCACCCGGTCGGCAAAAAACTGCAAGGTGCGTTGGCCCTCTTCACCATCGGCCACGCGTTGCCCGTTGGCGCCCAAGCGCTGGGCGATCCATTGCGGCAGGGCGTTGCGCAGCACCGGTTCAACCGCCAGGGTGAGGCCGTGCGCCTCCAGCGCCGCGAACCAGCCGCTGGTTTTGGCCACTTTGTCCAGCCGGGGCAACATCACCAGCGTGAGTGTGCTGTCGTTGCCAACGGCCTGCTCGGCCAATTGCTGCAGCGCCACGCTGCCTTCTTTGCCCGGTTTGCCCGAGGGAATGCGCAGCTCGACGATTTGTTTGTCGGCAAACAGACTCAAGGAGCCGCCCGCCGCCATCACCTCGCTCCAATCGAAATGCGCCCCAGCCACGGTGTAAGACGAGCGCTCGGTGTAGCCCGCTTTGCGGGCGTTAGCGCGGATCGCGTCTGCCGCCTCCTGAATCAACAAGGGCTCGTCACCATGCAGGGTGTAGAGACTTTTGAGGCCCCGAGCCAGGTGCCCAGCGAGCTGGTTGGCGGCGAGTTGCATGGGCCGCTGATCAGCCCGTCGCCTGCACTGCTGCGAGCCTGCGCATGAGCTGCTGCACGATGTCGTTTTGCATGTCACGGTAGAGCAAGGCCTCTTCAGACTCTTTGGCCAGCACTGCGGATTCGTTGAAACTGATGTCGCGCTGCTGCAAAATTTCGGTTGCGGCGATGAGTTCTTTCCCCGTGCCGTTGCGCAGCCGAAAACTCACGCGGATGCGCAACTGGAACTCCCGCACCTGGCCTGCTGCGTTCACGCCCACCACGGTTTTTTCGCGCTGCTCGTTAAGGATGTCCATCACGACGTGGTTGGCAGCCGCCTGGCCCGCCGGAGTCTCGCGCACACGCGCTCCCAAGGCGCGACGCAAGTCAGTGGCCACCGGCCCACCTTGCGGCGCCGCCACCGAAATAGTCTCAAAACTAAAATTCTGCTCGCCGCGCAATTTGAAACCGCAGCCGGCGATTGCCAGCGCCAGAACCACGATGAATCCGGTGACAATTTTCATGAAGAGCAGCTGCAATTTTGCTTCGGGCCGCCCCAAGCAAAATTAGCCCCCTCGGGGGGCAGAGAGCCACACGAAGTGGGCGAACGTGGGGGTTTCATATGACAACATTCACCAGCCGGCCAGGCACGATGATCACCCGTTTGATGGCGCCTGCACCCACCTGCTTTTGCACCAGCTCATGGGCCACAGCGGCTTTTTCGATGAGCTCCTTGGCCGCGTCCGCCGGCACCAGAATCGCCCCGCGCAACTTGCCATTGACCTGCAACATCAGCTCGATCTCGTCTTGTTTGAGCGCCGCTTCGTCGACCTGCGGCCAAGGCGCGTCGAGGATGTCGCCCGCCGCCTTGGCATAACCGAGTTCGCGCCACAGAGCGTGCGCGATGTGTGGCGTGGCCGGATACAGGCATCGCAGCAAGATGCTGAAGCCTTCCGCCAACGCGGCGCCTGCGCCTTCAGAGTCAAGCTCTTTGAAGTCTTCAAGCGCGTTGATCATCTTCATCGCGCCCGACACCACCGTGTTGTATTGCATGCGCTGGTAGTCGTAATCGACCTGCTTGAGCACACTGTGGATCTCCAGGCGCAAATTCTTGGCTGGCTTCCCGAAATCCAAAGGCTTTTGGCCTCCAAGTCTCGAATAATGTGCGTACGCAGCTACTGAATTAGTAGCATGCAGTTTCTGACCGAAGTTCCAGACGCGCCGCAAAAACCGGTAGGCGCCCTCAGCGCCGGAGTCGCTCCAGGCCGCGCTTTGGTCGGGTGGGCCCGCGAATATCACAAACGCACGCGCCGTGTCGGCGCCAAACTTGGCAATGAACTCACGCGGCTCGACCACGTTGTTCTTGCTCTTGGACATTTTTTCGGTGCCGCCGTAGAGCACGGGCTGGCCGTCTCCTTTGGCGGTGGTTCGGATGGGACGCCCCTTGTCGTCCTGCTCGATCAGCACCTCATTCGGGTAGAACCAGCGCTTGGCGCCCCCCGCCTCATCGCGGTAGTAGCAGTCGTGCAGCAGCATGCCCTGCGTGAACAGTTTGGTGAAGGGTTCGTCAAATTTGACCAGTCCCATGTCCCGCATGACCTTGGTCCAAAAGCGCGCGTACAGCAGGTGCAGCACCGCGTGTTCAATGCCGCCGATGTACTGGTCCATCGGCATCCAGTAGTCATTGCGGGCATCCACCATCTCCGTCGCGTCGGGGCAGGTGTAACGCATGTAGTACCACGCGCTGTCGACAAAGGTGTCCATCGTGTCCGTCTCGCGCCGCGACGCTTTGCCGCAAATGGGGCAAGCCACGTGCAAAAACGCCTCGCATTGGCTCAGGGGGTTGCCGGACCCGTCAGGCACCAGATGCGGCGGCAGCACCACCGGCAAGTCCTTTTCCGGAACTGGCACGGCGCCATGTTCCTCGCAGTGAATGATTGGGATCGGTGTGCCCCAATACCGTTGGCGGCTCACACCCCAGTCGCGCAGGCGCCAGGTGGTTTTTTTCTCGCCCAGGCCGCGCAATTGCAACGCGTGAGCGATGGCGTTGACTGCCTCTTTGTAATTCAGTCCGCTGTAGCTGTCCGAGTTGATGGTGACGCCACGGGTTTTGTCAGCGTACCAATCCTGCCAGTGGTCGTAGTCGTATTCGAAGCCGTCGATCAACACCACTTCAATGATGTCAATGCCGTATTTTTTTGCGAAGATGAAGTCGCGTTCATCATGCGCGGGCACACCCATCACAGCGCCGTCGCCGTAAGTCATCAGCACATAATTGCCAACCCAAACCTCAATCTGGTGGCCGTTCAGCGGGTGGGTGACAAACAGACCGGTCGGCATGCCCGCCTTTTCGCGCGCCGCCAGCTCGGCCTCGGTGGTGCCGCCCAGCTTGCATTCCTCGATGAACGCTGAGAGCTTGGGGTTGGTGGCGGCTGCGTGCGCCGCCAGCGGGTGTTCTGGCGCCACGGCACAGAACGTCACGCCCATGATGGTGTCCACCCGCGTGGTGAACACATGCATTCGCCCGTCGCCAATCAACTGGCCCGACGTGTTTTTGATGTCGTGCGTGAAGGCGAAGCGCACACCCTCGGACTTGCCGATCCAGTTCTCCTGCATGACTCGCACCCGCTCGGGCCAGCCGGGCAGTTTGTTGAGCGTGTGGTCAAGCAGCTCTTCGGCGTAATCAGTGATGCGCAGGTAGTACCCAGGGATCTCGCGCCGCTCAACCAGCGCGCCGCTGCGCCACCCGCGTCCGTCAATCACCTGCTCATTCGCCAGCACAGTCTGGTCGACCGGATCCCAATTGACAACCTGCGTCTTGCGGTAGGCGATGCCCTTTTCGAGCATCTTCAGAAAGAACCACTGGTTCCATTTGTAGTAGCTTGGGTCGCAGGTGGCGACTTCGCGGGTCCAGTCGAACGCCAGGCCCAGTGGCTCAAACTGCGCTTTCATGTCAGCAATGTTGGCTCGAGTCCATTGCTCAGGCGGCACGTTGTTGGCAATTGCCGCATTTTCCGCCGGCATGCCAAACGCGTCCCAGCCCATTGGCATCAAGACGTTGTAGCCTTTCATGCGCAATTGCCGCGCCATCATGTCGTTGATGGTGTAGTTGCGCACATGGCCCATGTGCAGTTTGCCGCTGGGGTAGGGCAACATGGAGCAGGCGTAATACTTCTTTTTGAGCGCGCCCTTGGCGTCGCGGGCGTTTTCCGTCACGCGGTAGGCGTCAACCGCGTTCCATTGCGCCTGCGCCGCGCGTTCCACGCTGGCCGGGTCGTACGCTTTTGGGTTGTGTTTTTCTTCCATCCCCAAATTGTAGGGGCGAGCGCAGGGGGCTTGTTCCGGCTAGGGCTTGGGGTTGGCCACAAATCCCAGGCGATTGAGCCCGGCTTTTTGCGCCGCGCCCATCAGCTCAACCACGCGGCCATAAGGCACGGCGTCGTCAGCGCGCAATTGCAGCTCGGTTTCGGGGTTTTGGCTGGCGATCTGGTTGAACCGCTGGGTCATTTCTGCCGCTGAGATAGGTTTGTCGTCCAGATAGGCCTGGCCGGTTTTGTCCAAAACGATCATCACGAACTTCGGCGCGTCATTCGGTTTTGCGCCTTCGGCACGCGGCAAATCGAGCTTGATCGAGCTGGCCAAGAGCGGCGCAGTGATGATGAAAATAACCACCAGCACCAGCATGACATCGATCAAAGGCGTCATGTTGATTTCACTCATGGGCGCTGAGCCTTTATCTCTCTCCAAACGCCCAAAAGCCATTTCGTCAGACTCCTGAGTGCGTGAGCAACTCGCGCAAATCCCGGGCGAAGCCTTCCAGATCGGCTTCAATGCGATTGATGGTGCGGCCAAAGACGTTGTAAGCCAACACGGCAGGAATCGCAACGGCCAGGCCGGCGGCTGTCATGATCAGCGCCTCGCCGACCGGGCCGGAGATTTTGTCAATGGTGATCTGCCCGGCGTTTGAAATGCCGATGAGCGCGTGGTAAATGCCCCAAACTGTGCCCAGCAAGCCGACAAATGGCGCGGTTGAACCAATCGTGGCCAGCAAGACCTGGCCAAAATGCAGCTTTTGCAGGATGCCGTGCAGGGCATCTCTCAACACACGGGTGAGTTGTTGCGCCTTGTCGCCAGCCGCAGCCAGCGTGCCGAATGCTTCTGTTTTAATAGCGTTAATCAGAGGAATCACGAGACCTGCACGGTCAAACGCTTCTATCTTCGGGCGCGCTTCGTTGATGCTGGCCGATTGCCAGAACGCGGCCACGCTGCGGGCCACTTCGCCCTTGGCTCGGTGCAGCAACCAGCCTTTCCACAGAATCACCACCCAGCAGCTGATCGACATCACCAACAGCAACAAAGCCACGGTTTTGCTGACAAAGTCGCCCTGGGAAAACAAGGAGAACAGGTTCATTTTCGGTTTCGAATGGGCGTTACTTCAAACCGAGCACATCAAACATGTCATACAGCCCCGGCTTTCGGGTTGCAAGAAAACGGACAGCCCGAAGTGCCCCTTCGGCGTAACTTTCTCGGCTGGACGATTTGTGGGTGATTTCAATGCGCTCGCCAATGCCGGCGAACATGACCGTGTGGTCGCCGACGATATCGCCGCCTCGAATCGCCGAAAACCCGATCGCCAGCGCATCACGCGCGCCCGTGATGCCTTCACGCGCGAACACGGCACTGCCTTTCAGATCGCGCCCTTGGGCATTGGCTATCACCTCGCCCATCTTCAGCGCCGTGCCGGAAGGCGCGTCTACCTTATGGCGGTGGTGGGTTTCGATGATCTCAACGTCATAACCGCTGGGAAGCGCCTTGGCCGCCATCTCCAGCAATTTCAGCGTGACGTTCACCCCCAAACTCATATTGGGGGCGAGCATGATGCCGATGTCTTTGGCAGCTGAGGTGATCTCAGCCAGTTGCTGTGGCGTCAAACCCGTGGTGCCAATCACCATGTTGACCCCGAGTTCCCGGCAAACGGCCAAGTGCGCCATCGTGCCTTCAGGGCGGGTGAAGTCGATCAGGGTTTTGGCCTGTTGGAGACCGGCGCGCAAGTCCGCCGTTACCTTGACCGATGAAACATCAGTCGGCCGGGCGTTTTGCCCGATCATCCCGCTGGTGGCGACGTCCAGTGCGCCCGTCAATTCGCAGTCGTCAGTGGCGCAAATCGCCGCCATCAGCATCTGCCCCATGCGCCCGGAGGCGCCAGCGACCGCAATCGTGTGTTTCTTCATTCTGTGGCGGGCAGGTTCATTCCGTCAGAGGGCTTGGCAACAAACCGTGGGACGACCAACAAACGGCTTTTAGCGCCCGGAGGACTCAAGCGGTGGATAACGCTCTGGCAACGGCGGCGCGGGCAACAAAGCGGGCCCAGGTGTTGACGCGGTCGTGGTCGGTGCTTTGTTGGCAACGCCGAATTTGGCCAGGCTCTCCTCGCTGGCCTCCAGCACGGGCACTTTGCCGCTGCTGCGTCCGGAGTCAAGCGAGGCGACAAACTCAGCCTCGGTCGGCAATTCGCCGGCTTCAAAACGCTCCAGCAAATCGCCTTTGAAATGCACCGTGACCCGGCGTGATTGCGGCTCCACGCCGCGGCGCTTGAAGGTGAATACGTAGTCCCATCGGTCGCCATGGAACATGCTCATCAAGAGCGGCGTGCCCAGCAAGTCGCGCACTTGCAAGCGGCTCATGCCCGGCTTGAGCGCGGCAGCCTGCTCCTTGGAGACAAAATTGCCCTGCACCACGTCTATCTTGTAAGGCGTCACGATGCCTGCCATGCGATTGCTCAAGTTGTTGGTGGTCTCGCAGGCGCTGAGCGCCAATGCTGCGGCCAAAACCGCAAGGACTGAAAACCAGGGCCTCAAGAAGCTGACCAGACGGCGGCTGAAATACGGCGATATCATCGGCCCATTGTAGCGGTTGGCCCGGCGCAGAAGAACCGGCGGCAACTGCTTCCATACCCCGCCCAGAATACCCCATGCACACGATAGACGAGCTCAAAAACACCGGCCTCAAGGCAACACTGCCGCGCCTGAAAATCCTTGAGATTTTCCAGAAGGGGGAGCCACGGCATATGACGGCCGAGGACGTGTTCCGCGTCTTGCTGCTAGACCGCTCCGATGTTGGCCTGGCCACTGTCTACCGCGTGCTGACCCAGTTTGAGCAAGCCGGTATTTTGAGTCGCAGCCATTTTGAGAGCGGCAAAGCTGTGTACGAGCTCAACGAAGGCCAGCACCACGACCACCTGGTGTGCCTGGACTGCGGCCGAGTGGAAGAGTTTTTTGATGCCGAGATTGAAAAACGCCAAAACAGCGTCGCCAAAGCCAAGGGTTTTTCAATTGCCGACCATGCCTTGAGCCTGTATGCCAACTGCACCAAGGAGCCCTGCCCCAACCGGCCTGCGCCGCGCCACTGAGTAGAAGCGTCAAGGGGTTCGCTGGGGCACGACCCGCGATGCCGAATCAGGAACCCGCTTCGCCCATCGCCTTGCGGTGGCGCTCGACAAACTCTTTGTAGGTGTCGATGCCACGCAGCTGCAAGATGGTGTTGCGCACGGCGGCTTCGACCAGCACGGCGATATTGCGGCCGGCCACCACCTGAATCACCACCTTGCGCACGGGGATGCCGAGCAGGTCTTGGGTGAGCGGCTCGTAGGGAATGCGTTCGTACTCGCGCTCCAGCGTTTCCCGGCGCACCAGGTGCACAATGAGTTTGAGGCGCATTTTGCGGCGCACCGCCGTTTCGCCAAAAATGGCGCGGATGTCCAAGAGGCCAATGCCGCGCACTTCGAGAAGGTTTTGCAGCAGCTCGGGGCAGCGGCCTTCAATGGTGGTTTGGTTGATGCGAAAGAGGTCAACGGCGTCGTCGGCCACCAGGCCGTTGCCGCGTGAAATCAGCTCCAGGCCAAGCTCGCTCTTCCCCAAGCCCGACTCCCCGGTGATGAGCACGCCCAGACCCAGAATATCCATGAAGACCCCGTGCATCGAGGCGCGGTCAGCGAAGTGTTTGGAAAGGTAGGCGCGCAACACATCGATGACGGTGGCCGCCGACTCGGTGGTGGAAAAAAGCGGGATTTGCGCCCGCTCACACAGTTCCAACAACTCGTCGGGGGGCTTTTGCCCGTCGGCGACGATCAACGCGGGCGGCTCCAGGGTTACCAGGCGCGAGACGCGGCGGGCCACGTCGGCGTCATCTTTGCTGTTGATATAGGCAATCTCGCGCGCACCCATCACCTGAACGCGGTAAGGATGGATGTAATTGAGGTAACCGACCAAGTCGGCGCCGGACCGTGCAGCGCGCACCGCCACCTCGTCAAATTTGCGCTCGGAGGCGCCCAGGCCGGCCAGCCACTCCCACTTCAGGCGCTCGCGAAACTCCTCGAAAAGAACGTCGGCGCTGACGGCGGTCGGTTTCAAGGCGGCAAGACCAGGGATGGCTGGCTCAGGCCACCATGGCCGACTGCCAGCCGTGGATCAAACGGTGAAGGTGCGCCGCGTCCGGGCTGGCCGCGAGCTGGGCGCGCAGACCGGAATCGCTGAGCATTTCGGCGATTTCGGACAAAATTTCAAGGTGTTTTTGGGTCGCCGCCTCGGGCACCAGAAGAAAAATCAACAGCGCAACGGGTTGCTCGTCGGGCGCATCGAAGCCGATGGGTTGCGCCAGTTTGAGAATCGCGGCACTGGGCGTTTTGAGGCCCTTGATGCGCCCATGCGGAATGGCAACGCCGTGCCCTAGGCCGGTAGAGCCGAGGCGTTCGCGGGAAAAAAGACTGTCGGTGACAAGCGCGCGGCTCAACCCATTGAGGTTTTCAAATAGCAGCCCGGCTTCTTCAAAGGCGCGTTTTTTGCTTGTGGCTTCGACGCCCACAAGCACATGTGTCACGGGCAGGATGGCGGCTAATCGGTTCATTGAGCGGGAATTATGCCCAACAAAAAGCCACCTGTTTGGGCAGGTGGCTTCAGGGTGGCCTCCACGCTCCGCCGCTGCGCGGGTCGCTGCCCCCCGAGGGGGCTAATTTTTCTCGGGAACGGCCCGTCGAAAAATTGCACCTGCCAGACTTTACCGCTCGCAATGAGCGTCACATCAGGCGTTTGGGCGCTTCGTGGTGGTGCGCTTTGATCTTCGTCTTGTGACGCACTACCTGCCGGTCAAGCTTGTCTACCAGCTCGTCCACGGCGGCGTAGAGGTCGGCATGAGAGCTTTCCGCAAACATGTCGCTGCCTTTGACATGGATGTTGCACTCGGCGCGCTGCCTTCGTTCTTTTTCCTTTTGTTTTTCGACGGTGAGAAGCACTTTGACATCGACAACTTGGTCAAAGTGGCGGGTGATTCGATCTAGCTTGGTCGTGACGTAATTTCTCAGGGCTGGGGTGACTTCGAGATGGTGACCGCTGATCGTCAAGTTCATGGATAACCTCCTGTTGCTCTCACGTTGAAAAACCTTGTCCGAATTCACTATGCCCAGTAATCGCGTTTTGCGCAACACCTGCCATGCAATAACCGCCAAATAATTGCAATAAATAGTTTGAGCCTGTGTTTTATTACAGGCGCTTAGCCGTGGCTTGCTGCCCTTCCTGGCCGCTTGCCGCCGGGTTTTGGTGCAAAAACAGACGCCCGGCCAGCCACATCGCCAGCAACGTCGCCACCGTGGCGACCACGGCGTTCAGCCAGTAATTCTGCAGTTGCCCCTCGGCATTGCGGCTGATCAGGGCGCCGCCAAGCAATGCCGCCATGCCCATAGCCCCCGATTGCACCGAGGCATTGAGTGTCATGAAGGTGCCGCGAACCTGCGGATTGGCGGCCGAGGTGACGATGGCCATGCTCGGGATCATGCGGCCACTCATCAGGATCATGAACAGGGTCGATGCCACCAGCATCAGCCACAGCGGCGCGCCATAGGGCATCAGCGTCATGGCAAACATGGGGGCAATCACCAACACCGACGCCAGCCGGAAACAATTGACCTTGCCCCAGCGGTCGGCAAGACGGCCAACCCAACGCGCTGTGAGCAGGGCACCCAGGCCGCCGAACAAATAGATATAGGGAATTTGGTCTGGCCGCAAGCCCACGCCGTACTCGGCGTTGATCGCCAAAAACGGGATGATCGAGAAGCCGCCAAACATCACCAGCACAGAAAACCCAAACGCCCGGCGGTGATTCGCATCAGCCAGTACGGTTTGGATCCGCTGCAACGGCGAACTTTGGTTTTGTTGGTGCAGGTGGGCGTCTAGGGGTGGCAGCGTCAGCGCGGCAAAGGTACCTAGCACAGCGCACAGAACGGCGATACCGACAAAAGGCGCATGCCAGCCAAAGTGCTCTGCCAGCCACAACCCGGCAGGCACACCCGCAACAGAAGCGGCGGAGAACGACGTCATCACGATACCCATGGCGCGGCCGCGGCGTTCAAACGGAATCACGTCACCCACAATCGTCGGCGCCATGCTGGACAACACGCCGCCAAACATGCCGGCTGCGATGCGCGCGCCCATCAGCGCCCAGTAGCCAGGCGCCAGGCTACACGCAATAGCCGAGAGGAAAAAGAAGGCGTAAAGAACCAGTAGGAGGCGTTTGCGGCTGAAGCGTTCGATAAAACCCGAGGCAACCAGGCCGGAAATCCCACCTGCCAGCGTGTAGGCCGAAACCAGCAGGCCAAACTGCGCCTCGTTGATGCCAAAAATCCGCGTGAACTGCGGCCCCAGCGGCATCATGATCATGAAATCAAGGATGTGCGTGAACTGAATCCCCGCGAGTGTGACCAATAACCAATTCTCGCGTTTTCCCGTCATGCGCTGACTCTAACATCCCGTCACAATTGCGGCAGGAGGAGACACGCATGAGTCTAGACACCATCATCCACGCCGGTTTGGCCCATTACACCAAGCCCTCAACAGCACTGGTGCTGATGGGCGGCGGCGCGCGTACGGCCTACCAAGTGGGGGTGATGCGGGCAATGGCCGCGATGATCAAGTTGCACCCCTCACTCTCCAAAGCCTTTCCATTTCAGGTGTTAGTGGGCACTTCGGCCGGCGCCATCAACACGGCTTGCCTGGCGGCATGGGCCATGCAAGGACTCGGCGCGTTTGAGCAGTTGGCCAAGTTTTGGGGTGAGTTGCGCTCCGATGACGTCTACCGGCTCAATGTGCCCTCCTGGGTGCGCTTCTCCCGCATTGCGGCGGCCTTGAGCTTGTCGCGCCAGGCGCGCGCCCAGGGCGCGATTCTGGACAACACGCCCCTGGTCGACACGCTTCACAATGGCATCTCGCTACACGCGATTGAGGAAAGTCTGCGCACCCATGCCATTAACGCGTTTGCGGTAACCGGATCGAGCTACACCAGCGGCACCCACTGGACGTTTTGCCACACTTTGAAAAACGCGCCTTTTGAGGGTTGGAGCCGGCCAGGACGCCGCTCTGAATTCACGCAGGTGACCATCGAACACCTGATCGCCTCCAGCGCGATTCCGTTCTTGTTCCCGGCCACTGCGTTATGGGTGGATGGCCAGCGCGAATACTTCGGTGACGGCTCGATGCGCCAAATCTCGCCGCTTTCACCGGCCATGCATTTGGGCGCGCGAAAAATCCTGGTGGTCGGCGTCGGCCAGCCGGACCGCCCGGCCCTGACGCCGCAGCAAATGGCCAAAACAGCGTCGAAGTCATTGCCTGCAACGTCGCTCGGCAGCATCATGGGTTACACCATGGCCACAGTGTTTCACGACACCCTGCATGCGGATGTGGAGCAAACCCGGCGCGTCACCACCACTCTCAAGGCGTTGCCGCGTGAAGCCGCATCGGCCTTGCCCTACAAGGCCATTGACGTGATGGCCATTGCGCCGTCACAGTCGCTGGACGCAATCGCCCAGCAACACATGAATGAGCTGCCCATCGCCACGCGCCACGCCTTGAGTGGTCTGGGCATTTTGAAAGGCGGCGGCGGTGTGCTGGCAAGTTATTTGCTGTTTGAATCCAATTTTGTGCAGACGTTGATTGCCCTGGGTGAAACCGATGCTTACGCGCGCAAAGCGGAGTTGCTTGAGTTTTTTGCGGCTCCGTGACAGCGTCAACACCGTGTCGTGGCAGTCGCGAATTCTACGAACGGCATATTTGTCGTTAAATTTAAATCTTAGAAAAATAAGTGACTATTTCTAGATGCAATTAAGTACATTATTAATAGCTAACAATACAATATTTACGTGACTTACTGCTGAATTTTATTACTGTAATATTCTTAAGTGTTATTAATTCCATTGTGAAACTCTCACCATGATTGAAGGGCTTCAAGCCATCCGTTTGCGTGTGCCAGACCTGCCGCTCGCCGTGCGCTGGTATACACAGGCGCTGGAGGTTGAGCCGTATCGGGTTGACCATGCCGGCGCCACCTTTTTTCTCGATGGCAGCCTGCTTTGCCTTGAATTGGAGGCTGCAATGGCCGACGAAGTACCGCTGCAAAACGCCGCCTACTGGCGCGTCGACCAGATCCAGCCTGAATTGCTGCGCCTTTGTGAGCCCAATGCAGCGCCCTTTGAAGCTGTGGCATGGCTGGACGCCGATACCCAATTCGCGTCAGTATTGGACCCGTTTGGCAACGTTTTCGGCCTCATTCAGCGGCATGACCCGGCGACTCTGAAAGCGCGGATACAGCGGGTCGCGGAAAAATCCGCGTTGCGCAATGTGCGTGAAACGCTCGATGAAATCAGCGCCGAAGACGCGAAAAAGCGGGCCGCGCTCAAAATCACCCTCACATTGGCATGCGCCGGTTTTGCGCTGATCGCGCTCCTGGTTTGGGACATGGTGCGCCGTTGAAGCCGCCAGTAACGGCACCATAGAAGCCGAACGCCGCAATGCGATAATTTACGAATCGAAACAACCGGAGAACACTCCTTGGAACATCCGCTTAGTCGGTAGGTTTCAACTCCCACTATGCATCGGGGTTGAAGACAACACCTACGTCGCCCGCACGATGCATTTGATTTTTTGGGAGAGAGCGAGTGCTCAACATCTTCACCCTTGCCAACGGCCGGCTGTTCCAGGAGGAAATCGAATCCCTGGAAGAGCTGTCCAAATTCCAACCCATCTGGGTTGACCTGGAATCGCCCACGCTGGAAGAAAAGCGCTGGGTCAAACAGTATTACGGCCTCTCCATCCCAGAAGACGCGATGGACGAGGACATCGAGGAGTCCGCCCGTTTCTACGCCGAAGACAACGGCGAACTTCACATCCGCAGCGACTTCCTGATCGCCGACGACGCAGCGCCCCGCACGGTGCGCGTCGCCTTCATCCTGAACCAACACAACGCCGAGCTCAAAAGCAAAGGTGTGCTGTTCAGCATCCACGACGAAGACGTGCCGGTGTTCCGCCTGCTGCGCATGCGGGCGCGCCGCGCGCCAGGGCTGATCGAAGACGCCAAGGAAGTGCTGCTCAAACTCTTCGACGCTGACGCCGAATACTCCGCCGACACCCTCGAAGGCATCTACGTTGACCTCGAAAAAGTCAGCGCCAAAGTGTTGTCTGGCGACGTGACCGACGCCCTGGCCGGCGAAGTGTTGGCCGCCATCGCCCTGCATGAAGACTTGAACGGCCGCATCCGCCGCAACATGATGGACACACGCCGCGCACTCTCGTTCATGATGCGCAGCAAAATGCTCAACGCCGAGCAGTTTGAAGACGCCCGGCAGATTCTGCGCGACATTGATTCACTGGACAGCCACACCGCGTTTCTCTTCGACAAAATCAACTTCTTGATGGACGCGACGGTGGGTTTCATCAACATCAACCAGAACAAGATCATCAAGATCTTCTCGGTGGCCAGTGTCGCGCTGCTGCCACCCACGTTGATCGCCAGCATCTACGGCATGAACTTCCAGCACATGCCCGAGTTGTCGCAAAGTTGGGGTTACCCGATGGCGCTGGGGCTGATGGTTGCCAGCGGGCTGGTGCCGATGTGGTACTTCAGGAAACGCGGCTGGTTGAAGTAGGCTTTTTTTCGCGCTTTTGGCACCGATAAACTCCATGAAAATAGAGCATCATATGCTCGATTTTCATGGTCTAGTTATCTACCACCCTAGCCCTCAAGGCCCTGGCTCTTAAGGCAATAGCGCCCACAGTGGCACCGCCTCTGCCCGCTCACCCAAAGGGTAACGGTGCGGGCCCGGATAGACCACGTACAGCGCGTCGAGCTTCAGATCATTCAAGGCAATGCGCATGCTGGGCGTGAGTCTGGGTGACTCCGTGCGCTTGAATTCCACCCCGAAGCGTTGCCGCCCCTTGAACATCAGCAAGTCCAGCTCCGCGCCCTGATGGGTGGCCCAAAAATAGGCTTGGTCAGGCTGGGCGATGCGCAGCACCTGCTCCAGCGCAAAGCCCTCCCAGCTCGCGCCGCAAAGCGGGTGCAGCAGCAGCTCATGCATAGTTCGCACGCCCATCAGCGCGTGCAGCAACCCGGTGTCACGGAAATAGATTTTGGGGGCCTTCACCTGGCGTTTGCCCAGGTTCTCATGCCACGGCTGAAGCTGGCGCACCATGAGCGTCTGCGTGAGCGTATCGAGGTAGCGGCGGATGGTGGTCTGGGCCACGCCCATGGACTGCGCGGGCGGTGCCGCAGACCACACCTGGCCGTGGTAATGCGCCAACATGCCCCAAAAGCGCAGCATGGCAGGTGCGGCAATGTTCAGGCCGAACTGGGGCAAATCCACCTGCACGTGGTTGGCCACAGCATTCATGCGCCAGACAAAACTGTCGACTTCGCTGCCTGCCAGGTAAGAGCGCGGAAAGCCACCACGCAACCACAGGCGCTGGGTGGCGGCCTCGTCGTACAGACCAGCACCGCCGCAAGCCTCTTGCAAATCAAAACCACCCACTTCCACCGTTTCAACCCGCCCCAACAAGGATTCACCCGCCTGGCGCAGCAAAGATGGCGACGCACTGCCCAGCAACAAAAACTGCCCTGGCGCATCGTTGCGGTCCATCAACACGCGCAGCAGCGGGAAGAGGTCTGGCCGACGCTGCACCTCATCGATGACAACCAGCCCCTGTAATGGTTCCAGCGTCAGAGCGGCTTGGTCCAGGCGCTGCAAATGCGGCGGGTATTCCAGGTCAAAGTAGTTGGGCGAGCCGCGCGCCAGAAAGCGCTGCGCCAGCGTGCTCTTGCCCGCCTGCCGAGGGCCGCTGAGCACCACGCCGCGCGAACGCCCCAGCGCCGTGCGTACGCGGTTTTCGAGCGTTGTGCGGTCAGTCATGTTGGCGATTTTAGCGAAAATACCATGAAAATCGAGCTTTTCATGCTAGATTTTCATGGTATTTTTGGCCAATCTTCAACATGGCGTTAGAAGACGCGTCGCAAATTCAGCCCGAGCAATTTTCGGGCTATCCATTTGCGTTGGGGGAGGCCCCACCGGCCCCGCCCCAGCGCCTCACACTGTGGCGGGCGTCCTGCGGCGCCTGCCTTGCGGTGCTCGGTCGTGCGGCCTGGCGCAGAACTCGCTCTGTTGCACTCCGCTCAAACAACTGCGCTAAATTTGTAGACGATGCGCGCAAGCGCGCTGGCCGCAAGCCCTGCGCTCCTCAGCGCCACAGAGTGAGCCGCTGGGGCGGGGCCAGTGGGTTGAGCAGCGCGAGGTGGGCTAAGTCAATGCTTCGACGGTTGAGCATGTGGCCGGTATCAATCCAAAGCGGACAGCCACTTGATTCAGCCGAGACACTGCACTGCGGCGTTCATGGACGATCGAACACTATGAGTTGGCAGTACGGCCCGAGAAACTTTACCCCCTGAACCCGCGTCTCTTCAGCTCGTCTTCAACGTCTCGCAACGAATTCGCAAAGTGCGGCGCATGTTGGGGAAATTTTTCTGTCATAAAGAATCGGGCATGGTACTCCCGAAGGAACTTGGGCAGGGTCCGCAAATAGTGTCTTTTCCAATAGGTCATGTCGAGATGTGACATCCCATCGGCTCGCGCCTTGATGTATTGGCGCAGCGCCTGAGCCTTACGCTCCTTGGAAGATGTTTGTTTTTTGAGATAGCCGACCATAACCAGTCTGAACCACTCGCGCATGGAGACCACGAGAAAGCCACCGGCCTCTAGCGGCGCATTGGCAAGGGTCTCTACGGCACGGTCGGTAGATGTTCTAACAAGTGTGACGTCCAAGTAAAAAACGCGCAGTGCATCGAACAACTCGTTCGACCAAACGCCTCGGCTCGGCCCGATAAGTGCGAAGCAGGGCGAGAGCTGTGCGAGGTTCACACCGTCGATTGCTGAGCCGCCCCAGCACGCCGCCACAACGACAATGAGGCCCAGTTCGGTCGCTACATTGAGGGGTAGAAGGATACTCATCAGGTCTTGCCAACTGACCAAGCTGCCGTCTGCAAATTCGAGGCCCGACGTTTCGTCGCCATGACATTCAATATGCAACAAGGGGTGATGTTCGCCGCGTTCAGCTTCGTCTACTAGGCGTGCGACTATTTCGCGAAATCCTGCTGATCCACTACAGCGAAAGACCTCCAAGACCGGCCCGGCCCCGGCCGCAACAAGTTCAGCGCCTACCACTCTGGCCAGACACTCAGCAGTGTGCCCATCGAGTTCACGTAGTGACTCCACAAAGGCGAGCTTCGTTATGTGCAGTGTGCGATCCGGCGTCCTCATTGCCCCCTCTTCCTTGAGTTGGTAGTATTGTCCCGCAGGATCCCATCGAGCCCACTCGTTTGGCTTTCAGAAAAAATTGAGACGGCGTTTGCGATCTTCACTATGTCATTCGCAGCTGCGTTGCCTAAAGTGCTGCGGTTAGCCAAGCCAGTTCGGATGACCGTAAGCAGCCTAAAGCGGTCAGATTAACGGTGCTTTACCAAAGTCCGCAACTGCCCCACAGCCGTAACCCCCACGCCACCCACCCCGCCCCAGCGGCTCACTCTGCGGCGCTGAGGAGCGCAGGGCTTGCGGCCAGCGCGCTTGCGCGCATCGTCATCAAATTTGGCGCAGTTGTTTGAGCGGAGTGAAACGCAGCGAGTTCTGCGCCAGGCCGCAAGACCGAGCACCGCAAGGCAGGCGCCGCTGGACGCCCGCCACAGTGGGAGGCGCTGGGGCGGGGTGGGTGGCGTGGCGAACGGTAATGCAACCAGCCCGGACCTGCACCCAGGATATTCAAACGCTGAGGTTCGCCAAGTCTTCCAGCAAAGTCACCCGCCACAAAGTGCGCGGCAATGAAGGGTCTGTCAGCGTGGCGCTGTGCAGCAAAGCCGCGTTGTCCCACACCACGACGTCGCCTACGCCATAGGTGAGCGCATATTGAAATGTCGGCTGCGTCGCGTGGCGTTTTAGTTCGTTGAGCAGCTCGAAGGCTTCACGCTCTGGCATGCCTTCGATGCCGAATGAAGAGCCTGACACAGCGTACAAGGCCTTGCGACCCGTGAGCGGGTGCGGCCGAGCGATGCGGTGGCGCACCCAGGCCATTTTTTCTTCCTGCTCGGGCGTGAGCACCGAAGCGACTGTGCGCGACCGCATGTCCACGTCATCGCGGTTGCCGTAATGGTGCCGCCCAATCAACGGCTCGATGCGCGCTTTCATGTCGGCGGGCAAGGCCTCATAAGCCGCCTGCTGGTTGGCAAACAGCGTGGCGCCGAACCGCTGCCCGTCGCGCTCGGGCACGTCAATGGAATATAGCGTGGTGCAACGCGCGGGTTGCGCCAGGTAGGAATAGTCGGTGTGGAAATAAGTCCCCGCGTCTTGCAAGCCGGTGGGTTGGCCATCTTTCAACACGTTCGAGAGAATCAGGATGTCCGCAATTTCAGGATGGTGAAACTGGTTGATCACGTGGGGTTGGGGCTGCCCCAGGCGCGCTGCAAATGCATGAAACTGCGTGGCTGTCAGACTCTGGCCCCGCACCACGAGCAGGTGGCGCTTGAGCCAGGTTTGCCAAAGTTGGTCAAACTCGGCGTCTGACAGGTTCGCCAGATCAACGCCCGTCGCTTCGGTGCCGAAACCGGCTGTGAGTGGGTTCAGTTGCATGAACGAAGTTTCTCACGAAGCTATCAGCACCCCAAAACGCTTTGACGAATTCGCAATAGCGGAGTAGGCTGGTGACTTCCCCCACAACCAAAGGACGACATCATGAAAACCGTTTCATTCCGAAGCATTGCGGCAGGTGCAGGGCTGTTTGCCCTGGGCGTGGCCACTACGCTGGTGGCGCAAACCGCCGCCGATTCAGCCCAGCGGGTCGAGCTGAAACGGGCTGATCTGTCTGGCGCGCCGGGAATGGAGGTGATCGTCTCGCTGAGCGAATACAAAAAAGGTGAGGGCATCGATCTGCATATTCACCACGGCATTGAGGCGGGCTACGTGGTGCAAGGCAGCATGGTTCAGTCGCCAGGGAGCGACCCCAGGCCACTTGCCACCGGGGGCAATCTCCTGAACCTGCGCGACGTCAAACACGGCGGCTTCAAGGTGGTGGGTGACACTTCTCTGAAGCTGTTCACGGTTCACATCGTCGACAAGGGCAAGCCTTTGTACGACGTCGGCAAATAACGCCGCCTTATTCGAGTGCCTTGCCCATGTCTTCCACCACCTTCTTCGCATCGCCAAACACCATCATGGTTTTGTCCATGTAGAAGAGTTCGTTGTCCAGGCCCGCGTAACCCGCCGCCATGGAGCGTTTGTTGACGATGATGGTCTTGGCTTTGTAGGCCTCCAGAATGGGCATGCCGTAGATGACGCTGCCTTTGACCAGCGCAGCGGGGTTCACCACGTCGTTGGCGCCCAGGATGATGGCCACATCGACCTGTCCGAACTCGCCGTTGATGTCTTCCATCTCGAACACCTGGTCATACGGCACTTCGGCCTCGGCCAAGAGCACGTTCATGTGGCCCGGCATACGCCCGGCCACCGGGTGAATGGCGTATTTGACCTTGATGCCTTTGTGGATCAGCTTCTCAGCCAGCTCCTTCACCGCGTGTTGCGCGCGCGCGACCGCCAAGCCATAACCCGGGACGATGACCACGGTTTCGGCATTGCCCAGCACGAAGGCGGCATCGTCCGCGCTGCCGCTTTTCACGCTGCGCTGAACCGCCGAGCCCGCCACCGCCGTGGTCGCTTCACCGCCGAA
Source organism: Rhodoferax sp. (assembly GCA_031428695.1). Lineage (GTDB taxonomy): Bacteria > Pseudomonadota > Gammaproteobacteria > Burkholderiales > Burkholderiaceae_C > JANYCG01. The sequence continues at coordinate 8,184 of JANOYE010000199.1, read as the reverse complement.
GCCGCCCAGAATCACGTTAAAGAACGAACGGTTCATCGCCTTGCACATGATGTACGACAAGATCGCACCAGAGGAGCCGACCAGCGAGCCGGCCACGATCAACATCGCGTTGTTCAAGCTGAAACCAATGCCCGCCGCCGCCCAGCCGGAATAACTGTTGAGCATCGAAACCACAACGGGCATGTCTGCCCCGCCAATCGGGATGATGATGAGCACACCCATCACAAAGGCCAGCGCGGTGGCGATGGCGAAATAAGTTTGCTCGCCCGTGGCGGTGTACATGCCGATGTTGGCCAGCAAGATCAAGCCCAGCACCAAATTGAGTTTGTGCTGCCCAGCAAACTGCACCGGCGCGCCTTGAAACAGGCGGAACTTGTAGGTGCCTGACAACTTGCCAAACGCGATCACTGAGCCGCTAAAGGTAACAGCACCAATCGCTGAACCGAGCGCCAGCTCCAGTCGGTTGCCTGCCGGAATCGCCGCGCCTTTGGCCACGATCTGGAAGGCCCAGGGCTCCACCACCGCCGCAATGGCGATGAACACGGCAGAGAGGCCAATCATGCTGTGGAAAAACGCCACCAGCTCGGGCATCTTGGTCATCTCGACAGTTTTGGCGCGGTAGGCGCCGTAACCGCCGCCCACCACCAGGCCCAGCAGCACCCAGGCCATGCCTTCGGCTTTGCCGCCGGAGATTTGCACGATCAACGCGGCCGTGGTCAGCGCGGCAATCGCCATGCCGATCATGCCAAACAGGTTGCCGCGGATGGACGTGGTGGGGTGGCTCAGCCCTTTGAGGGCCTGGATGAAACAGATGCTGGCAACGAGGTACAGCAGGGTAACCAGACTCATGCTCATTTGGACGCTCCCTTGTCAACCGGTGCTGGCAATTTCTTTTCTTTTTTCCGGAACATCTCCAGCATGCGCCGCGTCACCAGAAAGCCGCCAAAAATGTTCACCGCCGCCAAGGCAACGGCGAGCACGCCCATCGACTTGCCGAGTGTGGTTTCGGTGAGCGCCGCCGCCAGCATGGCGCCGACGATGACGATGGCCGAGATGGCGTTGGTCACCGCCATCAGCGGCGTGTGCAGCGCGGGCGTGACGGTCCAGACCACGTGGTAACCCACGTAGATGGCGAGCACGAAGATGATCAGGTTGGTGATGGTGGGGGAAACGATGTCCATGGTAATTTCCTTTCTTTTTAGTCCGTTCGCCTTGAGCTTGTCGAAAGGCTTCGACAGGCTCAGCCCGAACGGATAATCATGATTTGCGCTTGACTTCGCCGCCCTGGGCCATCAAACAGGCCGCCACGATGTCATCTTCCATATCGACATGCAGCGCGCCCTCTTTGTTGATGATGAGCTTGAGGAAGTCGATCACGTTGCGGGCGTACAGGGCGGAGGCGTCTGCCGCCACCAGCGACGCCAGATTGGTTTCGCCGATCAAAGTCACGCCGTGTTTCACCACCGTCTTATCGGCCTCTGATATCGGGCAATTGCCGCCAAACCCACCATCGTCACGTTTCGGGCCTTTGCCGGCGGCAATGTCCACAATCACCGAGCCGGGCTTCATGCTTTTCACCATGTCTTCGGTGATCAGCGTCGGCGCGGCGCGGCCGGGGATCAGCGCGGTGGCGATCACGATGTCGGCCAGCGCGACCCGTTTGGCCACTTCGACCTGCTGGCGCGCCAGCCAGCTTGGCGGCATGGGTTTGGCGTAACCACCCACACCCACCGCCGCCTCTTTTTCTTCCGGCGTGTCGTAAGAGACCTCAATGAACTTGCCGCCGAGCGACTCGATCTGCTCTTTCACGCTGGGGCGCACGTCACTGGCTTCGATCACCGCGCCGAGGCGTTTGGCGGTGGCAATCGCCTGCAGGCCCGCCACGCCCACACCCAGAATCACCACCCGCGCCGCCTTCACCGTGCCGGCCGCTGTCATCAGCATGGGGAAGAAGCGCTGGTATTGACCGGCCGCCATCATCACCGCCTTGTAGCCGGCGATATTGGCCTGGGAGGACAAAACGTCCATGCTTTGCGCGCGTGTGGTGCGCGGCGCGGCTTCGAGCGCATAAGCAGTGAGGCCCGCGCTGGCGAGTTTTTGCAAACCGGCGGCGTCAAAAGGGTTGAGCATGCCCACCAGTGTGGTGCCCGATTTGACTTGGCCCAGCTCCGCGTCAGACGGGCTGCGCACCTTGAGCACAAGCTCGCAGCCCAGGGCGCCAGCTGCGTCGGTGATCTCGCCACCCGCCGCCACATAAGCCGCGTCGGTCACGCTGGCGGCGACCCCGGCGCCCGACTGGATGCGCAGGGTGTGGCCCTGGGCTTTGAGTTTTTTGACCGTCTCGGGCGTTGCCGCGACACGGGTTTCGCCCGCAGCGGTTTCTGCGGGTATGCCAATCAGCATGGTGGTCTCCTCAACGAATTCAGGTTGTTTGGCCACTAGCTTACCCGAGTTTGCGCGCCCGCCCGACATCCTTGCACCTTTTGTCCGCTATGCATAATCCGGCATGGACACCCGATGGAAACCCAGCGTCACCGTCGCCGCAATCATTGAACGCGGCGGAAAATTCATGCTGGTCGAGGAAGAAACCCCAGAAGGCCTGAAGCTCAACAACCCGGCCGGCCACCTGGACGCGGGCGAATCCCTCATTGACGCCTGCGCCCGCGAGGCGCTCGAAGAAACCACCCACCGCTTCAAGCCGACCGCGCTGGTGGGCATCTACATGTCCCGCACGCAACGCGCCGCCACCGGGGAAGACATCACCTATCTGCGCTTTGCGTTTTGCGGCGAATTGGGCGATGCGGTGAAAGGCGCCACGCTCGACACGGGCATTGTGCGCACCTTGTGGATGTCACCCGAGGAAGTGCGGGCCTCTGTAGACCGCCACCGCAGCCCGTTGTTGCTGCGCTGCATGGCCGATTACCTCGCCGGGCAGCGTTTGCCACTGCCGCTTTTGTACACCGACCCCTCCGTTTTACTATAATATTAATAGCAATAAATGGCCATTTCCCGTGACTTGATGCCTGATTTTTCTTGATTTTTAGGCTCAAGAGCGAATTTAGGCTCCAATAAACCCCAATTTGGGTACGATAGTCAACTCTCACACCACCCCATGAACTTGCAAGACTGGATTGGCCGCACCGAAACGCTGGCCGACGTGGCCACCGCCACACCCTATGCGGCGCTCGCGGCCACGCTCGATTGGCCGTCTGCCAACGCCAGCCAACGCCCCGCGCCAGGGGTTGTGTTGCCCTGTTTGTGGCACTGGCTGTATTTTTTGCCCATCGCCGCGCAATCCAACATCAGCGGCGATGGCCACCCCAAACGCGGTGGCTTCCTGCCGCCTGTAGCCCTGCCCCGGCGCATGTGGGCCGGCAGCGAGTTGGTCTTCAACGAGCCGCTGCTGATTGGCGATGCACTCTCGCGCACGTCCACCATTGAAGACGTGAAGGAGAAGTCTGGCCGCACCGGCAGCCTGATTTTTGTGCGCGTGCGCCACGAAATTCGCCGCAATGGCTCTGTGAATGCAGCGCTCCAGGAGCACCACAACCTCGTCTACCGCGCAGCGCCTTCGCCCGCCGATGTGGCGCCGCCGCCTGTGGCTGCGCCGTCGGCCTTCAAGTGGGAGCGAAGCATCGTGCCGGACGATGTGCTGCTTTTTCGCTACTCGGCCCTCACCTTCAACGGCCACCGCATCCACTACGACCGCCAGTACGTCACCGAAGTCGAAGGCTACCCGGGCCTCATCGTTCACGGTCCGTTGATTGCAACGCTGTTGATGGACCTGCTGCGCCGCGAATGGCCCGAAGCGAACGTGACCAACTTCGAGTTCAAGGCAGTTCGGCCGACCTTTGACACCCACCCGTTTTCCGTCCACGGCCAGCCTTCGCTTGATGGCAAGACCGTGCGCCTGTGGGGCCGCGACCACGAAGGCTGGCTGACGATGGACGCCACCGCAACGCTCGCTTGACGCTTGACCAGAACCACCTTTATGCAACCCCTCAAGAACATCACCATCGTCACGCTCGAGCATGCGATTGCCGCGCCCTTCGCCACGCGCCAGCTTGCTGACTTGGGCGCGCGCGTCATCAAAATCGAGCGGCCGGGCGTCGGCGATTTTGCCCGTGGCTACGACGAGCGCGTGCGCGGACTGGCCTCGCATTTCGTCTGGACCAACCGCTCCAAGAAAAGCCTCACGCTCGACGTGAAGCATGACGAGGCGCAGAAAATCCTGATGCGGCTGATCCTGGAGGACGCCGACGTCGTGGTGCAGAACCTCGCGCCCGGCGCGGCGGCCCGGCTAGGGCTGTCGTACGAAACGCTGTCGGCGCTGAAACCCGGCATCATCGTCTGCGACATCTCGGGCTACGGCAGCGACGGCCCCTACCGCGACAAGAAGGCCTACGACCTCTTGATCCAGAGCGAAGCGGGCTTTGTCTCAGTCACGGGCACGCCTGAGACGCCGTCCAAGGCAGGACCGTCGATCGCCGACATTGCCGCCGGCATGTATGCCTACACCAACATCCTGGCCGCGCTCATGCACCGCCAGCAGACCGGCGAAGGTCAGCGTATCGACGTGTCGATGCTCGAATCCTTGACGGAATGGATGGGCTACCCGTTGTACTACGCCTTCGAGGGCGCCTCGCCACCGCCGCGCACCGGCGCCAGCCACGCCACAATCTATCCTTACGGTCCGTTTCCCGCCGGCGACGGCAAGACCGTGATGCTCGGCCTGCAAAACGAGCGCGAATGGAAAATCTTTTGCGACAAGCTCTTGCAGCAGCCTGAACTGGCCACCGACGCGCGCTTTTCGGGCAATGCCAAACGCAGCGCGGCGCGCTCCGAGCTGTCGGCACTGATTGTTCAAGCGTTCGCCCCCTTCACCGCTGAAGAAGTGTCAACCCGTCTGGAGCAGGCGGGTATCGCCAATGCGCAAGTCAACACCATGGCCGAGGTGTGGGCGCATCCCCAACTCCAGGCGCGGGGCCGCTGGCGCGAGGTGGACACGGCAGTCGGCCGGGTTCCCGCGCTGCTGCCGCCCGGATCCTGGCAGCACGGCGCGCCGCGCATGGACGCCGTGCCCGCGCTGGGCCAGCACACCGACGCGATTCTGGGCGGCCAAGGCTACAGTGCCGAGCGCATTGGTGAACTGCGCGCTGAAGGCGTGGTCTAACCATGATCGAGCACCCACCGCAGACTTACCTGTTTGTGCCCGGCAACCGGCCCGAACGCTTTGCCAAGGCGCTGGCTTCGGGCGCCGATCGCGTCATCCTGGACCTGGAAGACGCACTGGCCCCTGGCGACAAGGCAGCGGCACGCGACGCGATTGCCCAATGGATGACTGGCGACGGGGAAGCACAAGGCAGGGCGCTGATCCGTATCAACGACGACGCCACGCCCTGGCACCTGGACGATTTGGCGCTAATGCGCGCCGTGCAGCCGGCATGCGTCATGCTGCCCAAATGCGAGGCAGCCGCGCAGGTGGCCGCCGTGCTGGCCAGCCTGGCTGTCAACGCGACCGTACTGCCGCTGATCGAGACCGCGCGCGGCGTGATGGGACTGCCCGGCATTGCCGCCGCGCCCGGCGTGGCGCGCCTAGCCTTCGGCGCGCTCGACTTCATGGTGGACCTGGACATACGCGCTGACAGCGTGGCGCAGGATCATGCGGCCTCGCAAATTGCCATCGCCTCGCGCGCCGCCGGCCTGGCCTCGCCGCTGGCCGGTGTCACGCCCGCGCTCGATGCCGTGCAGGTCAGCGCCGACATGCGCCATGCGCGCAGCCTGGGCTTTGGCGCCAAGATGTGCATTCACCCCGCGCAGGTTGCCGTGGTGCGCGCCGCGCTGGCACCCAGCGCCGAAGAACTGGCGTGGGCGCAGCGCGTGCTGCAGGCCAGGCAGGCCTCGGGCTCCGGCGCCATCCAGGTGGACGGAAAAATGGTGGACCTGCCGGTCGTGAGTCAAGCCGAACGCATCCTGGCCCAGGCTGGCCGTGCGCCCTGATTCACCGTTTCTTCTTAAAACATACCCCCAAACCCAACGGAGACATCCATGTCAGCAACCATCATCGACTCCAGAATCTTCGGCGACATGTTTAGCGACGCCAAAATGCGGCAGGTCTGGTCGGACGAAAACCGCACCGCCAAGTACCTCGACATCGAGCGCGCGCTGGCCAAGGTGCAGGGCGAACTCGGCCTGATCCCGAAAGAGGCCGCCGATGAGATCGTCAAAAACTGCAACATCGAGCAGATCGACTGGGCCCAGCTCAAGGCCAGGACCGAGCAGATCGGCTACCCCATCATCGCCGTGGTCAACCAGATCAACGCCGCCTGCCGTGACAAGCTGGGCGAATACTGCCACTGGGGCGCGACCACGCAGGACATCACCGACACCGCCGCCGTGCTGCAGATCCGCGAAAGCCTGGCGCTGGTGGAAGCCGACCTGCAAGACATTTCTAACTCGCTGGCCAAACTGGCCCTGGAGCACCGCGACACGCCGGTTATCGGCCGCAGCAACCTGCAGCAGGCCACGCCCATCACCTTCGGCTACAAGATGGCCGGCATCCTGGCCGGCATCGAGCGCCACCGCGAACGGCTGGAGCAGCTCAAACCACGTGTGCTGGTCGGCGAATTCGGCGGCGCGTCGGGCACGCTGTCGTCGCTGCAGACCGGCGCCATGGAAACGCAGGCCGGGCTGATGAAGGAACTCGGGCTGGGCCAGCCCTTGATTTCCTGGCACACCGTGCGCGACAACTTTGCCGAGGTCGGTGCATTTTTAGGCATCGTTGGCGGCTCGCTGGGCAAGATCGCCATGGACGTCAAGCTGATGATGCAGACCGAAGTCGCCGAAGTGTTCGAGCCCTATGCGCCGGGGCGCGGCTCGTCCTCGACCATGCCGCAAAAGCGCAACCCGATTTCATGCCTGTATATCCACGCCAACATCTCGGTGGTGCGCCAGTTGGCCGCCTCGCTGATGGATGCGATGGTGGCCGACCATGAGCGCTCGACCGGCCCGTGGGAAATCGAGTGGGTCGCCATGCCGGAAATCTTCTGCTTGATGTCGGGCGCTCTCAAGCAGACCAAGTTCATCCTCGCCGGGCTGGAAGTCGATGCGGCTCAGATGCGCCGCAACATCGACATGACGCATGGGCTGGTGATGTCCGAGGCCGTGATGATGGGCCTGGGGCCTTTCATTGGCCGCGAATACGCCCACGACTTGGTGTATGACATCTGCCGCGCCGCGCTGCAGCAAAAACGCCCGCTGATCGACCTGCTGGCCGAGCACCCTGAAATCAATAAACACGTCACGCGCGAACAACTGGTGTCCTTTTGCGACCCGATGGACCACCTCGGCCAGGCCGGCGTGATGGTGGACCGGGTATTGGCGGCGCGCAAGGCCTGAACCCACGATTTTTTAACCCCAGAAGAAAGAAAGAGACAAACGCATGAAGACCCACTCCACCGACTGCCGCACTCCGCTGCTGGGACTGTCATTGCTGGCCTTGGCCTGCGCAGGCCACGCCCAAAGCAGCGTCACCCTTTACGGCGTGGCCGATGCTGGCGTGCGCTACAGCAGCGGGCTGAACGCTGCCTACGGCGGGGATGCTGGCTCCAGCACGGCCATCAACAGCGGCATCCACACCACCAGCCGGTTCGGCTTTCGCGGCTCGGAAGACCTCGGCGCCGGCCTGAAGGCCATTTTCAACCTGGAGTCCGGCATCAATCTGGACACGGGTGCGTCGGCCAGCACCACCAAACTGTTCGACCGCGCGGCTAGTGTGGGCATGCAAGGTGGCTGGGGAACCGTCACGGCGGGCCGCCAGACCACGGTGCTGGCCGATGTGGTGAGCGCGGTGGACCCGCTGGGCGTCCGGTTTGCTGGCTTTAACCCCAACGTGGGCATTGCCGCGCTGAGCGCGCACCGGCTTGGCGCCGAATTTGGCCCCTCGGGCTCTCCCACCGGTGCTTACCGGCTGGACAACTCAATCAAGTACGTGGGCCGCTTCAGCGACTTCAGCGTGCGCGCCATGCATGCCTTTGGCGAGCAGGTTGGCAACGCCTCGCGCCTGGCGTCGTCGGGCGTGGGCGCGGGCTACCAGTCAGGGGCTTACACCGCCGCGCTGTCGTATGCCCAGTTCAAGAACGCAGCCGGCTTGAGTCTGAAGGGCTACCTGGGCGGGGCGAGTGC
>JANOYE010000198.1:0-9737 GCA_031428695.1 Rhodoferax sp. | reverse complement strand
GTCGCCCACGATGCCCGCCGGGTACAGCCCGGCGCGGGCCACGGCAATCGCTCGGCTGTCAATGTCGGTGGCAAAAATTTGCACTTTGAAGCCAGACTTGAGCTTCTCCAGCCGCTCTTGCAGCAAGATGGCGATGGAATACGCCTCTTCTCCGGTGGAACAGCCGGGAACCCAGGCGCGGACCACGTTTTCTGCGGATTTCCCCTCAAACAGCTTGGGAATGGCCTGCTCCTCCAGAGTCTTGAAGGCCTCGGGGTCGCGGAAGAAATTGGTCACCCCAATCAGCAAATCGCGAAACAGGTCGTCCACTTCGGCCGGTGTCTGCTGCAGGAACTTGACATAACTGGCAATGGCGTCGAGTTGGTGCACCGCCATGCGCCGCTCTATGCGGCGGTTGATGGTGCTGGGTTTGTACTGTGAAAAATCGTGGCCGGTTTGGGCCCGCACCAGGACCAATATTTTCTTGAGCGCGCTGTCGGTTTTGGGCTCTTCCTCCGTCACCGTGCGTAGGCTTTTGCCAAAAATGCGGGCGGCGTAGGCGATCAGTTGGCGGGCCATTTCGGCCGGGGGCAACTCGAAGTCGACCAGGCCCGTGGCCAGCGCGCTGCGCGGCATGCCGTCAAATTCGGTGGACGCCGGGTTTTGCACCATCACCATGCCGCCACCGCCTTTGATGGCGCGCACGCCCTGGGTGCCGTCGCTGCCAGTGCCCGAGAGCACGATGCCAATGGCCCTTTCATGCTGGTCCTGCGCCAGCGAGCGGAACAGAAAATCAACCGGCAGGCGGTGGCCCCGCGGCGCGGCAGGCTCGAGCAGGTGCAATACGCCATTCAAAAACGCCATGTCGCGGTTGGGGGGAATGATGTAGACGCAATTGATCGCCACCACCATGCCGTCTTGCACTTCCTGCACCTGCAGGCGCGTGCTGCGTTGCACCAGGTCGCGCAGGATGCTGGCGTGGTCGGGCGCCAAATGCTGCACCAGCACGAAAGCCATGCCGGGGTCTGATTCGGCGGGCAAACCCGAAAAAAAGGCCTCGAATGCCGCCAGCCCGCCGGCAGATGCGCCTATACCGACAATGGGAAAGGCGTGCGCATGCGCGGGCGCAGGTTCGGTCGCAAGCGCAGGCGTTTCGGTTGGTGCAGGATCGGGATCGGGCTTGTGCTTGGCGTTCATGGTTGCATGGAGGGTTCAAAAAAATGCGCGGCGTTGCGACTGGTCGTCTTGGCATCGTACATGGCCAGGTCCGCTTTTTTGAGGAGTTTTTCAGTCGATTCGTCGGTCCCTCTGAAAACAACCACGCCAATGCTGGCGGAGGTGGTGTAACTCTGGTTGTCCAGAAGATACGTGCTGGCCAAAGAACCCAGAATCTTGTTGCTAACCAGTGCGGCCTGGGAATCGGCATTGCGACCGTGGTTGCCCAGCCTCTCCAGCAGCACGACGAACTCATCGCCGCCAAGGCGCGCTACGGTGTCACCTTCACGAACGCAGGCTTTCAGGCGGGTGGCCACTTCTTGCAGCAGCAGGTCGCCCGCCAGGTGCCCCTCTGTGTCGTTGAGCTGCTTGAAGTGGTCCAGGTCGAGAAACATCAGGGCGCAATGGTCGCCGGTGCGCGCGGAAGCGGCCATGGCATGGGTCAGGCGGTCCATCAGCAGGCGCCGGTTGGGCAGGCCGGTGAGCGCGTCCGTCAAGGCATAAAACTCCAGCTGGCGGTTGGCGGCCTCAAGCTGTCTGTACAGCAGGCGCAATTCCAGCATGTTGTGGATGCGGGTTTTGACCTCTACCAGGTCATAGGGTTTGGCGATGAAATCCTTGGCACCCGAGGTCAGGGCCCGCAACTTGTGGCCAGGTTGGGCCGTCATCGCGAGAACCGGTGCATAACTGTTGGATTCCACGGCGTTCAAACCGCGCATCACTTCAAAACCATCCATGCCCGGCATTTGGAGGTCTAGCAGGATCAGGTCGTATCGGTATTTTTGATGCAAGTCACACACTTCCATCGGGTTTGCGGTGGAGGCAACGTGGGTGTAACCGGTTTGCGCCAGCAGTTGCTCCAGCAATTCCACGTTGGCCGGTTGGTCGTCAACGATCAGAATATTGGCCGCCAGAATGTCGCTGTGGGTGATGCTCACGGCAGATCCTCAAGTAGGGGTGGGGCGGCTGGACGCTGATCCCGGGCATTGCGTATCCGGCGGATCAGGGCTTGCAGGGCCCCGGCTGCCAGACCCTCGCGGAATTGTCGCTGCCAAATTGACATTGCTCTGTACGCTCCCGCACATAGCGCGGCGGCGCGCCCATGGCTCAAAAAGCCATTAGGTGCTGCCATCGGGGTTGGGCAAGGGCCTGGGCTGGCCGTTTTCGTCAATCGCCACATAAGTGAGTGAGGCTTCGGTGACCTTCACATAGATGCGTTGCGCCCGGATGCGCTCTGCGTAGACCTCAACCTTGACCGTGATCGACGTGCGCCCAACTTTCTCCACGCTGCTGAAGAACGAGAGCAGGTCACCCACCCGCACCGGCTGCTTGAAGATGAACTGGTTGACAGCCACCGTTGCCATGCGCCCGTGGGTGTAACGCGCCGGCACCACAGAGCCCGCCAGGTCGACCTGCGCCATGACCCAGCCACCAAAGATGTCGCCATTGGCATTGCAGTCGCCGGGCAGGGGAATCACCTTGAGCACCAGTTCCTTGTCGGTAGGCAGCTGCACGCCGGCCGACTCGGCCCGGGCGCCCAGGCTGGCCAGCGCGCTGGCACCCGCGCGGCTATCTGCACTTGAATCGCTCGACATAGGCACAATCCTCTCTTTGCTGGCACTTTTGCTGACACGCTTTGCCGCAAGCTGCGGCCCAATAGATTCTCCACGATGCGCCCACACGGTCAAATTGCAGCTTCGGCCCCAGTCCAGCTGCCTGTCCAAACCCCTTCTGACAAACCGGGCGGCCCTGCTGTGCCGCAGTCTGACTGGTCTACCTTAAGTCGTCTGTTTCCCTACCTGTGGGTGTACAAGTGGCGCGTGGTGGCCGCGTTGGCCTTCATGGTCGGTGCCAAGATGGCCAACGTGGGTGTGCCGCTGCTGCTGAAAGAGTTGGTCGACTCGATGAGCCCCAACGGCGGCCTGGTCGGCGGCAACATTGATGTGAAAACGCTGGTGGTGGTGCCCGTGGCTTTGCTGATCGGTTACGGCGCGTTGCGGCTTTCAACCTCGCTCTTAACCGAATTGCGCGAGCTGGTGTTCTCCAAAGCCACCGAAGGCGCAGCGCGCTCCATCTCGTTGCAGGTATTCCGCCATTTGCACGCCATGAGCCTGCGTTTCCACCTGGAGCGGCAGACCGGCGGCATGACCCGCGACATCGAACGCGGCACACGCGGCGTGCATTCACTCATCAGTTATTCGCTGTACAGCATCATCCCGACGCTGATCGAAGTGGCCCTGGTGCTCACCCTGCTGGCGGTGAAGTTTGACGTGTGGTTCGCCCTCATCACCATCATCGCCCTGGTGTTCTACATCACCTTCACGGTTAGCGTCACCGAGTGGCGCACGCAGTTCAGGAAGAAGATGAACGAGCTCGATTCCACCGCCCACACCCGCGCGGTCGATTCATTGCTGAACTACGAAACCGTCAAATATTTCAACAACGAAGAGTTCGAGGCCAAACGTTACGACCAGAGCCTGGAAAAATACCGCCGCGCCGCAGTCAAGAGCCAGACCACCTTGAGCATGCTCAACACTGGGCAGCAACTCATCATTGCCATCGCGCTGGTGGCCATGTTGTGGCGCGCCACCCAGGGCGTCGTTGAGGGCCGCATGACGCTGGGCGATCTGGTGATGGTCAACGCCTTCATGATTCAGCTCTACATTCCACTGAATTTTCTGGGTGTGATTTACCGCGAGATCAAACAGAGCCTGACGGACCTGGAGAAGATGTTCAGCCTGATGGAGCGCGAGCGCGAGATCGACGATGTGCCGGGTGCGACGCCGCTGGACACCAGCCGCTCCAGCGCCGTGAAGTTCGAAAACGTCAACTTCGCCTACGAGGCGGCGCGGCCGATTCTGCACAACATCAGTTTTGAAATTCCCGACGGAAAAACCGTGGCGGTGGTCGGCCCTTCGGGCTCCGGCAAATCAACACTCGCCCGCCTGTTGTTCCGGTTTTACGATGTGCAGCAGGGGCGGATCCTCATCGGCGGACAGGACATCAAACAGGTCACCCAGGGCAGTGTGCGCCAGGCCATTGGCATCGTGCCGCAAGACACCGTTCTTTTCAACGACACGGTGGAATACAACATCGCCTACGGCCAGGTGGGCGCCACGCGGGCGCAGGTGGAAGAGGCGGCGGCGTCCGCGCATATCCACAGCTTCATCAGCGCCACACCCGCCGGTTACCTGACCATGGTGGGTGAGCGCGGCCTGAAACTCAGTGGCGGCGAAAAGCAACGTGTGGCGATTGCCCGCACGCTGCTGAAAAACCCGCCGATTCTGATCTTCGACGAGGCCACCTCTGCGCTTGACAGCGCCAATGAGCGTGCCATCCAGGGCGAGCTGCAAAACGTTGCACAGAACAAAACCACGCTGGTGATCGCGCATCGCCTGTCCACGGTGGTGGACGCGCATGAGATTTTGGTGATGGACGCGGGGCGGATCATTGAACGTGGCAATCATGCGGCGCTGCTGGCTGCGAATGGGCGGTATGCGGCTATGTGGGCTTTGCAGCAGAGTTCGGAATGAGGTTGGTTTGAAGGGTTTGCGACTTGGCGTCTAAGTTGCCAAGTGCGGTAATTGCCTAATCACCAGATCGACCTACCAGAAATCCTCCTGGGCAATATCCGGCATCATCACGCTATGCAAGCCGAGTATCTCGCCCGCCTTAGTCGGTCAGTCCAAGAATTCATCCATGAAGTGGAGGAAGGATCTCATTTACACATCAATGTAATCCTCGATTCAAAACTGAACCACGGTGGGCCTACGGGTCAAGGTAATCTCGAAGTCGAAATCAATGCCCATCGCGTACAACTCTATGCACCGACCAATGGATACCTTCCGGATGGGGCGGTTCGACATGAGGTGCTGCATGTGCAGCGGTTCCATATCGCGGGAGTTCCAAAGCTAGCATTGGCCAATGAGGCAGATTGGGACAAATATTTATCCGAATCGCTGGGCGCCCTCGACAACGCAATGGAGCACATAGTTATCGCCCCGGTGGAACTGCAACTTCATCCTGAGCGTCGCAAGCACTGGGAAGCAGTGATGAGCGATGTCTGCTCGGAACTCTCCTTCGTGCCCGAGGACGACCGGTGTCTTGCTGTCTGCCTACACTGGGCATTCCTGCGTCATGCCTTGCCCGATTCGCCCCAAATTGAAATCGTAAGAAGTTTTATGAATCAGCATGGCTTGCTTGGAACAGCCGACGCCTTTGCCAATCAGTTTCTTTCTGTCGCGGCCAGCAAGGAGGAAATGGTTCGCGTCCTTTTCCTCGCCTTTCCCGAATTGCGGAAAAGGCGGGCTGTACTAGAGTACATAAACAGCATGACTGGCACCCGCCAGACGTCAATTCCGTAAGGCGAATATGACAGACAAATCTGATGATCTGGTGTCAGTCTTTCGATCCCAATTTAAATGTCCACTTATGGTCGGGACACGATGACCAGAATGACAATGGGCCTTTCTGCAAGCGGTCACGGTCACCGGGAAACTGGAGGCCTCTGGGCGTCTGCTATGCGGCAATTGTGGTCATGGGCCAATTGCAGTCAGTTGATTGGCTCTACGACAAACCCTTCTCTGCGTTTAAATTGAGGCTTTGAAAGATCTAGCTTTTGGGCAATGGCTTTATTTGCAGCTGTAGCGCTTTTAGGCTCGAGAATGCATGAAAGTTCGAACCCCACCAGCTCACCATGCCTGAACTACATGACAGCATGCTCGGTATCTCGCCGGAGCACAAAATTCACCACGCCTTGCAACGGACCGGCTCCCGGCTGGTCGGAGATCGATTTTTAGCCAGCTACCTCGCTGAGTGCCTAGATATCGTGGAAGGCTTAGGAGACGTACACAAGCTCATGCTTGTCAGCGAGGGTCAGAAGCGGGGAGCGGCACCAGAGCGCATTGACGCCTTACTTGCTCAAGCGAAGGACAATCTACGATGGGCTGCTGAGATGAAGGCGGAGGACTACCACCGCACGAACGTACTCGCATTCCTGAGCTTTTGGGCGGCCCATGAAGCCGGAAGTGAAAACATCATCATGGCCATTCTGAGCACGATCCAGCCCGCAGCCGCGTCTGCTGCTGACAAGTTCGCTTTGGGCAAGTACAACATGGCGAATTGGCCGTGGCCCGAAGAGCAATGCCTAGAGATCGCGCAGAAGTTAGACCAGAAAGCAAAGGATAAAATACCAGATGGTGGCTGGGATTCCGCCGCTAGGTTGATGACGCTGTATGGCTGGCTCGGCGTTACCCTCACAGCTACTTCGCCGGCCTCGGAAAAATTCAATGAGGCCTCGATGGTTCGCAATGTGCTCCTGCACCGCTACGGACGGCTCGGTCCGCGCGACATTGTTCGAGCTCCCCACCTTGCGGAATACCAGGATAAGGCGATTCAGCTGACACGAGCTAGGCTCGGTGAGTATTTCCAGGCCGTCGTCGATGTTCACCGTAACATCATGAACGGCATTACGGCAAATGGTTGGAAATGACTTGACCAGAATGTATCCTCCCCTGGGGGAACTGCGACGAATAGCCGCTTTGGGTCGAGTCCAGCCTATCAACAAAGCCATGCAAATTTGCGATGCCGCCTCGATCTTGCGCGAAGGCACTCACAGAGCGCGGTGATCGGACAATGCGACCGGGCTTTGGTGGGAAATGCGCGTGGAAGCTCGTCTGGCGGAAATAACAAAAAATTAGCGACCACCGTGTCGCACACATTTTTCGTGTCGCGCGTGCTTTCACACCAAAACCGCACGCGCATTGCCCGGTCGCAGTGCGGTGCTTGCGGAAACGAAGGGTTGTTAACTTACATATCAACAATTCAAGTTTACAGCCCCGATTTTCAATAGGTTTAAGAGAAATGAGCTTCCAAGTCTCAGAAAACATGCGTAAGCAGCTCCTAAAACAATAGTGACTTGTTTGTGATGGTGCATGACTCCGTTGCGTCGATTGCAGCCACCACAAGCGAGCATCGCCATTCAGTGGACTTTCGATTGCGCGTGCAAGTGTCCCTCAGTGCAATCAGCCAAGACATCGGTGTTAAACGGCAACATCAGCTTTGCCGCGGGCGGTAAGCAGCGATGGGGGCGCTGCAGCAGCGTTAAGAGTGAAACTGGCGGCGTGCGTGGGTCCTCGCTGGCCATCACCTCACTTCCGTGGATTCTTTGGTTCAAGCTTCTTTTTGGCCGACGCAAGCTGCTGGATGCTGGTGTCTGGCTTTGGCAGATTTTCCGGCATGGTGCCACCCAGTTCCTGAATGGTTTGGCGTACCTTGCGGCCGACATCAAAATGCGTCCGGTTGGCCTGGGTTTTGTTTTGCACCTGGTCCCGGCGCAATTTTTCCTCTGCTTGCGTCGCGCGATTTCGACGCCTGCGTCTCTGGCGGCGGCTGCCAGATGCTTGTTGTGGGCCGCCAGCTCATTGCGGATGGCCAGCCGTTTGTCGTTCTCGTTGAGTTGGGCAAACTTGGCATCGTCGGCCAGCTCCTGACGCCGCGTCTGTAGGGCGAAGTAGGTTTGGCCATTGGCGATCACTGCTTTGCCGGGGTCGCCGTTTTGTACGATCAGGTAACACGCGTAGCGGGACAGGCGGAGGTCTTCCACCTGGCGTTTGGCGCCAGACCCAATGTCGACCATTGTGAGGACATCCTCAATATGGTCTGCCACGGGTTGGCCACTGTTCTGGCAAGCCTCGCGCGCACGCTCCACGACAGGCAAAAAGTGGCGGTACTGGGAATAATCCAGCACATTGGCCAACTCGCGGGCCAGCCAATAGTCATTGTCATCGGCATCGATGTGGCGAATGCTTTCAAAGGTGGCGTGGTGCTGGTTGGCGATGCGTTTGTTTGTCATGGTGGTGATTCCCTGTATGTATGGCCTGCGGTCTGGCAGTGCTTGATCCGGATGTTTCACAATTTAACAGCAGGCGACACCATCACCGCACTTGGAAAATGCGACGCGTATCGCGCGTTAATAAAGCGTGGCCGGAAACGGCTGCGTGCGCGCCGATGAAGAAGTCCCCCAGCACATGAGTGTCAACCAGCAACGTCAAGCTTCGCCGCGCAGCAGGGCCATCAAATCGTCAGTGCGCCATTTCACGTCGGCCTTGCCACGGGCTGCGTCGAAACGGTCGCAACCTACGCCGGGCGTCGCGCCCAGTTTGCCGATCACCACGTCGCCTTCGATGTTGACAGCGAAGTCCTCCAAGCTGCCTGGCGTCATGCCCAAGGCGTTGCAGACTTGTTTGGGGATGGTGACTTGGCCTTTGCGGGTCAGTAGGGTTGGCATTTTGGGCGGTGCAGCAGAGTTCTGAGTGAGTTTATTGAAAACTGGGATTTGGGTCACTGAAAACGCGCGCGACAGGCTGGCAGCGTCGCATTGATTTGTTGGTCATTACTCACCCCACTAAGGTAGCAGCTCTCCATCGCAGAGGTCAATAACCAGGCACACCACCACCTCGCCAACCGATATGAATCTAGCTATATAGCTAGCCATATGCTATGCTTGGACATCTATCATCAAGGGGTTGGTCATGCAGCAAATTCAACTAGCAGAAGCAAAAAATCGCTTGTCGGAAATAGCGCGTCAAGCGCAGCAGGGCGAGACCTTTGAACTGACGGTGCGGGGCGTCCCTGTTGCGCGTATCACGCCGATTCCCACGCAGAGCAACAAAGCCGGTTTTCATCAGCGCGTCAAGGCGTTTATGAACAGGCCGGGCATACCCGTCATGGATATTCGTGCGGCAATTGAGGAGGGCCGCAAATGAAGTTTGTGGTGGACAACTCGGTCGTCATGCGCTGGCTATTTAAAGATGGCTCTGATGCTGACAAGGCTTATGCGGATCAAGTCGCCCAGCAGATGGAATCAGCCGAAGTCCACGTTCCGAACCTCTTCAATTCAGAGGCGGCGAACGTTATTGCTCGCGCATTGAGAAGGAGTGAAATTTCGCGACAGGACAGCGCTGAATGCTTCGCGTTGATCGACATCATGAACGCGCAAGTCGCGTACGATGTCGATACGTCGGTCATTGCCGACACGACGATTTTGGCACTAGAAACCGGGCTTTCTGCCTACGACGCTACGTATTTGCGTTTGGCCAAACGCATGAATTGCGCACTCGCAACGCTAGATGCTGATTTGCGTAAAGCTGCGGCCAAATCAGGGGTGCAGGTGCTCCTTTTCCCGCACCACTGATTCCATTTCCAAATCATCCGTGCAGGTCGTTGAACCTCCTAGCCGTGCATGCCCCGGTGTTGCCGCTCCACCGGTGGAACGCGGGCGCATGCCACGCCCTTGCAACCCCATCTCAATTTGTACAATTTGCATTTCGCAAATTCAATTTGTACAAATCCCAGCCGAAGCAGGTTGCCATCAAGCGGTAAAGTGCGCCATGGACACCAAATGGCTTGAAGACTTCGTCAGCCTGGCTGAAACCCGCAGCTTCAGCCGCTCGGCGCTGCTGCGCCATGTCACGCAGCCGGCGTTTTCGCGGCGCATCCAGTCGCTCGAAGCCTGGGCCGGCACTGATCTGGTGGACCGCAGC
>JANOYE010000197.1:0-1554 GCA_031428695.1 Rhodoferax sp. | reverse complement strand
GCGCGCACGTAGCTGCGCTTGTCGGCGCCCAAAAACACGTCTTTGAACTGCACCATGCCCGAGTTGGTGAACATCAGGGTCGGGTCGTTGCCCGGCACCAGCGGGCTGGAGGCCACTACCGTGTGGCCCTTGCTGGCGAAGAAGTCGAGGAAGGATTTGCGGATGTCGCTGACCGTGAAGGAAGGGGGAAATTGGGGAGTGGACATGGTTCGAGCGGAGTCAGTATTTAACAGAAAGCCGGTGAAAAAAGCAGCGGAGGAGCACTACTTCAAAAGGTCAAGTTTGACGCCAGGGAATTTTTTGAAATTCTGGTCAAAACTACCCACTGTCGCGCCATGCTCAATGGCCAGCGCCGCCAAGTGGGCATCGTTGGTGAGGTTGCCTGCGGTGCCCGCAGAGAGCAACAGTCTGGCCAGAATATCGCCGTGGCGTTCGGTAGGTTGAAGTATTCGAGCGCGCGGATGGGAAAGCCAGGCCTCCATCAACTCCGACGCATTGGCCGGTGAAAGCGGCGTTTTCAAAATTCCCCGCTGCGTGGAAACCCGGACAAAACCCACCAGCGCGAGCCATGCAAATCCGATGCCTGGCTCGCTGTCAAAGGCTTTTTCCAACCAGTTTGCGGCCTGATTTCTGACAGCGCTGAATTCGTTGACCGAATTGACCAATACGTTGGTGTCAGGCAGCTTCATCAGCGCGCTTGCGTTTCTTGGCCTCGCGCTCAAGGCGGGCGTTCAGTTTGATGAATTCCAGGTTATCGAGCTCGGCTGCCAAACGGTTCATATTGGTCTCTTTCACCAAAAGTGGCCCCATGTTGAACGTGCGTTGCACAAACTTCGGAATAACTTGCACCGTGGCCACAGCCTTGGCGTGCAATGGCACAATCTTCGCCACGGGCTTGTTGTGCCGCGTGATGATGACTTCTTCGCCCGCCTCGGCCCGCATCACATATTCGCTAAGGTGGGTTTTCGCGTCAAATAATCCGACTGCATGCATGACGAAACTCCTTTTCACCAAAAGTTTGGTTGATTCAACTAGATTTTAGCCTTTTTTCCATTATTCCCCCAGTTTTCGACACAAGGAACCACCATGGACATGAAGACCTCTCCCCTCTCGCTGCTCAACGACCTGAGCCTCTTAAAAACCGACGCGCTCGTCAACGGGCAATGGCTCGCTGGCGCCAGCCGTTTTGACGTGTTGGACCCGTCGAACGGCCACAAGTTGTGCGACGTGGCCAATTTGCGCCCAGATGACGCCGAACAAGCCATCACCGCCGCCAACGCTGCCTGGCCAGCCTGGCGCGGCAAGACAGCCAAAGAGCGCTCCATCATCCTGCGCAAGTGGTTTGATTTGCTGATGGCCAACCAGGACGACCTGGCGCGCATTCTCACGGCAGAGCAAGGCAAACCCTTCCCAGAAGCCAAAGGCGAAATCGCCTACGGCGCGAGTTTTGTCGAGTGGTTCGCAGAAGAGGCCAAACGCGTGAATGGCGAAACGCTGCCGACGTTTGACAACAACCGCCGTTTGATCGTGGTGAAGCAGCCCATCGGCGTGTGC
>JANOYE010000196.1:0-20222 GCA_031428695.1 Rhodoferax sp. | reverse complement strand
TTCAGTGCCGGCTTCCACATTCATCTGGTGGTCGGTCAGCCACATCGCAACCTGCGCCACTTGCGCTGGGAATTCCTCGTATTCAATGCCGTAGAACTGGTCTACGTCCACCTTGAGGAAATCAAATACATGGCCGATGCGCGCACCAAACCGGCTGGCCGCACGCATCACGTCCAGCTCCAGCTTGCGCAGTTCGCGGTACGCCACCACGAGGAAGTTGCCACAGCCGCAGGCGGGGTCGAGAAAGGTTAAGGTTTGCAGTTTCTTGTGGAACTCAAACAACTGGCTGGAACTGCCTTTGGTTTTGTCAAACTCGGCGCGCAGCTCATCCAAAAATAGCGGATGGATCAGTTTGAGGATGTTGGTTTCGCTGGTGTAGTGGGCGCCCAGCTCGCGGCGGCGTTCTTTGGCGTCTAGCTCAATCACCCGCTGGAACATGGCACCAAAGATGGCCGGGGAAATGTTGCCCCAGTTGCGCTTGGCCAGGTTGAGCAGATGCACGCGCATCTCGGACGTGAACGCGGGCGGGTCAATGCGCTCCTCAAACAGACGGCCGTTCACATACGGGAAAAGCGCAAACTGCTCGGGCAGGGATTTCTGCCGCTCAGGCGTGTCTTTGTTGAGCGTGAAGAAAAGCGTGTCAAGCACAGCACCGCAATTGGAGCCGTCTTCTGCGGTGTGAAACTCCAGAAGGTCGTGAAAGCTGTCTTTGGGCTGGAAGATGCCGGTGTCGTCCGCGAACAGGCAAAACAGCAACCGCACAAGGAAGATTTCAAGGTCATGGCCTCCATAGCCATCCCGCTTGAGCAAGTCATGCAACTCGCCCAGCGCGTCCACGGCTTCGCGGTTGATGGCTTCTTCTTCGCGGATTCGCTGTTTGCGGTAACCTGCGATGAAAAAGAACAACCGCAGGTTGTTTTCAAGCTCAGCGAGAGTGAAGCGGCTGACCTTGTCTTCATCCAGGTCATGCAGCTCAAAGTGCCAGAAGTCGCACAGCAGGATGTAGCGGGGTTCTTCTTCAGGCTTCAGCCCTGGAAAATAGTCCTTGGCCTGCTTGAACGCCTTGACAAGGTTTTTGCCCCGGCTTTTGTGCTCAATAAGCAGTGTGCCCTTCCACAGCAAATCTATGTAGCCGTCTTTGCTGTCAATCTTCTTGACGCGTTTCTCGAACGAGGCGACCTTGCGGCGCTTGATGCCAAAGACTTCAAAAAATTCGTCCCAGAAACTCTTGGCGTCAGCGTCTTCGCTTTCGACGTGTTGCCAGTCTTTGGAGAAGGCACGGGCGCGGTTGGCGATTTCCTTCCAGTCAAGCGGCATAGATAGCGGTGTGCCGTTCAGGCAGCCTGGCGCTGCTGGCCCGAACCCTCCTTGCGCCAGGCCTCCAGGCCGCCTGCGGCTTCAATCTCTGCCTGAAGCCATGCGTTGGCGCAATGAATGTCAGCAAAGGCGTCGGGGCCGTCGAAACAGATCAGGTCAGTGGGTTGCAACTCGGATTTTTCCTTACGAACCAAATCGCCATTGGGCAGTTCAACCAGGTATTTCATGAGTTTTCCCTCAAATAGGTGAAATCGTACTTGCGCGACAACCTGACCCAAGTCAGATGCTGGACTTCCGTCCCGAAATCAGCGGGATGCAGTTCTTCAACGATCACTTTATGGCGAGTTTGCGCAACCAAACGCCGCTGATCCAAATCATACGCTGCATGCAACTCCTTTTCATCCGGCGCCACCGAAGTGAAGGCGAAAGCGAGGTGCCGAAATCTGGTTGTCACGACCCTGACTTCCGTCAACCTCAGTTCCCACGCCAAGACAATGTCTTCAAGACTGAAACTCAACCCGCCTGGATGGTTGTGGGTAAACGTCGCGCCGCTCATGCCGGTCAATTCTTCCGGCAAAAAGCCGACACGGTTTGGCAAACCGGTTTTGCGAAGCATCAGGCGTCCATCCGGCGCGATGAAGGCGCCGGTTTCCGCCGCGTCACGGCGGAATTCGTCTTCGATCTGGACCGCCGTCAATCGTGCAGGTGTGCTGACATCGGGCTCGACGCGCGGGCTTCCTGGGTCGTAGGGGCTGAATGTGGACGCCGGTCGCAGGAAACTTCGCATCACTGTATTTTATTACAGCTCTATAGTCGAGCCCTTTGAATTTAACGACTTGGGCAGCATCCAGATTGAAGTATCTTTAGAACCCGGAGTCCCAACGAATGATTTGGGGTCTCAATTCAAAACAATAATTAATATGGGTATTAATTATTTTGGATTTTTTGTTACTGACCCGAAAAATTCAAGAAACGTCGGTCGCTAAGTCACGTGAAATGGCGTTTTATTGCTATTTATTATATAGCACATCAATTCCAACATCTCACTGCTTCACAAACCCAATCTGCTTGATCATCGCGCCCCATTTGTCATACGCTGAGCGGATGTCAGCGCTCAATTCCGCTGGCGTGCCGTGTGAGGTCTCGTAAGCCCCGCGCGAGATGGCTTCTTTGACTTGCGGCGAGTTCAAAGTTTGGCCCAAGGCGGCGTTGATTTTGGCGACCAGGTCGGGGGCCATGCCGGGCGGGCCGACGATGGCGATCCAGCTGGTGAGGTCGATACCGGGCACGCCGCCCTCAGTGATGGTGGGCACGTCAGGAATGTAGCTATTGCGCTGGGGCGAGGCGACGCCGATCATGCGGATCTTGCCGGTTTTGCTGTTGCTGATGGCCGTGGGCGCGGCGTCAAAGTAGGCTTGCACGCGGCCTTCGAGCAAGTCACGGGCGGCGTCCGCCGTGCCTTTGTAGGGCACATGCACGGTCTCGATGCCGGCCGATTTGCTGAAGGCTTCGGCGTAGAC
Source organism: Rhodoferax sp. (assembly GCA_031428695.1). GTDB lineage: Bacteria > Pseudomonadota > Gammaproteobacteria > Burkholderiales > Burkholderiaceae_C > JANYCG01. Next base: position 17,385 of record JANOYE010000196.1, on the reverse strand, counting down.
GTGGCTGGAGGTGCCGGTGCCGAAACTGGCAAAGTTCAACTTCCCCGGATTGGCCTTGGCCCAGGCCACGAGTTCTTTCACCGTGGTCGCCGGCACGCTGGTGTGCAGCGTCAGCACCAGCGGGCCGCGTGTGGCCATGCTGATGGGCGTGAAGTCTTTGAACGGGTCGTAGGCCACGGCGTTGAGCGTGTGCGGGTTCTGCGCGAAGATGCTTGAAGGCGCGTACAGCAGTGTGTGGCCGTCAGCCGGTGCCTTCATCACCTCTTGGGCGGAGATCATCATGCTGGCGCCGGGTTTGTTGTCCACGATCACCTGCGTGCCGGTGACTTCACCCAACTTCTGCGCGATGGCGCGGGCCTGGCCGTCAAGCGAGCCGCCGGCCGCCAGGCCGACCAGCAAACGGATGGGCTTTCCGGCTTGGGGGAAGACGGCCTGGGCTTGGCTGATGGAGGGCGTTGAGACTGCCATCACAGCCCCTGCCACTAGGGTAAACGTCCATATTCCGGCGATTCGACGGGTTGAATTAGCAATTTTCATGTTCATTTCCTTCAATATTGATCAAATTGGGCCAAAGACTTGCGCATTTTGAACAATCCGTCCAAAATAATCAAATTAATTGGGGTCAGATTCCAATTAATTTCGAGACTTGGTATTCAAGACAGTTTCCGCATTATGGTAATTGGAATCTGACCCCAATTAATTTTGACACCCACTTCGGCATTCAAATCGACATGAAAGTAACGCATTTAACCCGGACGGATGAGCGGATTTTGATGTCCGACATCTTTGAGCGCGACAGCAAACCGGTGCGCGAGAAGTTGGGAAGCTGGGCTGAACCCGCAAGGGAAATCCCGGTTTACCGCAACTGCGAGGTGCTGGTGGTCGGCGGTGGGCCTTCGGGCACGGCTGCCGCTGCCGCTGCGGCGAAGATGGGCGCGGATGTGGTGCTGCTGGAGCGCTACAACCACCTGGGTGGCCTCTCCACCGGCGGGCTGGTGATCTGGATCGACCGCATGACCGATTGGGTGGGCGACTTGGTGATTCGCGGCTTTGCGGAGGAGCTGTTTGACCGCTTGCCGCCGGGTTCGGTGGCGGGGCCAGACGCCGCCGATTGGGGCTCCACTGACCCGGCCAAAGCGGCGCATTGGTCGTTCCGCACCGCCGCCTACCACGGCATCGTCACCTGGTCGCCCACGTTAGATCCAGAGCGCCTCAAGCTGTTGTCGCAAGAGATCATGATTGAACGCGGCGTGAAACTGGTCTACCACTCGCTCGGCTGCGAGCCGATCATGCAAGATGGCCGGGTGGCGGGCGTCACCTTTGAGAGCAAAGAAGGCCGCATGGCCATCCACGCCAAGATCGTGGTGGACGCCACCGGCGACGGCGACATCTTCGCCCGCGCCGGTGCCGCTTTCACCAACGACATCGAGCAGGCCGACGTTCACCACTGCATGAACACCGCCTGGTTATTTGGCGGCGTTGACATGGACAAGTGGACGGCGTTTAGAAGCGGCCAGCCCGACGCTTTCACCGCCTTCATGGCGACTGGCCGCGAGACCTGCGGCCTGTTTGAGCGGCCCTTCGTCTCGTGGCGCAATGACGTGGCGCTTTTCATGGGCCCGCGCCAGTCGGGTTATTCAGCGTTGGATGTGGACGACCTCACTGCGGTGGAGGTGAAGTCGCACCGCGCCATGGCCACCCACCTCGACTATTACCGCGCCCACGCGCCAGGTTTTGAAGACGCGTTTCTGATGTTGTCCGCCCCGCAAATCGGCGTGCGCCATGCGCGCAGGCTCACGGGCGTGGATGCGGTGCTGCGCTCGCGTTGGCCGGATGGCGTGGCCCTGAAAGACGAAATTGGTGTCACACCGGCGGTCTCGCCCAAGTTCCCCAACATATCCATTCCTTATGGCGCCTTGGTGCCGGAAAAGCTTGATGGTTTGTTGGCTTGCGGGCGGCACGTGAGCTGCGACCGCAACTCCCACGGCTTCATGCGCGAGATTCCGCAATGCTGGATCACCGGCCAAGCGGCGGGCGCGGCAGCCGCATTGGCCGTGGCCCACGGTGTGCAGCCCAGAGCGGTTGACATTGGCGAATTGCAGGCGGCGTTGTTGGCGCAAGGGGTGTTTTTGCGGCCTGCGGCTGGGGCTGCGGCGGCGACTGCTACCGGAGCGGGCTCGCAATCCAAGCCAATCGCGGCTGAACCGGCCCAAGCCTCAGCGCTTGCATAAGTTTGGGCCATGGAAACCTTCACCACGTCCAGCCACCGTGCGGGCATACGCACCGGGCGCCGCGCCAGCACCCCCGCCGAAATTCTGCGTGAAAGCCTGACAGACGTGCGGCCCGACACCGTCAGCGCGCTGGATCGGGGCCTGAGCTTGCTCAACTGCTTTCAAGAAGACCGCTTGACGCTTACCGCCGCCGAGTTGTCGCGCCTCTCAGACATTCCGCGCCCCACCGTCATCCGGCTGGCCGCCACCCTGGTGGCGCACCGCTGGCTGGCCCAGGAGCCGGGCGGCGAGGGTTACCGCCTGGGCGCCGGTGTGGTGTCGCTGGCGCACCGTTTTTTGGCCGGGCTAGACATCCGCGCCGCCGCCCGCGCGCCGATGCAGGCGCTGGCAGAGGCCACGGCGGGCTCGGTGTATTTGGCCGTGCGCGATGGGCTTGAGATGGTGTTGATCGAAGCTTGCCGCGCCCGCGCCACCATGCTCTCCGCGCGGCTGGATGTGGGCTCGCGCGTACCGCTGCCCAATTCCGCCTTGGGCCGGGCCTATTTGGCCGCAGTCGATGCGGCGACGCGCCTGCAGCTGATTGATTCGCTGCGCCTCTCGCGCGGCAGCGACTGGGGGGCGCTCGAAGCCGGTTTGCAGTCCGCGTTGTTGAGCCACCAACGCAGTGGCTACTGCATATCCGCAGGCGAGTTCCACGCCGAAATCAACTCAGTCTCAGTCGCCATGACCGGGCCGGACAACCAGGTCATGTCGTTCAACTGCGGCGGCCCGGCGTTTTCATTCAGCGAAGCGCGTCTGCACGAGGAAATCGCCCCGGCCTTGCTCGCCATGGTCAGAAAAATTGCCAACGACGTCGGCGGCACCCTTGCCGCTCCTGCACAACCACACGCATGAAAGATTCCGAATGAGATTGACGGACGAAGAAAAAAGCATGCGCGACGGCGCACAAGGCGACGCGATTGCCAAGGCGATGGATTTGCTCATCCGTTACGGCGAGGCTTTGGGCGCGGAAGACTTTGTCGAGACGCGCAACGTCTGCGGCACGGTCACCGCCACGACGCCTTTTTTGCGCGATTTTGCCGCCAAAAAAACCGGGGCGGGTGACGGTTCCACCTCCGACTTGGACGCCGTGTTCAGCGAGTTCAACCTCGACAGCGCGCAGGTCGTCAAGGTGCCCAAAGTGCGCGCCTTCAGCTCACACCTGCAACTCGGGTTCGATCCGCACCACCCGGTGGAAATGGGGGTGAACGAACACATGGTGCAGTTCTACAAAAAGTCCGAAGCCATGGCCGCCAAAATGGGCGTGCAGATGATGAACACTTGCACGCCCTACCAGGTGGGCAATGTGCCAACGCGCGGTGAACACCTGGCCTGGATGGAGTCCAGCGCCGTGGTCTTCGCCAACTCAGTGCTGGGCGCGCGCACCAACACCGAAGGCCGCGAAAGCACCAGCTCGGCCATGCTCACCTGCCGCATTCCCAACTGGGGCTACCACCTGGACGAACCGCGTTTGGCGACCTTGGGCATTGAACTCGACATTTCTGTGGCCAGCGTGGAAGACTGGGGCCTGCTCGGTTACTGGATGGGCGACTGGGTGCAAGACCGCGTCGCCGTCATCAGCGCGGCCAAGGGGTTCGGTGCCGCGCCCAATCTGCCGCGCCTGAAACATTTTGGCGCAGCAGCCTCGTCTTCGGGCGGCGTGGAGTTGTTTCACCTGGTGGGCGTCACGCCCGAAGCCAACACGCTAGAAGAAGCCACCGGCGGCCGCAAATTGAAAGAGGTTCGCCGCTTCGGCGCGCGTGAGCGAAAAGAAACCTTTGACCGCATCAACGCCTTCGGCACCGACCGCGATGTGGACTACGTCATGCTCGGCTGCCCGCACTACACCATTGAACAAATCTGGGAAGCGGCGCAACTGATCGAAGGGCGAAAAGTCCATACCAACTCAGCCCTGTGGATCTTCACACCGCGTTCGATCAAAGCCCTGGCAGATCGCAACGGTTACACCAAAATCATTGAAGACGCGGGCGGAAAAATCATGACCGACAGTTGCTCCGCCATGAGCCGCGCCGTGCCGCCCGGCACCAAAGTGGTCGCGCTGGACTCAGCCAAACAGGCGCATTATTTGCCCGCCATTCTGGGCATGCAAGCCTGGTTTGGAACCACCGCGCAGTGCATGGACGCGGCGTGTACCGGAAAGTGGGTGTCGGCATGAGCGCCGTGATTTCCGAAACCCAGACGATCACGATCAGAGGTCGGTGTGTGGTGCCCGGAGTGATCGAAGCCGAAGCCCTTGTCACTAACGACCCGATCTCCGGCTGGGGCGGTGTAGACCCGCGCACGGGCACGGTGATCGAAACCCGCCACGAGTTGCGCGGCCAGTGTTTCACCGGCAAGGTGTTGGTGTTTCCTGGCGCCAAAGGCTCCTCGGGCTGGTCGGCCCAGTTCCACGTGGCGCGGGTCATGGGCACCGGACCGGCGGCCTGGCTCTTCAACCAGATGTCCACCAAAATCGCCCTGGGTGCGGTGGTCAGCCACGCGCCAGCGATGACCGATTTCGACATTGATCCACTCACGGTCATCAAAACCGGGGATTGGGTCAAAGTGGATGCCACCAACGGCGTCGTCACCATCACGAGAAAAAACAAGCCATGACCGATGTTCGAAAACTCAGGAGCAACTTCCCGCGCGGCTCCTATTTATGGTCCGTGCGCAATGCCCAGTGGCAAGCCTTGGGCCTGTCGGAGGCCGATTGCGAGAAGCCAAAAATCGCGGTGGTCAACTCCAGCAGCGAGTTGGCCAGCTGTTACAGCCACCTGGACAAAGTGGCGATTGAGGTGAAGCAAGCCATTCGCGACGCCGGGGCCATTCCGTTCGAGATTCGCACCGCCGCCCCCAGCGACTTCATTACCGGCGCAGGCGCACGCGGGGCCTACATGTTGGGCGCACGCGACCTGGTGACCAACGACATCGAGGTGGCGGTGGAAGGCGCGCAGCTGGATGGCATGGTGCTGCTCACCTCCTGCGACAAAACCGTGCCCGGCCAACTGATGGCAGCGGCGCGGTTGAACATTCCGAGCATCGTCGTGCCCTGCGGCTACCAGGCCAGCGGCGAGTACAAGGGCCACCATTGCGACATTGAAGAAGTCTTCATTGGTGCCATGCACGTTGTCACCGGCGCGATGGATATTGAAACTGTCATAGGAATGAGCCGGGAAGCGATTCGCTCACCGGGTGTGTGTTCCGGCATGGGCACCGCCAATTCCATGCACATCGTGTGTGAAGCGCTCGGCATGGCTTTGCCGGGCAGCGCCCCGGTGGCGGCGATGAGCCCGAAGATGATGGCCGATGTGCGCTCTGCGGGCAAACGCATCGTCGAGATGGTGCAGGCCGACTTGAAACCGCGCGACATCTTGACCGACGGCGCGTTCGCCAACGCGGTGCGCGCCGTGTTGGCGGTCGGCGGCTCCGTCAACTGCGTGAAACACTTGCAGGCGGTGGCGACAGAAGCGGGCAGCAAGGTCGATGTGTACGCGATGTTCGAAAACTTCGCGGCTGAAGTGCCGGTGATCGCCGGCGTGCGCCCTGTAGGTGATCACACCATTGAGGCTTTTGAAGCGGCAGGCGGCGCGCGCGGCGTGTTGAAACAGTTGCGGCCCTTGCTGGATGTGAACGTGTTGAGCGTCTCCGGCAAAACGCTCGGCACAGAGCTGGACGCCTTCGAGGCGCGTGACCTGTCAACCATCCGCCCCATGAACCAGCCGTTTGCCAAACTTCCCGCCATCGTGGTGTTGCGCGGCAATTTGTGCCCCGACACCGGCATCGTCAAAACCGGCATTGCGGAGCGCAAAACACGCCGCTTCACCGGCAAGGCGATTTGTTATGACACGTCGGACGCTGCTGTCGCCGCCATCAAATCGGGCGAGATCAAAGCCGGCCACGTGGTGGTGATGCGCGGCGCGGGCGCCAAAGGCGGCCCGGCCATGGGCGGCGGCGCCTCGCGCGTGGTGTTCGCGCTGGACGGGGCCAAACTCGGCGACAGCGTGGCGCTGCTCACAGACGGGCATTTGTCCGGCCTGGTCTGCAAAGGTTTGGTGGTCGCTGAGATTTCGCCCGAAGCGGCGATTGGCGGGCCGCTGGCGCTGGTGGTTGATGGCGACACCGTCACCATCGACCTGGACAAACGCCTGTGCAATCTGGAAATTTCAGCCGAAGCCATGCAAACCCGGCGCGACGCCTGGAAGCCGAGCAAACCCCAGTTTGACAGCGGCTGGCTGCAGATTTACCGGCGCAACGTCAGCGACACCGCCCATGGCGCCGTGCTGACCCGTTCATAACCTCGTTGTCACCTTTTTCCGCGCACCCCATCGATTTCGCTTGACCTGCTTGCTTCACTTGCTTCACCAAAAAGGAGACTGTCTTGAAACTCACCCTCGCTCACCTCATCCAGTCGCTGGCCGTCGCCAGCGCGTTTGCCCTGGCCCCCGCTGCCCAGGCCCAGGAGTTCCCCATCAAAGGCAAAGCCATCCGTGTCGTGGTCGCGTTCCCGGCCGGCATCGGCGTCGATGCGCAGGCCCGTGCCGTCACCCCCAAACTCTCCGAAATCCTGGGTGTGCCGGTGGTGATCGACAACCGGCCGGGCGGCGGCACCCTGATCGCCGCGCAAGAGGTGCTCAAATCCGCGCCCGACGGCCACACGATTTTTTACAGCGCTTCAAGCACCATGGCGCAAATCCCGCACACGCTGAGCGCCGCCACGTTTGACCCGATGCGCGACTTCACACCCATCACCATGGGCGCGCGCGGGCCGCTGGTGCTGATTGTCAACAGCGCCTTGGGGCTGAACAGCATCAAAGATTTGGTCGCTTACGGCAAGGCGAACCCGGACAAACTCAGTTTCGGCTCGTTTGGGGTTGGCACCTCGGCCCACATTTTTGGCGATGTGTTTGCCAAGAACACGGGCTTGAATATGGTTCACATCCCCTACAAAGGCAGCGCTGATCTGTCGGCGGACTTGCAGGAAGGCCGTGTGCAAATGGCGTTTGACGCCGCGCCCTCGGCGATCAACAACGCCAAGAGCGGCAAAGCCAAAATCCTCGCTGTGGCCGCGCCCGCACGCAGCCCCTTCCTGCCAGATGTGCCCACCTTTGCCGAGCAGGGCGTGAAAGACATTGACATCGTCAGTTTCCTGGGCTGGTTCGGCCCCGCCAACATGAAGCCCGAAGTGGTCGCCAAACTCAACGCGGCCCTGGCCGAGTCGATCAAACAAACCTCGGTGCAAGAGAACTACAAACTCGGCGCCTACACCGCTGAAAGCTCCACACCGGCGCAACTGGCGGCCACCACCAAAGCCGCCTTGGAGGCCTGGGGCGCTTTGGTCAAACAGGCTGGCATCCAAAAGCAATAGTTCAGTAAAAATGGGTTTCAGCGGGCACCCCGGCCAGTGATTTTTGACTACATCGTCGCCGGTGGCGGTGCGGCCGGTTGCCTGCTGGCCAATCGCCTCTCCCGCAACCCGGCCCATCGGGTGTTGCTGCTCGAAGCCGGCGGCAACAGTGATTCAATCTGGTTCAAGATTCCAGTGGGTTACCGCTACACCATCGGCAACCCTGAACACGACTGGTGTTTCACCGGCATGCCCGAGCCTGGCCTCCATGGCCGCGTGGTGAAACACCCGCGCGGCAAGGTGCTGGGCGGCTCCACCGCCATCAACGGCATGGTCGCCATCCGCGGGCAGGCGGCGGATTACGATGGCTGGCGAGACAGTGGCTTGAGCGGCTGGGGCTGGGCCGACGTGTTGCCTTTTTTCAAACAACATGAAGACTACTTTGATGGCGCGCAGGCTTCACAAGGCAGCCAATCCCTGCATACCTCAGGAGGCGAGTGGCGCGTAGATGCGCCACGGGTGCGCTGGCCGGTGCTAGACGCCGTGCAGGCCAGCGCCGTGCAGGCTGGCATTGCAGCCACACAAGACTTCAACACGGGCGACAACTTCGGCGTCGGCCCCATCCACGTCAATCAAAAAAACGGCTGCCGCTGGAGCGCTGCCGATGCGTTCCTGAAGCCCATCAGGCACCGCCCAAACCTGGTGGTTCAAACCGGCGCCCTGGTGGACCGGGTGCTGATGGAGGGCCGCAAGGCCGTGGGCATCGTCTGGCGGCAAGGCGGTGTGGCAGTGTCGGCGCTGGCCCGCAAAGAAGTGATCCTGGCATCTGGCGCTTTGGGTTCGCCGCAAATCCTAATGCGCTCCGGCATCGGCCCAGCAGCGCATTTGGCGGGCCACGGCATCGCGGTGGTGGCAGACCGCCCCGGCGTCGGCGCCAACCTGCAAGATCACCTGCAAATTGGCATGCGGTATGAGATCAGCCACGCTGACACGCTCAACGCCCACATGCATTCAAACCTGGCCAAGGCGCGCATGGCGGCGCAGTTCGCGTTGACGCGGCGCGGCCCGCTCACCATGGCGCCGTGCCAGCTCGGCCTGTTCGCCCGCTCTTCGGCGGAAGTTCAGCGCGCAGACTTGGGCTTCAACGTGTTGGCCTTTTCCAGAGACAGTTTTCAGGCCGAGTTTGACCGCTTCCCTGGCCTCACGATGATCGTCTACGACCTGCGGCCCAGCAGTCGGGGTGAAGTGCGCCTGGCCGGCAAAGACGCAGCCGCAGCCCCCGCCATTCGTGTGAATTACCTGGCCACCGAGCGCGACCAGGCGGTTGCCGCCAACGCCATCCGCCTGACGCGGTGCATCATGGGCCAAGCCGCGTTGGCGATGCACCAGCCGCGCGAACATTGGGCTGGCGCCGATGTGGCGAGCGGCGACGAGCGCGGCTTGGTTGACATCGCCCGCGCCACCGGCGTGAGCATCTTCCACCCCGTGGGCACAGCCACCATGGGTTTGCAAAAAGACCCGATGGCGGTGGTAGACGCAGAACTCAAAGTCATCGGCATTCAAAACTTGCGGGTGATTGACGCCTCCGTCATGCCCACATTGATATCCGGCAACACCGCCACACCCACCTTGATGATTGCCGAAAAAGGCGCGGCCATGCTGGGCAGGCCGTAGCACAATTGTCAAAAAACATCCGCGCCATCGCCATTCAAAGAGGACACCCCATGACACAACTTGCATCCCGCCGCATCGCCTTGCAAACCCTCGCCGCAGGCGCCACGGCGCTGGCCCTGCCCGCCGCCTTCGCGCAGGCTTTTCCATCCAAACCCGTGCGTTTGATCGTGCCCTTCGCGCCCGGCGGCGCAGCCGACGTGATGGCGCGTGTAGTCGGCAAAGGCCTGGAAGCGCAACTCAAACAAACCGTGGTGATTGAAAACAAACCCGGCGCAGACGGCATCATTGCCTCCAACGAGCTCATCAAATCGACGCCAGACGGCTACACCATCATGATGGGCACCAACACCGCCACCGTGGCCGTGCCCGCCACCCGCAACCCACCGCCGTATGACCCGTTCAAGGTGTTCACGCCCTTGAGTTCAGCCGGGGAGTTCTCGATGTTCCTCGCGGTCAGCCCAAGCCTGCCGTCGGGCAGCCTCAAGGAATTTTTAGACCACGTGGCGGCCAACCCCGGCAAATACAACTCCGGCTCCAGCAACAGCGCCGCCGAGCTGGCCATGTTGCAATTGCTCGGCTCGCGCAATACCCATGCCGTCAACGCACGTTACAAAGGCGACGTGCAGGCCATGCAAGACTTGATTGGCGGGCAGATCCACATGATGTTCTCCACCGGCACCTTGACGCCCGGCTTTGTCAAAGACGGCAAGATCAAATCGCTCATCACCCTGCTGCCGCAACGCAGCCCGCTCTTGCCCGATGTGCCCACCGCCGCCGAGCTTGGCATCGGCAAACTCACCATCACACCCTGGGCGGGTTTCTTCGGCCCGGCGGGCATGCCCGCCGACGTGGTGGACAAACTCAGCCTGGAGTTGCGCAACGCGCTGGCCCGCCCGGATGTGCGCGACCAATTGGTGAACCAGGGTTTTTCAAGTTACGGCATGACACCCGCCGCGTTCACCGCCTTCTTCAAACGGCAGTACGACGGCTTTGTGACGACAGTTCGTGAAAATAATGTTAAATTTGAATAATTTACATGTAAAATTAGCACCATAAGTCACGAATAATGTGCTTAAACAGCTTCTTTATTTATAGTATATTTGATTAGTAATTATATAAAATTTATGATATATTCTATAATAAACGTATTTTACCGCGCCCTGCGCGTGATGGTCAGCGTTGGCTGCCTCGCCGTGGGCACCGTGGCATTCGCGCAAACCGCGCCCTTCCCGTCTCGGCCCGTCACCATCGTTGTGCCCAACGCGCCGGGCGGCGCCATCGACATTCTGGCGCGCCTTTTGGAGAAGAACCTCAGCGACAAATGGAAGCAGCCCGTGTTGGTGGTCTACAAAGCCGGCGCAGGCACCGTGCTGGGCACCGACTTTGTCGCCAAAGCGCCGGCAGACGGCTACACCATCGGCATGGTCGTCACCTCCCACGTCATCAACCCGAGCTTGCGCGACAACCTGCCGTTTGACACCCTGAAAGACCTGGCGGGCGTGACGATGCTGGCCACCTCGCCCGTCGTGATTTCAGCGGCCCCCAGCCTGCCCGTGAACAACTTGAAAGAGTTGATTGACCTGGCGAAAAAGCAGCCTGGCAAGATCAGCTACGCCTCGCCCGGCAGCGGCAGCTCGATGCACTTGGGCGGCGAGTTGCTCAAGACCAATGCGGGCATCTACATGGTGCACATCCCTTACCGCGGCGCGGCGGGCGCTTACCCCGATGTGTTTTCCGGCCGGGTCGATTTGCTCATCGACCCTTTGTTCTCTTCCCTGCCGCACATCAAGGCCGGGCGCCTCAAACCGCTGGCCGTGTTCAGCCCGAGCCGCGTCGGCATCGCGCCCACCATCCCCGCCGCCATTGAAACCATGCCGGGTGTCACGGTGGAGAGCGTGTTCGGCGCGGTGGTCGCCAGCGCCACGCCGCGCGACATCGTCAACAAGATCAGCGCCGACATGGCCGAGGCCGTGAAGTCGCCGGAAATCCGCGCGCGCATGGCCGAAGTGGCCCTCACGCCCGTGGGCACCACGCCCGAGCAGTTTGACGCCTTCATCAAAGTCGAGATCGCCAAATGGGCCAGGGTCGTGAAGGTCTCTGGCGCGAAAGCAGACTGAGAAGGGCCGTGGCATGACTGTGCATTTCGAAGCGCTGAAACCGCTGGCCGCCCTTGCCAGCGGCGTGGACATCGCCAAACCTCTGAGCCCAGCCGATGTGCGAGGCATCGAAGCGGGCATGGATCAGTTTGGCGTGTTGGTCTTCAAAAACCAGCCTTTGACACAAGGCCAGCAGATTGACTTTGCGAAACAATTCGGCCCGCTGGACATCGGCTTTGGCAAAGTCAAAACCCAAGGGGCGCCGCATCGGCTGGAATACCGCGAATTGGGTGACATCTCCAACGTCGCACTCGACGGCAGTGTTGCCGCGCGCGACAGCCAGAAGATCATTGGCAACATTGCCAACCAGCTCTGGCACAGCGACAGCTCTTTCCAGCACCCACGCGCCAAGTATTCAATGTTGTCCGCCGTGCAAGTGCCTCAAGAAGGCGGCGACACCGAGTTTGCCGACTTGCGCCTGGCTTATGACGCCCTGCCCGCCTGGCAAAAGAAGCAAATCGACGGCCTGGTGGCCCAACACCATCCGCTGCACTCGCGCCTCATGCTGGGCGACACCCACTACAGCGAAGCGCAACGCAACGCCATCACGCCCTCACACTGGCCGCTGGTGCAAACCGACCGGCGCACTGGCCGCAAGATTCTGTATGTGGGCGCCCACGCCAATGAAATCGCCGGCATGAGCGTCGCCGAAGGCCGCATGTTGATCATGGACTTGCTGGAACACGCCACCCAACGCGAGTTTGTCTACCGCCACGTCTGGTCGGCGGGTGACTTGGTGATGTGGGACAACACCGCCACTGTGCACCGGGGGCGGTATTTTGATTTGACGCAGCGGCGTGAACTGCGGCGTGCGACCACTGAAGAGGTCGTGGCTTAAAGCTCAACCGCCCTTGGGTGCTGTCAGCAAACCGTCAAGCAGCGTCATCGCCTGGTCTGCCGACTGCTGAATGGTCTTGAGGTGCCCCAGCACCGGCGCCTCCAAAGAGCTTGCGTGGTCTTCTTCAATGACTTGCACAAAAGCGCCGATATGCCGCAGCGGCGCGCGCAGGTCGTGTGACACGCGAAACCGCAAGTGTTCCAACTCGGATTTTGCGTTTGCCAGCTCGGTTTGCAGCGCCTTGATGCTTTTAGCGCCCTCGACAGACTCAGCAGATTCACTGAATCGCGCAGCTTGGTCGCTCATTTTTTTGGCCGCGTCCAGCCCGGTATCAAGGTCTGTTTGCCACGCGCCACATTCAGCGTGGCCGGCGGTGTGTCTTTGGTGATGATCGAACCCGCGCCCACGGTGCCGCCCGCGCCAATGCGCACAGGCGCCACCAGCACGCAGTTGGAGCCGATATGCACGTCGGCTTCGATCACGGTTTTGTGCTTCAACGCGCCGTCGTAATTCGCCGTGATGGAGCCCGCGCCGTAGTTGACGCGCTCGCCCACTTCGGCGTCGCCCAGGTAGGCCAAATGGTTGGCCTTGGCCCCTTTGGCCAGGGTCGAATTCTTCACCTCGACAAAGTTGCCGATATGCACCTCGTCGCCCAGTTGCGCGCCTGGCCGCAGCCGGGCAAACGGGCCAATCAAAGCGCCCGCGCCCACAGTCACGCCGAGTTTTTCGCCATCAATGTGGGTGAACGGGTGGATCACCGCGCCCGCGCCGATGCGCGCGTTGGCGATCACGCAGTTCGCGCCGATGCGCACGCCTTCGCCCAAGGTAACCACGCCTTCGAAAATGCAGTTGACGTCAATCGACACATCTTGCGCGCAGGAAAGCGTGCCGCGCACATCAAACCGCGCCGGGTCCGCCAGGCGCACGCCCTGCGCCATGAACTGGTGCGCCAGCCGATGCTGGAACGCCCGCTCCAGCTCGGCCAGTTGCACGGGGCTGTTGACACCATCGACCTGCACTTTGTCTGGGGTAACGGCGGCCACCACCTCAACCCCATCGGCCACGGCGAATTTCACAATGTCGGTCAGGTAAAACTCTTTTTGTGAGTTGTCGTTGCGCAGCCGCGCCAGCCAAGGCTTCAAAAGCGCGTTGGGCAGGGCCATGACGCCGGTGTAAATCTCGCTGATCCTGCGCTGGCCGGCCGAGGCATCTTTGTGTTCCACAATCGCCTTGACGGCGTCGCCCTGGCGCACGATTCGCCCGTATCCCGTGGGGTCGGGCATGTTCACAGTCAGCAGCGCGAGCTTGCTGCCAGCGCAGTCGGCGATCAGCCCTTGCAAGGTGTCGGCCTGAATCAACGGCACGTCGCCGTTCAAAATCAGCGTGATGCCGTCGTCTGGCAGGGCCGGCACGGCCTGCTGCACCGCATGCCCGGTGCCGAGCTGCGGCTCCTGGCGTGCGAATTTCATCTCGAAATTTGAAGCGTTTGGAGTATTTGAGCTTGTGGGTCTCGCAGAACCTAAGAGAGCCGCTTCAACTTCCATAGCGCCGTGGCCGGTGATCACCACCACCCGACGCGTCTTCAACTGCGCTGCGGTGTCCACCACATGCTGCAACAAAGCCCGCCCGGCCAGCAGGTGCAACACCTTGGGCAGGCGGCTTTTCATGCGTGTGCCTTTGCCAGCGGCCATGATGACCACGTCCACCGCGGTGGTGGCAGTTGCGTTAATAATTGACGTCATGTCCAAGTGAGCCCTTCATGAATTCAAAACGGATTATCGGCTGGCTTTTTGCCGCTTTCGCCCTCTTGCTGTTGCCAGCCTGCAGCGCCATCAAACTCGCCTACAACAACGCCCCTGAGTTTGGCTATTGGTGGCTTGACGGGTATGTTGACTTCCAGTCAGACCAATCTTCGCGCGCCCGTGAGGATCTGGCCAAGTTGCTGGCCTGGCACCGCGCCGAGGAGTTGCCCAAACTCGCCGAGTTGCTGCAAAAAATCCAGCGCATGGCGCAGGCAGACATCGCCCCGGCGCAGGTTTGCGCCATGTTTGACGAAACTCGTGAGCGTTACAACGCGGTGACGCATCAAGCCGAAGCTGGCGCGGTCTGGCTGGTGCAAAGCCTCAAGCCAGACCAACTGGCGCATATGGAGGCCAAATTCAGCAAGATCAACGACCAGTGGCGCAAAGACTGGCTGCAACTCATCGCCGCCGAGCGTTTTGAAAAACGCCTGAAATCAAACACCGAACGCGCCGAGGAGTTTTACGGCAAGCTCGAAGACAAACAAGTGGCTGCCTTGCGCGGCGCGCTGGAAGCCTCCCAGTTTGACGCCACCCAAAACATGACCGAGCGCCTGCGCCGCCAGCAAGACCTGATGCAAACCCTGCGCAAGACCAGCGGCAATGCGACTGGCAATGCCAAACCTGCGGCGGCTGAGGTGTTGGCCCAACTGCGCGGCTACCGCGACCGTGTCAATCACTCCCCCAACGCCGCCTACCAGACATATTCCGACAAACTCACCCGGGAGAGCTGCACGAGTTTTGCCACGCTGCACAATAGCACCACCCCCGAGCAGCGCCGCCGCGCCGTGGCCCGCCTGGCTGCCTACCAGTTAGACGCACGGGAGTTGAATTCGCAGCGATGAACTGTTTTTTGACGCCCTCCATGGGTCAATTTATCTCTGCATTTTGAAAGCCACACTTTCAAATTGAAGACATCCGAGACACAAAAAAACCCCGCCGAAGCGGGGTTTTTGAGTCAAGGCGGCAGATCAGCGGCGCTGGCCGATGAAATTGCCCGAGCCGGGTGCGTTGGCAAAAGTGCCCGACGTGGCGCCGGTGATGAAGTTCAACACACCTTGGCGCGAACTGCCGTTGGCAGATGTACCACTGAAGGCGCCTGTCACCGGGTCGAAGGCTTGGACTGCCAAGGTATCCGGCGGATTCGTGTTACCCGGCGTGTTGTCAAAGGCGGTAAACAAACCGTCCTGCCCAATCACGATGCGGTTGCCTACCCGGGTGACGCCGCCTGGAACCAAGTTCGTCGTACCGCGGACATCCCACGTGCCCTGGTAGGAAGCCCGCGTCAACGCGGGGCGCACATCGGGGTTCTCAAGGGGCATGCCCAGTTGGGCAAACAGGGCGTTGGCTGCGGGCAGGTTCAGGCGTGCCTCGTTGCGCACACCCAGTTTGTCCACGTAGCCGTAAAACACCTTGCCGCCGCGTTGTACGAAGGTGCGGGTGTAAGTGAAGTTGCCTGCGCCTGCCGGAGGTGTGGCGAATTTCAGCACACGCGAGCTATCGGCCAGTGTGATGATGCTGTAGGTCGTTTTCTCTCCGGTGGGCGTGCAATTGCGGACAAATCCGGAGATCATGCGCTGTTTGCAGTTGTAGTAGGTCACTTCATTGGGGCCGCCATTGGTGAAAGCTGCCTGTACGCGGACGTTGGTGGAATAGTGCGCTGAAGGTGTAGCCGAAATGGACGCCGTGCCGATCGTTCCGATGTTGACCGTGGTATTGCCCCAGTCTTCGTCAATCGGGTCGCTCGGAAAACCAGGCACTGCCGTGGTGTTTTGGCTGTACAGGCAAGGCGTGCCACGCATGGTGGCCACCATTTCTTCCAAAGTCGGCGTATCGTTGCGTACGTAGGCGGCGTTGCACACCAGATGGTTGTTGATGCCCTGCGCATTGCCACCTGCGCTGTAGGGTGAGGTGAACATCCAGCTATTGGATCCTGGAATGTAAACATAGGAGCGGAACGCATCGGTAGACTGGTTGTAAGCAATTTTCGAGTCGACCGGGAAGGTGGCGCTGCCCAGCACTGCGACTGCATTGGTGATGCTCATGTTGGTGTAACCCGCGTCAAGGATCTGCTGGTACACCTCCATCATGGTTTTGCCAGAGATATCAAAAAGTGCCCGGTTTGACTTACCGGTGCTGAAGTTGTCGCAGTAGTTGAAGTTGCTATTGCCCAAAGCGTCTCGCACCGAGCTCAAGCCCTCGAAATTCAGGCCGCAGGGCACCCAGGCGCTCCCATTGAAGTGCAGGCTGGCCTGGTCAGCAGGGTTGCCGCCAAAGCCCCACACCGCAAGGTTACCGTTGTTGCTGCGCAGGTGGCGGTCTTCAAAACGGTAGTTGTTATTGGCGTCCGCCGTGTTTTGCGCTGCGGTGGCGGTGAACATACGGCGGTTCCAATTACTCGGGCTTGTGTAGTCAAGGAAAGAAATTGACGCCGTTGCGATAGGCGCAGCAGGCGCTTCCACCTTGGCCACCTGGTTGATCACCGCCACCTCGGTTTTGACAGCGGCTACGGTCATCAAACTGGCCTGGATTTTGCCCAGAAGAGCGGTTTCCTTTTTCTTTTGCGTGTCGTTGGCCGGGTCGGCCTCTGCCGCATTCAGCTCCGAAACGATGCTGGGCAGAATCTGGCTAAGCTTTTTCTGCACCGCGCGTTTCAGATCCGCCGGGCCGATGGTCGAGCCGTCAATCGCCTGCACACCCAGCGAGGCGCTGACAATTTTGTTCTGCGCCTGTGTGGTGATTACGATCATGCGGGCCACTTTGCCGGGGTCAGTGCCGCCGGCAGCTTTTGCGGCGGCCTTGCTGGCTTCAGTGGTGAAGTCTTCAAACAGATTCACCACCACGCCGGTTTGCCCCTTGACCAGCGCCTCGGCTTCGGCTTCGGTCGCGCCGCCTGCCTGCATGGCCTGGTGCACCATGGTCGTCAGCGGGCTAATCACGGCGGGTTTGCCTGGAGGCGCTGACATACTGAAGGGCTCGGTGATGGCGCCGCCGTTTTCAGCGTCTTCGGCGTCGATGCCGACCATTGTCACCAGCGCGTATTTGCCGAGGTCGGCTTTGGCGATTTTGAGGGTGAGGTTGCCATTGTCATCGGTGCGGCCAAAGGTTTCACCCACGCCGCCGCACAGGCCGTCGCCATCTTTGTCCAGGCAGACCAGCGCGTTTTTGATCGGGCCGTCCACGACACGGGTGACGACATCAGCCGTGGTGTCGTCTGGTGCAACGACGGCACCGCCGCCGCCGCTGCCGCCGCACCCGGCCATTGTCACCAAGGCTGCTCCGGCCAAAGCCAGAGTCAGCC
>JANOYE010000195.1:0-16944 GCA_031428695.1 Rhodoferax sp. | reverse complement strand
GCCCCGCCCGGCCAGCGTTTCGGCCAGCACCACGGCGTTGTCGACGACCTGCTGCTGGTAGCGCTTGAAGCCGGGCGCCAACGCCTCCTTGAACGCGACCGCCTTGGCCGCGATCACATGCATCAGCGGGCCGCCCTGGATGCCGGGGAAGATGGCGCTGTTGATTTGCCTGGCCACCGCGTCCTGCATCAGGATCAGCCCGCCGCGCGGGCCGCGCAGCGTCTTGTGGGTGGTGCTGGTCACCACATCTGCGTGCGGCACCGGGTTGGGATAGACGCCCGCAGCAATCAAGCCGGCGTAATGCGCCATATCGACCATGAAAATCGCGCCGACATCTTTGGCCACCTTGGCAAAACGGGCGAAGTCGATGCGCAATGAATAGGCCGAGGCGCCGGCGATGATCAGTTTGGGTTTGGACTCATGCGCTTTCTTTTCCATAGCGTCATAGTCAATCTCTTCCTTGGCGTTCAGTCCGTAGGAGACGATATTGAACCACTTGCCGCTCATGTTCAGCGCCATGCCGTGGGTGAGGTGGCCGCCTTCGGCCAGGCTCATGCCCATGATGGTGTCGCCAGGCTTCAAAAAGGCGAGGAAAACGGCCTCGTTGGCCGAGGCGCCGCAATGCGCCTGCACATTGGCGCAGTCTGCGCCAAAGAGTTGTTTGACGCGGTCAATGGCGAGTTGCTCGGCAATATCGACGAATTCACAGCCGCCGTAATACCGTTTGCCAGGGTAACCTTCGGCGTATTTGTTGGTGAGCTGGGTGCCTTGCGCTGCCATGACGGCGGGCGACGCGTAGTTTTCGCTGGCGATCAGCTCGATGTGTTGTTCCTGGCGGGTGTTTTCGGCCTGGATGGCGGCAAAAATCTCGGGGTCAGTCTGTTCGATGAGGTGGTTGCGGTTGTACATGGTGGCAGTCCTGTTAGACATCGGGCCTTCGATGCAACGCGGCAAACGCGCTTGACTCAAAGGGCTGCCCAGGCGAACGGCTGAACGCTGGCTCCTTCCCATCAACAGGGGCAGGAGAAGCGGTGCGCTTCCCAGTGGTAGTCCACGTCGGCCCGAGTCTGTGAGAACTTCGGGCCTATCGCCAGTCGCGCACCGGCAGATTTTAGCCGAGGGTTGCAGAATTTGGCTGTTCGGCGCGAACCGAAGCTGCTGGCCGCTCTTTCTTGTGGCCCGCCACGGCACGCAAGCGGGCGTGTTCGGCCAACACTTTGGCGGCGTACCCGCTGTCACCCTCCAGATTGGCCGCGCCAACGTAATGGCGCAGCCCCGCTTCCACCGAGCCGGCTCGGGCGATGCACTCCTGAAGCACTTTGACGCCCACGCGCAGGTTGGTTACCGGATCGAACGCGGCGAGTTTGCCGCCGAAACCTTCGTATTTGTCGCTGTGAACCTTGGTCATGACCTGCATTAGGCCTTGAGCGCCCACGGGGCTTTGGGCGAAGGGGTTGAAGCCGGATTCAACCGCCATCACGGCCAAAATCAGCGTCGGGTCGAGTTTGGTGCGCAGGCCCAACTCATAGGCCTCGGCCACCAGGGCGCTTACAGGTTCTGGCGCAACTTTGTATTTCTTGCTCAGCCAATAGGCCAGTGCCGCCTGCTGTTTGGGCAAATCTTGCGGATCAGTGGCGGTGGCACGGTCAACCGCGTCTGGCAGCGCCTCCAGCGCGTCTTCGGCGGGGGGCGCCTGGCGGGTTTGCAGCCAACTTATCAGCTGCACTTCACCAAAGGCCCGCAATTCTGGTTTTGCAACCAGAGCGATGCCGCTGAAGATCACCGCCAGGCCAACCAAGGCGAAGCTGTTTTGGGTGAATTCGAGAACACCTCGGACGGTGCTGGCAAAAGCACTGCGGAGGGTGTGGGTGGCCAAGCGCAGCCGTGAACTGACAGGGCTGCCTTGGTCTATTTTTCCTGACGCTGTCATAGCTCTTCCTTCTTGCGCTCTGTGGCACGCGGGGCCGCTGGCTTGCAGGGGCTCACGTGGCACTTAGTTTGGGTTGGTACGCTTTCAGTCTGGGGTGTCGCTAGAGTCAGTTTGACTGTACACCGGGAACGCAGACTGTAAATGCCGGGGTCGGCAGCGGGTTCGGGTTAACCCCAGACATTGGCTGGAGTGGCGTGATTTTAAGTGCTGGGTTATGCAAAACTGCGCATATAAATTAGGTTTTATATTCTATTTAAGTCTATTTTTCCGGGTTGAAATCGCCAGCCCCCGTGCCTAGACTTGACTTGTCTGAGTGCAAACCCAGACGCAATGTCGGCAGTAGCCAGTCCCCACCGCAAGGTGGCGTTGATAAAGCGGCCCCGGCAAAAACTGGTGGCAATCTCTTGCTGCCTGCACTGCGAGACGTCAATCTCTCCTGTGCGAACCGTGACGGCACGGGCCTTGGGCCAGCCGCCGAGCCCGGAAAATTCGGCCCAGTGCCCGATTCTCCGGGCTTTCTTTTGGGTGGCCGGCACGGTGCCAACTCCCGAGTTGTTGAAGATTCAAAATACCCAAATTGGGGTTGATATTTTATAAAAAAACTTTTTAAAAATTACTATACTTAAAAATCAATACATAAGTCACGTATTTATTCACTTTATTGCTATATATTTACATTATTAAATTTTAAATAATTTATGTTAAATAGTAATTAAACGCAAAATTATTGTAGCAAAATTTAACCCCTAAACCCTGGCGGGCGAGTGTTGGCAGACCTGTTCGAACGTTTGAAAACGGCTTCGTCACCCGGAGCAAGTGCCACCAATGCAAGGACGCGCAGCCTTGAAATTGACGGCCAATTCAGGGCAAGTTCTTCGACCGGGGTGGAGATTCAGTGGACGGGCCGTTGGAATCCGGGTCAATTAACGGCGAAAATGCGTGTTCCGACAAAGACAAGGCCTCCACCAAATCGCGTTGCCCATACGAGCCTGTTGCCACTGGCCGCCCTCTCGCCCTCTCGCCCTCTCGCCCGCTGGCCGGCCCATTCCCCACCCACCGCACCTGAACCACTGTGACGACTACCTTGCCCTCCAAACAAAACAACATTCAGGCGCTTGACGCGCTTACCGGCGGCGCCTTTACGGCAGCCACCTCAGGCGAGCGCGCGGCAAAGGTTCGAGACTGGCTCGGCAAGGCGCCGGCCGCGGAAGCCATCGCCGAGGTGTTCAAAGAGCTCAGCGGGCGCGACAAGGGGGCGGCCAAACCGCTTCGCGAAAAACTCGACGAAATCAAACGTGCCAAGGGGCAAGAGGCCATCGCTCTCGAATGGGCGGCCAAAGCGCAGGCGCTGCTTGACGTGCCCAAGCTGAACATCGCCGACGCCCTGGCCTGGCAACGTGACGCCGCTAAAGCGGGCGCGCCGTTGTCGAAAGAGCCGTTGAACTCGCTGAAGGCGCGATTGGCCGACCGCGTCAAGATCATTGAAGACTTGCAGCACCGGGTGCAAGTGCAGCGCGAGGCCGCTGTGTTGCTGGCGCAGCGCATTGAGGTGCTGTCGATGAAGCCGTGGCGTGACGCACAGGCCTTGTGGGAGGCGCTTCGCGCCGACGTTGATCATTGGCAGTCTCAGGCTGGCGCGTTGCAGGCAGACCTGAATTGGCCGAGTGTCGATGCGAAATTCCCGCCCCTGCTGGACGCCTCCCGGGCGCAGTTGCTGGTTGTGTGGGACGCGTTTCAAAGCGCGCTGGCACAGGCCGTTGCGGCCAGCGATGATGTGGCCGCGCCGCTGCCACCGGTTCCGGTTTGGGCCGATGAACTTCGGCAGGCCCGAGGGGTCTTGGTAGAAGTGGCACCCAAGCCGCAAAAACCCAGGATTGATCCGGAAGTGCGGGCACAGGCGCAGGCCGCTGTGCGCGAGGTGCTGGCCAAACTAGAACTTGAAGTGGCCGAAGGTCACGGCAAAGCCAGCGCCGGCGCCGCCAATGCCCTTCGCAATGCGCTCAAAGAGCATGGCCGACTGATTGGCGACAAGCTCGAAGCCCAGGTCAACCTCGCCTTGGGGGCGGCCACCGAGCTTGAAGGCTGGCAGCGCTGGCGCGTTGATCAATTGCGCGAAGAATTGGTCAACAAAGCTGAAGCCCTGCTTAAACGCGAACCGGGCCACGAGCTGGGCGGGCGCAAGATGCAGGAAAACCTGCGTACTTTGCGCGAGCAATGGAAACAGACTGACCAGGGCGGCGTGCCCAACCACGGCTTGTGGAAACGTTTTGACGAAGCCTGCAACCAGGCCTACAAAGTGGTTGAGGCGTGGCTGGAAAAAATCAAGGCGCAGGCGGTGGAGCACCGCGCTGAACGCATGGCTTTGATCGAAGAGGTGAACGCCTGGGGCGCGGCCAATCCAACAGCCCTGGACGACGACTGGAAAGGCTTCAACCGCATCCTGCACCAGTTCGGCGACCGCTGGCGCGAAGCCGGCCACCTGGGCGAGAAAGATTTTGCGCAGATTCAACCTCTGTGGTTGGCCGCCATTGGCACCGCCGCCGCACCGCTTGAGGCGCTGCAAAAGCTCAGCGTTGCCAAACGGGAAGCGATGATTGAAGAGGCCAAAGTACTCGGGGCCGCGCCAGTGCTGCGGGTGGATGCCGTTAAATCTTTGCAGCAACGTTGGCAGGCCGAGGCGCACACTGTGCCGCTGGAGCGCCGCTTTGAACAAAAACTATGGGATGCATTCAGAAAGCCGATTGACGACGCCTTCAACCGAAAAACCGTCGAGCGCGACAAGGCGACCGCAGATTTGAGCGCGCGTGACCGCACGGTGATCGACGCTGCACGAGCCCTGGATGGCGCTAACGCCTCTGGCAATGCGCAGGCCATTCGCGCGGCCATGGCAGCGCTTGACGCCGCGCTAAGAGGCCAAGCGCAAGCGCAGGCTGCCGTGGTAGCAGCTGCGCCAGCCGAACTTGCTGTGTCGAAAGAGTTTGCTTCTGCCACTGAAGAAAGCAAAGAAAACCCGGCGCCCGTGGACGGCGCGAATGCCCAGCCCGGAGAAGGTGCAGAGGAGGCTGGTGCTGTATACGGTAGTTCAAATATTGCACTGGCAGCACCTGACGAGGCCGCGCCAGTGGCCCCTGTTGTCGCTCCAGCGCCCGCAGTGCCGCGCAAACCAGTGGTCGCCGTTCGCGGTGACGACCGCCCAGGCATGCGCAAGAGCGAACCGGTGCCAGCAGGACGCGGCGGCAAGTTCGGCGACCGCAAAGACGGGCCACGGGGCGATCGATCTGACCGTTTTGGCGCTGGCGGCCGTCCCGATCGACCTGATCGGGCCAATGATCGAAGCAATGAGCGGAACAACGAGCGATTAGATGCACCGCGCCTGGGCGATGCCGCTTTTCGCGCCCAGCGCGATGCCCTGGAAAACGCCCAAGCGGCGCTGAAAAAACTCGCGGCGCAGGCGCATGGCGAAGCGATTGTGCAAATGTTGTCGGCCTGGGAGGCGCGTGATCCGGCTCAGGTTCCCGCGCCGCAAGCGTTGGGGCAGGCGGCCAATGCGGCTGCGCGCAGCGCGTGGGTACATGCGCTTGGCAAACCCGGCGCTGGCGCAAGTGACACGGCTCTGTTGCGCCTCGAAATGGCGGCAGGACAACCGACACCGGCAGAGCACCTGAATGCGCGCCGCGCATTTCAGCTGCAGCTATTGACGCGGCGCAATGATCCAACGCCCGTAGAAACATGGGCCCGGGACGTGAGCACCGTGCTGGAAAGTGTTTTTGAAGAAAGTCGTTCCAAAAGGTTACAAAACGTGTTAAAAGTGCTCCTGCGAAAGTAAATTGAAACAATAAGGGGCGGCGGCCCGGGAGTCAGGGGTGAAATCAGCCATAGAAGCAATAGAAGCCATAGAAGCCAAAGATTCAGGCATCGACATCACGGGCGACTTGCTCAAGCGCCTGGAGCAGCTCAATCAGGTCGGTGTGTCCCTCTCCAAGGAGAGGGATACCACCCGCCTGCTGGAGACGATTTTGCTTGCCGCCAAATCGATCACCCATGCTGATGGCGGCACGTTGTACCGCACCATGGAAGATGGCAAGGCTCTGCGCTTCGAAATACTGCGAACTGACTCTCTCAGCATCGCCATGGGGGGCACGTCGGGCGCTGAAATGAATTTCCCCAATGTGCCGCTGGTCAAGCAAGATGGCACGGCCAACGACTCACTGGTGGCTGCCTACGCTGCGATTCACAGCCAGACGGTCAACATCAAGGACGCCTACTCCGAGGCCAATTTCGACTTCTCTGGAACACGTGGCTTTGACCTGCGTACGGGTTACCGTTCGCAGTCTTTCTTGGCCGTGCCAATGAAAGACCATGAAGGCGAAGTGATTGGCGTGCTGCAGCTGATCAACGCAATTGATCCTCAGTCCGGCCAGGTCACGGCCTTTTCACATGCCGACCAGCGCCTGGCGGAGTCGCTGGCGTCCCAAGCCGCTATCGCGCTGACAAACCGGCTTTTGATGTCGCAGCTGGAAGCCCTGTTTGAATCCTTCATTAACCTGATCAACCTCGCCATTGACGAAAAGTCACACTACACCGGTGACCATTGCCAGCGGGTTCCAGCGCTCACGATGATGCTGGCCGAGGCAGTCAATGACACCGCGACGGGGCCTTTTGCCACGTTCACCATGGCAGAGCGCGATCGGTATGAACTGAAGATCGCTGGTCTGCTGCACGACTGCGGCAAAATTACCACCCCTGTGCATATAGTCGACAAAGCGACGAAATTGCACACCTTGTTTGACCGCATCGAGCTGGTGGACACCCGTTTCGAAGTGCTCAAGCGTGATCGTGAAATCGATGCCTTGCGACGGCAACTGGCCCTGCGGGACGTGAAAAACAGTGCTGCGGAAGCGCTCGCCGCTTCGACCTGCCGAAAAGAAATCGAGACTCTGGATGCCGAACGCGAATTCATCCGGGTTGCCAACACCGGCAGCGAGTCGATGACGCCGGAGGCAATGGCGCGGGTGCGAGAGATTGGCCACCGCCACAGCTGGCGCGGTGCAGACGGGCTGGAGCAAGAGTTTCTCAGCGCCAATGAGCTTGAAAACTTGACCATTCGGGCAGGCACCTTGACGCAAGAGGAGCGCAAGGTCATCAACCACCATATCGTGGCCACGATCAAGATGCTGGAGCAGTTGCCTTGGCCCAAACACCTCAAGCGGGTGCCTGAATACGCTGGCGGGCACCATGAGCGCATGGATGGCAAGGGCTACCCCAAAGGCCTGACCCGCGAGCAGATGTCAGTGCAGGCGAGGGCCATGGGCATTGCCGACATTTTTGAAGCTTTGACCGCGAAAGACCGCCCCTACAAGACTGGCATGAAGCTCTCACAAGCGATGGGCATCATGCACAAATTCAAGCAAAACGGGCACATTGACCCTGATCTTTTTGATGTGTTTGTGCAAAAGGGCGTGTACAAAAATTACGCCTTGCAGTTTCTGGATTCATGGCAAATCGACGACGTTGACACGGCGCAATTGCTCGCTTGAGTTCGACTCCGCTGAGGTCAAAACTGGCGGTGGAAGAAGTTGTCGAACAGCGGCATCAACCCAGGAAAGTCGGCTGAAAAACGTGGCCGGTTGACGAAATAAGCCTCGCAGGCCACGGCAAAAAATTCCGGCAAAGAATGGGCTGCGTAAGCATCCAGCCACGCTGGCTCGGCACCGAATCTTTCCGCCAAAATCACCCGCTCCCGAAACGATTCAAAGGCGCTCTGCAAAGTCGATTGCCAAAGCTGGCGCGCCTGCCTGTCGCTGGACAAGCCCAAAAAGCCGTCTGGCAGTGGCGGACAGCCGTCGGCCGGGCCGAACTTCATGTCCAGCTTGTGGGCAAACTCATGGATCACCAGGTTGGTGCCCTGTTGCGCCAATTGCCCTGCATTAGCGACGTCCTTCCAGTTCAGGGTGACTGGCCCCTGCGCCATGGACTCGCCAGACAATTCTTCGCGAAAGTGATGCACCACACCCGCGTCATCGGTGACCTCGCGGCGAGCCAGCATTTCGGCGGGGTGCACAACGATGCCTACGAAGTCGTCGTACCAGGCCAATGCCTGTTGTGGCGGCGCAATGTTCAAGAGCGGCAGGCAAGCCTGCGCGGCCACAGACATGGCCAGGATGTCGGTGATCACCAAACCCTGGGCACCATGAAATTCTTTTTGATTCAGGAATTTCAGGCTGAGTTCGCTCAGCCGTGTGCGTGATTGCTCGTCCAGGTCGCGTAAAAATCCGTAATGTGCCAACACGGTTTGCCAGATGGCGTCAGCTCGGTCGCCCTGCCTGGCGGCGCGGCGGGACAAGCGGCCCGGCCAAATCGAATTTAACCAGCGGTTCATGACAACTCAGGCTTGTTCCAGTGGAATGCGCGCGATGCTGGCTGTGCCTGGTTCCGCGAGGGAGAGTCGAAATACCTGCGCCCTTGCTGGCACGGCGTTCAGATCCCAGTCGCTGAGCACGTGGCGTCGCAACCCGCCTGGCAGCACATGGCTGGCGGGTCGATGCGTGTGCCCGTGGATGAGGTGCCTGGCGCCTGCCGTGGCCAAGAGCTGCAAAGTTGCGCTCTCATCAGCATCTGCGTAGGTGGTTGCCGCTGCCTTGCGCGCTGTGCTTTGTTCGCGCAGGTTCCGCGCAATGTCACGGCGTTCAACCAGAGGTTTGGCCAGAAAACCGGTTTGCCACGCGGGCGAGCGCACGGTTTTGCGGAAGGCCTGGTAGTCAACATCCGCCAGGCACAACGCGTCGCCGTGGCTTAGAGCCCACCGTTCGCCACAAAACTCGAAGATGCAGGGGTCACTAAGCAGGGTGGCTCCCGTTGATTCGCAAAACTCCGTCCCCACCAGGAAATCCCGGTTGCCATGCATGAAATAGAGCGGAAAACGCTCAGCCGCGAGTTTCAAAACGCCTGCGCACACCGCCTCAAATGAGGGGTGGCCTGGCCCGGTATTGGAAGTCGAATCGGAACCGTAATGAGAAGTGGCATCGTCGCCGACCCAGACCTCAAACAGATCACCGAGTATGAAAACAGCGTCGGCCCGGGTAGTCTCCAGATACCTTTGCCAAGCAGCGAACGTTTCTGGTTCCGCCGCTTGGAGGTGCAAATCAGAAATGAAGTCAATCACCCGCCACGTCGGCGGGGCCTTGATGACCTGAAGCTCAGAGGGCAACGGCTTTCTCAAGGACGACATCATCATTCGGCACATCGTCGTGGTAACCCTTGCGGCCGGTTTTCACGGCTTCGATTTTGTCAACGATATCAGCGCCGGAGGTGACTTTACCGAACACCGCGTATCCCCAGCCCTGCTGCGAGATGGCGGTGTGGTTCAGGAAGCCATTGTCTGCCGCATTGATGAAAAATTGCGCGGTGGCTGAGTGCGGGTCGCTGGTGCGCGCCATCGCCACGGTGTATTTGTTGTTCTTCAAGCCGTTGTTGGCTTCGTTGTTGATGGGCGCGTCGCCCTTCTTTTCTTTCATGCCCGGCTCCATGCCGCCGCCCTGCACCATGAAGCCAGGAATCACGCGGTGAAAGACGGTGTTGTTGTAGTGCCCTTTGGCGACGTAGCTCAAAAAGTTGGCGACGGTCTTGGGCGCTTTGCCAGCGTCCAGTTCGAGGGTGACGACGCCAAAGTTGGCAATGTGGAGTTCGACTTGTGGGTTGCTCATGATCATTTCACCAGAGTTGCGGAGTTGATGACCACGGCCGTTTTGGGCACATCGGTCGGGAAGGGGCCGCCAGCGCCGGTCGGCGTCGTGCGGATTTTGTTGACCACATCCATGCCGCTGGCAACTTTGCCAAACACGGTGTAGCCGAACAATTGGGGCGCGTTGACCAAGTTCGCGCGCGGCGTGTTTTCGTAGACGCGGCCTTGGTATTCAAATTTTGGCACCGGGTCGCCGGGCGGGATCAAAGTGGGATCAAGGAACGCGTTGTCTTTGACGTTGATGAAGAACTGCGCCGTGGCCGAATGCGGGTCGTTGGTGCGCGCCATGGCGAGGGTGCCGACCACGTTGCGCGGCCCGCCTTTTTCAAGCGCGTCTCGGCCTTCATGGGCGACGGGAGCGCGGCCTTTCTTCTCGCTGAATTTCGGGTCAAAACCACCGCCTTGCACCATGAAATTTTCAATCACGCGGTGAAAAATGGTGCCGTCGTAATGTTTGTCTTTGACATACTGCAGAAAATTCTCGACGGTTTTGGGTGCCTTGTCGGGGTACACCTCGACCACAAATTCCCCCGCTGATGTGGCGAATTTCACTTGCGGTGCGGTTTGGGCGAAGGCCACAGGCACGATAACCATCAAGCCAATCATCAGAGCAGAAACACGTTTTGCGACGGCGACTCTGAGCGCTGGAGCTGAAAAATTCATGGGGCGTTTCCTTTGGAGGGGGCGGGCGAGGACCGGTTGGGCGGTTTAGGTGGAGCGATGGATGGGCTGGCAGTGAGTTGCTGGATCAGCTTGATTTTTGGCGCAAGTGCGGTGTTGCCGCTGTCAAGCTGCTGCGAGCGCGCGTAGGCGTTAGCCGCAAGCCGGGCATACACATCACCCAGGTTTTCGTGGGCTGTCGCATAGTTTGGGTTGGTTCTGACTGCCATTTCGAGCGACGCACGCGCGTTGTCGATCTCGTTGCGGGCGGAGTACAACACAGCAAGGTTATTGTGCGGCTCGGGCAGCTCAGGAAATTCTTCGGTAAGGCTCTTGAAGCTTTGCAACGCATCGTCGATCTTGCCGGTTTCGCGCTGGATCATGCCTTTGAGAAAGCGCATTTGCGGGTCACGCGGGCGGGTTTGCAAATAACGGTCGGCCTGGGTTGTCGCGTCGGCCATGCGGCCTGAGCGCATCAGCGCACTGACGTCATCGTATTCGTCTGCCACCGCCGCGAAAGAAGTGAAAAAAGAGCCAATGAGGCATCCGGCGATCAGCCAGTGGGCTGATATGCGGGTGGATTTTCGAGTCAAGGCAGGCGGCGTCACGGGGGTTATATACTGCCACGGATTGTATCCGACGGCCTGTTTTTTCACCCTGCGAAGACGCTTGGGAGCTTGTCATAGATTTGCCTTCTAGCCGGATTGTTTTGACACCCACTGATTGCTCCATGAGTTTGCGCATCTACAACACGCTGTCGCGTTCCCTCGAAGATTTCTCGCCGCTTGTGCCTGGCCAGGTGCGGATGTACGTGTGCGGTATCACGGTTTATGACTTGTGCCATGTGGGGCACGCGCGCGCCAATGTCGCGTTTGACGTAGTGCAGCGCTGGCTGAAGGCCTCGGGGCTTGAGGTGAAATTTGTGCGCAACATCACCGACATCGACGACAAGATCATCGCGCGTGCTTTGAAAAATGGCGAAACCGTGCGGGCCCTGACAGACCGCATGATCGCCGAAATGTACCGCGACTTCGATGCGTTGGGCATTGAACGGCCAACACACGAGCCGCGCGCGACAGACTACGTGCCCCAAATGCTCGACATTGTGCAGACGCTGGAAGACAAAGGCCTGGCCTATGTCACTGATGGCGGCGACGTGAATTTTTCGGTGCGCAAATTTCCGGGCTACGGCAAACTCTCTGGCAAGTCCATTGACGAGCTGCACGCGGGTGAACGCGTTGCCGTGCTTGAAGGGAAGAACGATCCGCTGGATTTTGTGTTGTGGAAAGCGGCCAAGCAAAACGAACCCGAAGACGCCAAATGGGACAGCGATGCTCTGGGCTTTGGCTTTGGCAAAGGCCGCCCGGGTTGGCACATTGAATGCTCGGCCATGGCCTGTGCGTTGTTGGGGGAATCGTTTGACATTCACGGCGGTGGCGCCGATTTGCAGTTTCCGCACCACGAGAACGAAATCGCGCAAAGTGAAGGCGCCTTTGGCAAGCCTCTGGCCCAGATCTGGATGCACAACGGCTTTGTCAACATCGACAACGAAAAAATGTCCAAATCATTGGGCAATTTCTTCACCGTGCGGGATGTGCTGACGAAATACCAGCCGGAAGAACTGCGGTTTTTCATTGTGCGCGCGCATTACCGAAGCCCGCTGAATTACAGCGACGTGCATCTGGACGATGCGCGCAATTCACTCAAACGCCTGTATACGGCGCTCGCGCTGGTTGCGCCAGACGAGGTGGTGATCGACTGGACAAATGCCTTTGCCGCGCGATTCAAGGCTGCAATGGATGACGACTTTGGAACACCAGAAGCGGTGGCGGTGCTGTTTGATTTGGCTGGGGAGACCAATCGGAACAAATCCACACAAGTAGCCGGCTTGATGAAGGCCTTAGGGGGCATATTGGGTCTGCTGCAACAGAAACCATCGGCCTACTTGCAAGGGCGGCCAGTGCTTCAAATGCCGCCGCCTATGGACGGCATTACCGGTGTCGGTAGCTCCAGCCAAACGCAGACGTCGCGAGGGGAAGGAGCAGTGAGCAACCCGACTCCAGTACGCATGGCAAACGAGCAAATTGAGTCTTTTATCGCCCAACGCGCCGCCGCCAAGGCCGCCAAAAACTTCGCCGAAGCCGATCGAATTCGGCAACAATTGCTCGCCCAAGGCATTGTGCTGAAGGATTCGCCTTTGGGCACAACCTGGGAGGCCAAATGACATTTACTCTAGAGTATTTGACCTCTAAGTCACGAATTTAAAGCGATGGCAGCTACTAAAAAGATAGTGACTGAGGTGTTACAACCTGAGTATTGGGCAGACGCCTGCAAACATCTGGTCAAAAAAGACCGGGTGATGAAGCGCCTCATTCCGCAGTTTGGCGACGCTTGCCTGACAACGCGCGGCGACGCCTTCACCACGCTGGCGCGCAGCATCGTCGGCCAGCAAATCTCGGTGAAAGCGGCGCAAACCGTGTGGGATCGTTTTGCCGTGTTGCCCAAAAAGATGACGGCGCCCAACGTGCTTAAGCTCAAGGTGGATGACATGCGCTCGGCTGGTTTGTCGGCCCGCAAAGTCGAATACCTGGTGGACCTGGCACTGCACTTCGACAGTGGCGCGCTGCATGTGGGCAACTGGCTGGCGATGGACGACGACGCCATCATCGCCGAACTCATCGCGATTCGCGGCATTGGCCGCTGGACCGCCGAGATGTTTTTGATCTTCCATCTGATGCGCCCCAACGTCTTGCCCTTGGATGACGTGGGGCTGATCAACGGCATCAGCAAGAATTATTTTTCAGGCGAAGCTGTCAGCCGAAGCGACGCCCGCGAGGTCGCTGCCGCCTGGGCGCCGTTCTGCAGCGTCGCAACTTGGTATATTTGGCGCTCGTTGGATCCGCTACCGGTCGAATATTGAACAAAGAGAGGAGCTAGATTTGGCCAAAAAGACTTTCCTCGACTTCGAGCAACCGATTGCCGAACTCGAAAACAAGATTGAAGAGCTGAGGTATGTGCAAACCGAGTCTGCCGTAGACATCTCGGCCGAAATCGACCAGTTGGCCAAGAAGAGCCAGCAGTTGACCAAAGACATTTACAGCGACTTGACGGCCTGGCAGATCACCAAGATCGCGCGGCACGCCGAGCGCCCGTACACGCTGGACTACATAGACGAGATCTTCACCCATTTCGTCGAATTGCACGGCGACCGGCATTTTGCCGACGACCAGAGCATTGTGGGCGGCCTGGCGCGCTTCAACGGCACGCCTTGCATGGTGCTGGGCCAACAAAAGGGCCGCGACACCAAGGAGCGTGGCTTGCGCAACTTCGGCATGAGCAAGCCCGAGGGATACCGCAAGGCGCTGCGCCTGATGAAGCTGGCCGAGAAGTTCAAATTGCCCCTGTTCACGTTTGTCGATACGCCCGGTGCCTACCCCGGCATTGACGCCGAGGAGCGCGGGCAATCGGAAGCCATTGGCCGCAATATTTTCGAGATGGCGCAGCTGGAGGTGCCGATCATCACCACCATCATTGGTGAAGGCGGCTCAGGCGGCGCGTTGGCGATTTCCGTGGCCGACATGGTGCTGATGCCGCAGTATTCGATTTACTCCGTGATCAGCCCGGAGGGTTGCGCGTCGATCCTTTGGAAGACCTCCGACAAAGCGCAAGAAGCCGCTGAAGCGCTGGGCATTACCGCGCACCGCTTAAAAGCGTTTGGCTTGGTCGACAAAATCATCAACGAGCCCGTGGGTGGCGCGCACCGCGACCACAAACAGATGGCGGCGTTTGTCAAACGCGCGCTGACAGACGCGTTGCGCCAAGTCAGCGACCTCAAGGTCAAAGAGCTGTTGGAACGCCGTTATGAGCGCCTGCAAAGTTACGGCAAATTCATTGACACCAAGGCCGAGTCGGGGTCGGAGCGGAGCCTGGCCGCCATTGACCGGCGCGAACGCCAACAGGAGCGGCTGGCTGAGCGCGCGGTTGAGCGTCCAAATGAGCGCCCGGTCGAGCGCCGTTCGGCGGGCCGAACGTCCGCAAAATAGCGAATTCTGGAATGCGCTTCACTGCGGGCTTTTCGGCCTGCCCGCTTGGGCGCGATTTTTTGAGCAGTTTTCGTGAGCACCACCTTCTCTCAGGCCATTGCTAATTTTTCGCCGCAGTTGCCACTCGGCATTGCGTTCAGCGGCGGTGCCGATTCGACAGCGCTGCTGGTGGCCACGGCCCAGAAATGGCCGGGGCAGGTGATCGCGTTGCATATCAACCATGGCCTGCAAACTGCGGCGATGGATTTTCAACGGCACTGCGAAGGCGTTTGCACCGAGCTTGCGGTGCCGTTGCGCGTGGCGCGCGTGAGTGCTGGCGCTGCGCCGGGCCAAAGCCCCGAAGATGCGGCCAGAATTGCAAGGTATAAGGAGTTGGTGGCGCTGGGTCTCGCAGAAGACGCGCAGTCAGCTATTAAATCAATAGCAACTGCCCAACATGCTGATGACCAGGTCGAGACGCTGCTGCTGGCGCTGGGTCGAGGCGCCGGGCTGGCGGGCCTCTCGGGCATGGCCCCTCAGTGGCGCCGAGGCGGCCTGGATTTCCATCGGCCTTTGCTCGACGTGCCAGCCCATGCCATCCGCGAATGGCTGGCCGTGCAGGGGCAAAATTTCATTGAAGACCCGAGCAATGCCAATGAGCGCTTCACCCGCAACCATATTCGGGCGCGCCTGCTGCCTGCATTGGCGGAAGTATTCCCGCAATTTCGCGCCACCTTCACCCGCAGCAGCGCGCACGCAGCGCAGGCGCAGGCGCTGATCAATGAATTTGGGCAGGTTGATCTTGAGGCCGTCTCGGCGCTGAACAGCCAACAACCCGTGATCGCAAAACTTCAACAGCTTTCCCGCCCCCGGCTGGCCAACGTGCTTCGGCATTGGTTGAAGGCCCAGTACAACGTGATTCCCAATGCCGCGCAGTTGGACGAACTGCTGGCGCAAATCACCGCCTGCACCACCCGTGGCCACCAAATCCATATCAAGGTGGGCGCGGGCTTCGTCAAGCGCGAAGGCCTCGTTTTGGCTTGGTACAATCCCTAGGTTTTTTTGCCTGGGTTTTCACCCGCTTTTTCCTTCCTTCCATGGCTTTGATTGTTCACAAATACGGCGGCACGTCGATGGGCTCCACCGAGCGCATTCGCAACGTCGCCAAACGCGTCGCCAAATGGGCGCGTGCTGGCCACCAAATGGTGGTCGTCCCCAGTGCCATGAGCGGCGAAACCAATCGTTTATTGGGGCTCGCCAAAGAGTTGGCGCCCGAGAAAACCGGCGACGCCTATGGCCGCGAGCTTGACATGCTGGCCGCTACCGGCGAGCAGGCCTCCAGCGCGCTCCTGGCCATCGCTTTGCAGGGCGAAGGCATGCAGTCGGTGAGTTACGCCGGCTGGCAAGTGCCGATTCGCACCAACATGGCCTACACCAAAGCGCGCATTGAGTCGATTGACGACACCCGGGTGCGCGCCGATCTGGCGGCGGGCAAAGTCGTTATCGTCACTGGTTTTCAAGGCGTGGACGATGCGGGCAACATCACCACGCTGGGCCGGGGCGGGTCTGACACCTCAGCCGTCGCCGTGGCTGCGGCGATGAAGGCGCAGGAATGCCTGATTTACACCGATGTGGACGGCGTCTACACCACTGACCCGCGCGTTGTGCCCGAAGCGCGGCGCCTGCGTACTGTAAGTTTTGAGGAGATGCTGGAGATGGCGTCGCTTGGCTCCAAAGTGCTGCAAATCCGCTCAGTGGAGTTCGCCGGCAAATACAAGGTGCCGCTGCGCGTCTTAAGCAGTTTCACCCCTTGGGACATCGACATCAACGAAGAAGCCGCATCCGGCACCCTGATTTCATTTGAGGAAGACGAACACATGGAACAAGCCATCGTTTCAGGCATCGCGTTCAACCGCGACGAAGCCAAAATCTCCATTCTGGGCGTGCCCGACAAACCCGGCATCGCTTACCAGATTCTGGGCGCCGTGGCCGAGGCCAACATCGAAGTCGACATGATCATCCAAAACATCAGCAAGGATGGTAAGACGGATTTCAGCTTCACCGTGAACCGGGGTGACCACCCCAAAGCCATGGATTTGCTCAAGGCCAAAGTGCTGCCCAGCCTGGGCGCGCAAGACATTCAAGGCGACACCAAAATCTGCAAAGTCTCCATCGTCGGCATCGGCATGCGCAGCCACGTCGGCATTGCAGCCAAAATGTTTCGCTCGCTGAGTGAAGAGGGCATCAACATCCAGATGATTTCCACCAGCGAAATCAAGACCTCGGTGGTGATCGACGAAAAATACATGGAGCTGGCGGTGCGCGCCCTGCACAAGGCCTTTGACTTGGACCAAGCCCCGGCGAAATGAGGGGCGCGAAAGGAATGGCGACCAGGCGAGAGATAAGACGTGAGATAATCACAGCTCGATTCGACGGCTGAATCTGACTAATCAGGAAACGTGACCGAGTGGCCGAAGGTGCTCCCCTGCTAAGGGAGTATGGGGTGTAGAGCCTCATCGAGGGTTCGAATCCCTCCGTTTCCGCCAAAATGAAAAAGGCTCCCTCGGGAGCCTTTTTTCATTTGTCAATTT